>CAZXIR010000001.1:0-48960 GCA_964640845.1 uncultured Syntrophomonas sp.
AACAATGAATATTTCTTGGCTCATCTTGGAAAAAATTAAGTGAGCCAGATTGGCCCACTTAATTTTTTTGCTTATAGTCAGTTTATGTTATAAAGACGATTCACAACCGGGGTTATCTTAATCCCAGTTTGAATAAATTTATTTATATCTTTAATGGCCTATGCGGATATGTTTTTTGGTTTGATGATAGGCCCAGGTACAGGTAGTACTGCTCTTCCAAACTCGGTATTAAGGACGATACAGGCTGACATATAGACACCCAAAAGTCCAGTTATACCCAGGAAAGTACCGGCAATATGTGCATAATCATGCCCAATAACCTGCAGGTCCTGCAGGGCTACAATGGGAACTGCAACATCGAGGCAAAGTACTAGGAGGGTCATTACCAGGGGAGACTTGAAATAAGCCGGAGTCCAACACCAGAGGCCGAGCCATAATGCGGTCCAAGCATAGCCATCTATCCGAGCGTCAAGTGCTGGCCATCCATTGGCAATAACCAGATATTTGAAAATAAATTCCATCCCACCTGTCAGCATAAAGAAAGCCGAGAAGAACAGGAATACATTACCACCAGTTGTGGCACCTTCCATAAGCTCAATAATCGCAACCGTGAACTGTACTACGAAACCACCAATCAACCAGCATCCGAGCAGAGGTATACATGTACCTTCAACCTTACCACCTAATACTGCATAAAACGTAAAACAGGCTATTGCTAGAGCAAGCAAACCTGCGGGGGCGGGATTCGCCCATCCACCTCCATGTCCAGACATTTAAACTCCTCCTTTTCTCATTTGAACTCTTATCTATCTAACTTAAGGGAAAAAGCCTACTATTTGTACACCCCCTCACCATGTATTTTACATCGAATTCCAATTTGTGTTAGAACTCGAAAGTTCTTATTCTGAGTAAAAGAGTTAGAGCAGTATATTAATTTGGCCGTTTAATTGTTTAGAATGAACTGTCAAGATGAGCAAACACATAAGAATAAATTGTATTTGCTTTAGCGTGATATGCTTGTTGATGTGAATAAGCTAGAATGGACAACTACAAATTGCTAGAAAAATTTCATCGCCGGCCTTGCTGCTGATTTACAAAATTGGGTTTTATAACGTATTAATCATTATTCTACAGATTTCAAAATTATTCAGAAAACCTATTTAAATTTTCAGCGATTATGGGTCGGGCAAACCTCTAGTTAATAGTTATATTGAAGAGCAATAATTCATTTAGAGATAAGAATTTTACAAAAATCTAGTCTCCAAGGTGCTTTAATTGTATGAGACGATTGCCTCTTTGTCAAGACGTAGTATTCGAAATCTTGCTAAAATTCTTGTGGAAAGGGCTCTTTTCAAGGAATTCCAGCTTTGTTGCCGGTGCGCTTATGAATCTAATCTGCTGCTTTATACTATCACCCAAGAACATAGTTTATTACCAAAATGTGGTTGTTGATATCTATGACCGACATTATAAGGAAATATAGGTGGCGGAGAAAAAACTAATGGCAAGGGTTATCAGCTCAGATATATGAATTAATCTGCCGCTTATATTATAATGGGTTACAGGATTAACCTATGGTGTATATAATGGCCATAGTAATACGGTCGCCCTGGAGGTGCAGTTTTGGACCAATTTAATGATAGCCTGGAAGGGCAGGTTTGCCTAGTAACCGGAGGCGGTCGCGGAATAGGTGCGGCCGTGGCTCGTGCGGTTGCCGCTCGGGGAGGGCGAGTTATAGTGAATTATAATTCTTCCTACAAAGAAGCCCAGGAATTAATTGATGAATTGCAAGATGGTGGATATACCGCGCTAGCACTGCAAGGGGACATTAGCAGCGAGCAGGAGGTAGCCCGGTTATTTGCCCGGATTAGGAATACAGTGGGGGAAGTTGACCTCTTAGTAAATAATGCCGGGGTAACTCTCAGATCTCTGGTACAAGATACCAGTGTTGTTGAGTGGGATCGAGTTATGAATGTTAACTTGAGGGGTGCCTTCTTATGCTGTAAGCAGGTATTACCATATATGATTGGAAAGAAATTCGGTCGAATAGTAAATATTGCATCTACCCAAGGTATCGATGGAGCCTCTTTTGAGGCGGTTTATGCTGCATCCAAAGGAGGGCTGATAGCATTTACTAAATCCCTGGGAAGCGAAGTAGCCCCTTCCGGGATAACCGTAAATGCTATTGCTCCAGGCCCGGTGGCAACAGATATGATGTACTCTCAACTAGACATAGAGGAAATAAAAGCTCTGGAGGATGAGATTCCTACAGGAAGGTTGGCTGCTCCGGAGGAAATTGCCAGTGCCTGTGTGTTTCTTCTCTCCAGAACTGCGGGGTATATTAATGCTCAGGTTTTGTGTATTGACGGGGGCTGGAAAGCCAGGTAAAGATAATTACCATGATTAGTGGTGGACGGCTTTGCCACTTGGAACGTGGATGGGGGAAATAATAATTGAAGAAGTATGAGTTGATAATATTTGATCTGGATGGAACGTTGACAGATTCTGCCCCAGGCATCATAAATTCTGTGAAGTATGCCCTAAAAAAATTTGGCATAGTAGAGGATGATGGCAATAAACTACGGGCTTTCATAGGGCCGCCGCTAATAGATTCTTTCCGGGAATTCTATGCTTTCAGCCATACCCAGGCTTGGCAGGCAGTACAATACTACCGGGAATATTTTGCTGTTAAGGGGATGTTTGAAAATAAGGTATATCGTGGTATACCCTCATTGCTGAAGGGTCTTCAAAATAGTGGCCGGATGATGGCGGTAGCAACCTCCAAACCAGGTGTTTATGCCCAACAGATACTGGATCATTTCGACCTGTTAAAATTCTTTGATTTGGTTGTGGGCAGCAACTTGGATGGCAGCAGGATAGATAAAGCCGAAGTCATAGCTTTTGTACTGGAAAACTTTAAGCAACTAGCGGGTAATGAGATTATCATGGTAGGGGACAGAAAACATGATGTGGACGGTGCCCGGGCCAATAGTATTGATGTAGCCGTCGTTACCTACGGTTATGCATCCGAAGGAGAGTTTTTGTCTTCCCGGCCTTTATATATTGTAGATACTGTATCCCAGCTAGAAAAGCTGTTATGCTAATATAGCCTATTTAGGTAGTGGTAGGAGGTACCCACCGTCTTGTAAAATTAGGGTTGTTGCAGACCACAGTGACAATTAACTCTAATTAAGGGTAATATAGATAAGAGTCCTATTTAGAATTAAGGATTGCGTGGAAAGGAGATTACTTAGTAAAATATGTATTTTAAAAGGATATCCCGAAATGATCCGTGCTGGTGCGGGAGCGGGAATAAATACAAGAAATGCCATATGGAGCAGGATGAACGACTAAGAGAAATGAGAAAGCTAGGCATTCCGATACCAGGTCGTAGTTTAATTAAAAGTGAGGTCCAGATAGAAGGAATCCGTCAGGCATGCCAGTTAAGCAAGAAAATTATGGATATTATTTCAGATAGAATCAAGGTGGGGATAACGACTAACGATATCAATACTTGGGTTCACGATTTGACGATAACCCATAAGGCCATTCCGGCCCCGTTGGGTTATAATGGTTTTCCCAAGAGCGTTTGTACTTCGCTTAATAATGTTATTTGCCATGGGATTCCTGATCATACGGTTTTAAAAGAGGGGGATATACTTAACATTGATATAACCTGTATCCTGAATGGATACTATGGAGATATGAGCCGGATGTTTTTGCTGGGAGAAACCTCACCAGAAGCTCGAACCTTGGTTCAAGTAGCCTATGAATGTATGAATCTGGGGATAGAACAGGTTAAGCCTTTTAATCGCACTGGACACATAGGTTATGCTATCGAACAGCATGCTCAAAAACATGGTTTTTCAGTGGTGCAGAATTATGGTGGGCATGGGACCGGTAATAAATTTCATGAAGATCCATTTGTTCAGCATTATGGACAGCAGCAGTCGGGTATGGTGCTGGTTCCCAACATGGTTATGACCGTGGAACCGATGATTAATGCAGGGGATTATCGCTGCCGGGTCCTGGCAGACAACTGGACTGCCGTTACCCAGGATGGCTCTTTGTCTGCGCAATGGGAACATACGGTAAGAGTTACTGAAGAGGGTGTGGAAATTCTAACCTTATAAAAGCCATGAAATAAACAAGCATACGTCCTTGACCAGGCTCTCAGACCGATGACAAAATCCTTTGTCATCAGTTTCCTATTTCGACTAGACCGGCAGCAGATATCGGTAGACCATCCAGTAATGACAGAAACTGCCCAGTAGCACAAATATATGGAATATTTCATGAAATCCAAAGTATTTAATATTAAACTTCGGTTTTTTTAAGGCGTAAATCACGGCTCCGACCGTGTAGCTAAGTCCTCCCAGGGCCAGCCAGAAAACTCCTGAAAAAGATACCCGCAGATAAAGGGGATAAAGGGCTATCATTACCATCCAGCCCATGAGGATATATAAAAGAGTAGATAACCAACGGGGGGCATTAAAATACCAGATCTTAAGGCATATGCCGGCAATAGTAAGGCTCCATACCGCAATTAACAGGCCCCATCCCCACCAACCGGGTAAGGCTATTATACATATTGGGGTATAAGAACCGGCAATAAGAATAAAGATCATCATATGATCGATACGTCTTAGATTAAGAGTGCACTGTTCAGATATATTCAAAAGGTGATAAGTTGTACTGGCCAGGTATAGGAGAAAAAGGCTGACACCAAAAATATAGAGAGAACCATAGAAAGCCAAGCTTCTGCCTACGGGTGCCTGCTGTATCAAAAGATATACAGCAGGAATGGCCAGGAATACTCCCAGCAGATGAGTCAAACCGTTTACCAGTTCATAAGGCCGAATGAATTTTGTTATTCTGAACCGGAAGGATTGGCCCGGATGTTCATGGTTTTGTTTGGGACGTGAGTCGGGATTAGATGGATACATATAGCACCTCCGTGATGTAGTTATTGAAACTATGTTGTGTTATGTTTACATAATAATATATCTTGTGCAATGAGGCAATAAATAATATTATCTATTTAGATATATTTTAGTTAATGGGGGTATTATTAGTGTTGAATCAGGAAAATATAACCGAACTCATCCGGGAAATATCTTCCAGCGGCCAAATTAGGACAGTTGATATTCCAGATATTGATTTATACATGGATCAGGTTACTACCTATATGGACCATAAACTGGGTGGTTTAAAAAGAAGCGATAAAGATAAAATATTGACCAAAGCAATGATCAATAACTACGCAAAAGCTGGAATTTTAATCCCGCCCAAAAACAAGAAGTATTCCAAGGATAACATGATTCTATTAATATTGATTTACAAGCTCAAACAGATGCTGTCCATTAACGATATTGGGCAATTGTTTTCTCACCTTTTTGATGGCTTGGAACAGGATGACAAATTCCTGGAGAAGGTATATGATACATTTCTGGAGATAGAAAAGCATAGAGATACCAAGTTGGAGGAAGTCGCTTTTCAGGAGATACAGTCCATAAAAGAAATAACCAACCTAAGTGAGGTAGAATCAGAACAATGGCAGAGCTTTTTACTGGTGATGCTCTTGCTAAGTCGAGCAGAAATGGAGAGAAGGCTGGCCGAAAAGATAATCGACACTTACTTCTAAACTAACCCCCCGTGGCTAGGAGCCACAAACACTAATGAAAATTGGCTGAAGGTGAACTGGCTTAAGTAGGCTTGGGGTCGGTCTTAGTTCTTAAGTTTAGGTTAGCTGGGAGTTGCTTGAGATTGATTGGAAAAAGTTATGATCCCGTTGCTCGAATAGCCTTTCCCCCTACGCTAACCTTAAGCCTTCAGCCCCACCAAGTTATTTTCTTACTACATCTAGTATTATTAGGAGGTTTTATGCAGAATAAGATTTTAAACATGGTAGCCCTTGCTAGCAGCATTGATGTAAAAAAGGTCAGCAGTACTGTTAAGCTGCTGGATGATGGCAATACCGTGCCTTTTATTGCTAGGTATAGAAAAGAAATGACTGGAGGTTTGGATGAGGTACAGATAAGGCAGATTGCTGAACTGCTAACCTTCCATCGCAACCTAAATGAACGCAAACAAGATGTAATTAGGCTGATTGAGGAACAGGGAAAAATGACCGCCGAATTACATGAAGCAGTTATGAATGCCGCTACTATAACCAGAGTTGATGATATATATCGGCCTTTCCGCCCCAAAAAGAAAACCAGGGCCAGTGCCGCCAGGGAAAGAGGACTGGAACCGCTGGCCGAATATATTTTGTCATTTCCATCACCGGAGTTATTATTAGAGAAAGCTGCCGAGTTTTTAAACCAGGACGTCGGTACTGTTGAGGATGCACTTAAAGGCGCCCGCGATATTATAGCTGAGAATATAGCCGATGATCCATCAGTACGTGGGTGGATACGGGATTTCACCCGCCGTCGGGGATTTATTAGTTCCACCGCTCGGGATGCTGAAAAAATATCAGTATATACCATGTATTATGAATATCGGGAAGAAGTGCAAAAGATACCCGCTCATAGAATACTGGCCATAAACCGCGGTGAAAGAGAAGATATATTAAAAGTAAAGATCGATGTGGATGAAACCAGGATAGTGAATTATCTGGAAGAAAAATTTGCTAAAGCCGGGTCTCCCGGTGCAGAAATGATACAGGAGGCAATTCTGGATTCCTATAAACGGCTTATACAACCTTCGGTTCAGAGGGACATCCGGGCTGAACTCACCGAAAAAGCCGAAAAACAAGCGGTTATTATCTTCTCCAAAAATCTGCGGCAACTGCTGTTGCAACCTCCGGTAAAGGGCAACAAAGTCCTGGGGATTGATCCCGCTTTTCGTACTGGCTGTAAGTTGGGAGTTGTAGACGAAACCGGTAAACTCCTGGAAACCGCAGTGATATATCCCACCCCACCCCGCAATCAGATAGAAGAGGCTAAAAGAATTGTAGAACGGATTGTTTCCCAATACCAAATTAGTCTGATAGCTATAGGAAACGGCACTGCTTGCCGGGAAACAGAGAAGTTTGTAGCCGATTTTATAAAAGAAAGTACCCGGAGTCTATTTTACATAATTGTGAATGAGGCCGGTGCCAGTGTGTATTCAGCATCTACCTTGGCTGCGCATGAATTTCCACAGCTGGATGTGTCAGAAAGAAGCGCCGTATCCATTGCTCGTCGTTTACAGGATCCCCTGGCAGAACTGGTGAAGATAGAGCCCAGAGCGATTGGGGTAGGACAGTATCAGCATGATATAAATGAGAAGGTACTGGAGGAAAAACTTGCTGCGGTGGTGGAAACAGTGGTCAATTATGTAGGAGTTGATTTGAATACCGCATCTCCATCCCTATTAAGCTATGCTGCGGGAATTAATATGCCGGTAGCAGAAAACATCGTCAAATTCAGAGAGGAGAATGGAGTATTTAAGAAACGCCGGGATTTACTTAAGGTTCCCCGTCTGGGACCAAAAACATTTGAACAATGTGCCGGGTTTTTGCGACTGCCGGGAGGAGAGCACCCCTTGGATGCAACCGCTATTCACCCCGAATCATATCCACTGACAGAAAACCTGCTGAAAATGCTGGAGGCCAATCTGGCTGATATAGGGAAAAATGAGCTTAATGAAAAACTAAAAAAAATCGATTTGCATCGTACAGCTGAATATTTAGATACCGGAGTTCCTACTTTAAAGGATATTCTGGAGAATCTCCGGAAGCCGGGCCGTGATCCCCGGGAGGAACTGCCAACTCCAGTTTTCAGAGAAGATATACTTAATCTGGATGATTTAAAAGAAGGCATGGAACTGCAGGGAACAGTGATCAATGTAGTTGACTTTGGAGCATTTGTAGATATTGGTCTTAAACAAAGTGGTATGGTTCATATATCTCAGCTGGCTGATAATTATGTAAAACATCCCATGGATGTAGTCAACATAGGTGATCGGGTTAAAGTTAGAGTTTTATCAATTGATAAAGATCGGGGCCGGGTGGCTTTATCCATGAAGGAGGATAGCTAGATTAGGAGTTATCCTGATATAGTGCAGTTAAGGTGAAGATTTTTGTATACAATAAATATTGAAACAGCTCAAGTCTTTGCGACTGTCGGGTGGAGAACAACCTCGTTATGTTATTCATTTTGAAATATCCGTACACTGACTTCGTTCGCTATAAGAAAGCCCATTAATGTAACTTATGTTGAGCAGGAGATATCTATAATAATATAGAAAAAGATGGAGAAATGCCTTTATATTGTACAGGAGTGATAATCTTGAAAACCAGGCCCAGCAAAAATGAATATTATCTAAACATTGCCTTGGATGTAGCATCTCGAGGCACATGTTTAAGAAGAAACTATGGAGCAGTAATTGTACAGAATGATGTCATAGTATCCACCGGATATACAGGGGCGCCCCGTGGTCTGCCTAACTGTTGTGATCTAGGGTTTTGTGAGCGGGAAGCAAAAGGTGTACCCAGCGGAGAACGCTACGAACTGTGTAGGAGTGTACATGCCGAGATGAATGCCATAATTAATGCCGGTCGGGCAAAAACTATGGGTGCAACATTGTACTTATCCGGCTATGAAGTGGAAACTGGCAAAATACTAGACGCAGAGCCATGTTTTTTGTGTAAAAGGATAATACTAAATTCAGGCATACATAAAGTAATCTGCCACAACACCGATGGCAGCTACCGAGAAATAATACCGGAAGGACATCCAGCCTATGAAACATAAAAACAAACAAAACAAGAGTGGGGGACTAGGGGGACGGTTCTTTTAGTTGCTACCATGGTAGCAACTAAAAGAACCGTCCCCCTGGTCCCCCTGGCCGTCCCGTCCCCGCTCCCCTTTAGAAAATGAGGTGTAAGCCAATGTCAGTGGTAGCCCTGGTAAGATGTGAAGATTATAATTATTCTAAGGTAAAGACTGCGGTAGAAACTGGTCTGGAACTGCTGGGAGGATATGATCAGTTTTTCCAGCCAGGTGAAAAGATCCTGCTTAAACCCAACCTGCTGGCCCCAGCTTCGTCTGAGGAATGTGTTACTACTCACCCAGCAGTATTTAAGGCCGTAGGTGAAATACTACTAGCCCGCGGGGCTCGGATAAGTTATGGTGACTCTCCGGCGATAAGCAGTCCTATTAATGTAGCCAAAAAGTCTGGGATTTATCAGGCCGGGCAGGAGTTGGGTATAGAGATAGCTGATTTCAAAGAAGGGGTTAGAGTTCCCTTTCCCGCAGGAAAGCAGCATAAGAGCTTCGTTTTAGCTCGGGGAGTAGTTGAAAGTGATGCGATCATAAGTATTGCCAAAATGAAGACTCATGGACTGACCCGTCTGACCGGAGCAGTAAAAAATCAGTTTGGTTGTATTCCCGGAGTACTAAAAGGTGAGTTTCATGCCAAATTACCTGAGCTGGATGATTTCGCAACCATGCTGGTGGATTTAAACCTTTTGCTAAAGCCGCGCTGGTATATAATGGATGGTATTATGGCAATGGAAGGAAATGGCCCCCGGGGTGGAAGGCCCAGGAAAATGAACGTACTGTTGTTTTCCGCCGATCCAGTAGCGTTGGACGCTACTATGTGCCGAATATTGGGGGTTAAGCCTGATGAGGTACCTACTATACGAATAGGGCATAACAATGGTTTGGGACAGTATGAAGACGTTAAGTTGGTGGGCGATTCTCTCCAGGAATTCCAGGTAAGTGATTTCTCCGTGGCCCGCTCCGGCTTGGCTTCCAGTATTAAGAGTAAACGCATGAGAAACATAATCGTTCCCCGACCAGCCATAGATGACCTCAAATGCATAAAATGCGGTATCTGTGTTAATATGTGCCCGGTTACACCCAAAGCAGTTGATTGGGAAAGAAATGAAAAAGGGAAACCACCCATATACAACTATGATCTGTGTATAAGATGCTACTGCTGTCAGGAAACCTGCCCGGAAGGAGCCATAGAAATAGTGACTCCACCTATAGGCAAACTCTTCAATCGGTTTAAACCCTGACAGGGTGACCCGAGCAGGGAAGGAAGCAGGGAAGAACCGTCCCCCTGCTTCCTTCCCTGCTTCGCCTGTTATTCGGTGCAGTTGTTATAAACCTGGTTGACTTCTCTTACTGCGCTTGAGGTAGAGATAAAGGCGGGCATATGCACCAGATCAATGGTTAGCAGATTGTTGCTGGTACGCTTTACATTGGCGATAAAATCCAAATTAGGCTTATTCATCTTGGAACTTTCCAAGCGTATATGCCATCTCCCGATATCCTTGTCTGGAACCTGCCAAATTGTAATCGAATAATTATTACTTTGGGCAAATGCGCTCACCCGGGAGCGCATAGATGATTTCATGCAGTTAAACCGCTTTTTGCTTACATTCTTGTAACTTAGACTCCTGCTCATACATCAATCCCCCATGAACACTTTATGATCCATATTATTCATATTGCTCAGGAAAGGTGACAGAAAACAAGGGGACCAGCTGTCTAACCTGGTCCCCTGGTCGTCTTATTGAAGGAAACCGTTGAGTTCCAGGGTATCCCAAACCTTAATGGCTGTATACAGGTTGACCCGGGTCAGCATTTGGGAAAGATCCAGTTCCAGGATTTCCTCTATTTTATTTATCCGATAATATAGGGTATTAATATGCACAAACAGTTTATCTGCAGTTTCCTTGAAGTTATAGCAGTTATCGAGCAATTCGCGCAAGGTGGGCAGTAATTTGCCCTCGGTTTTTTCATCATATTCCAGCAGTTTGCCCAGGGTATTGAAGCTGTAGTTTTTCAAGCTAGCGGCATCCTGTGAAAATAAGATGGAAAATATACCTAGATCAGCATATTTCTGGACTGTTCCCTCCTGCCCTAGAAGACGCGGAAGGGTCAGGGCAGTGCGGGCTTCCGTATAGCTTATTCGCAAATCTGTTAGAGGGTATATTTGTCCCATACCATGACAGGTGCTGATATTAAATCTCCCATCCAGAAACATTTTAAGCTCATTACTGTTGATCGGGTAATGTCCGTCTGATTGCACTTTCGGGTTATGGTCATGAATTGTGCCTGGGATAACCAACAGCAGATGATCGGTCTTGACAATGGGAATGACATCAATCTTCAATCTTCTGAAATATTCCCCAGCGTATGAACTGACTAACTGCCAGTCGACTGGACCTACAGTTTCTGCTTCTACAATAGAAACCAAATAAGGGCAGTCCAAGTCCAAGTTTCTTTCACTCAATTTTACTATTTCTTTGATATCGGCATTATTTTTGTTTGTTAGATAATCACCTAATTCCTTTTCAAAGGTGCTTTTGCTGCTAGTTATTTTGGAAAAATAGCATTTAACTGCTAGTTTTACTTCATCCAGAATTAGAACTGTAGATGTCTGTAACTTAACTGGAATATTACGAACAATAATAAAAGCACTGGCACCGTTGTAAGGCACCGGATAATATAGAGACTTTTCCCATTCATGATAATAGGGCTCATTCTGGTTTACATACGTCGGTATCTGGATAAAGATATCATTAATCTCCTCGGCATTCCCAGATATTTCCGGATAATGTATATGACCATTGCAGTCGGTTATTATTATGGAGCGATTAATCATCCTCTCCAGGTAGGAAGCTGCGAATCCCAAGCCTTCATCAAGTACACCGTCAATGAGTTGGTACATGCTTTTTGTTGCTGTACGCGCTAACGCCATAAATAAACCTCCCTAATGCCCTTTAGAAAAACTATAATGCAATAAATATGCCATCTTTTACTCCTTTGACAATCAGCGAAAATCGTCGTTTAATAGAATAGAGCCATTCCTAAAATCGATCACTAGAATGAAATTCTTAGGTATTTTTATTAAAATTGTACTAATATGAGAATCGAAATTTTGAAAAATGACTGAAATTTGATAATATTGTCGAATGATATTGAGTTGTAGAAATAGAGAAGCTGCTAGCTTAAAGGGGTGATTAATTTCATGAAATCTTTGGAACAAATGCTTAGCCCTATGATTAAAAACCGCGGTCTTATTGTACCGGTCCTTGATCAGAATGACATTATACTAATGGAAAAAATACAGCAGCAAAAAGTTGATGTAGTAAATCAACGGATCAGCCCCTCCCAGGTGGACCTGGTTCGCCCGGAGGTGGTTGAATCATGGATAAGGTCATATAATTATGGTCTGGATCTTTTTAACTACAATTATGGGCCAATTCTGGATGATTCCGAATTATCTAAACTAATGCGGGAAAAAGACCTGCTGATTCAGGCCGCTGACCCGTATCTTTGGCAACTGGAGACTATGTTATCTAAATCTGAATGCATAATTCTCTTATCAGACGAGCAGGGAGCTATGCTTCGGGTTATTGAAGGTAATGAGCAATTAAAGAAACAGAATAGAAGGTTTAATCTGGTGCCTGGTTCAGTTTGGACCGAAGAGACGGTAGGTACCTGTGCTCATGGAATAAGCTTGATAGCAGGTACTCCTATGCAGATATGTGGTCCTGAGCACTATTGCGGAACTTATGAGCAAATTTCCTGTTCTTCAGCTCCAATTTATGATGGGAACCGAAATATTGCAGGCACCCTGTGTATAGTCAGTCCCAGTTTTCACCAGCAGAGTTATCATTCTCTGGGCCTGGTGGTCTCTATGGCCTGGGCAGTTCAAAGTGAATTCCAATTGGCTTTAAATAACCAACTGCTTAGCGTAACTCTGGAATCAGCCCAGGAAGCAGTGATAACCATTAACAAAAAAGGATTCATTACCAAAGCAAATCTGACCGCAAGAAGAATGTTGCATTACTTGGATCAAGATCTGATAGGTAATTCTTTTGAAACGGTAATGGGTAAACAGCCACTAATAAGAGAGGTCTTGGATACTGGAAAACCGATATTGGATGCCGAGATAGAAATTGAACAATTGAACCAGAGGCTGCAATTACGTTCTGCCCAGGCAGTTAAGGACCAATATGGTCAGAATTTCGGTTGCGTCTTGACCCTTAAGAAAATTGATCGAATAAAGAAATCGGGTAGTATTAAAATTAGCGGGGCAGATGCACAATTTACCTTTGATAGAATAATTGGTAACTGTCCTCCGCTGATTGAATCAAAAAAAATGGCTAGAAAATTTGCTTCTTTGGATGCCAATATATTGATACAAGGGGAAAGCGGTACCGGAAAAGAGGTGTATGCCCAAGCTATTCATAATGAAAGCCGGCCGGAAGGTCCTTTTATTGCTGTAAATTGTGCTGCTATACCTAGAACCTTGATTGAAAGTGAACTGTTCGGTTATGAAGGGGGAGCATTTACCGGAGCCGAAAGGCAGGGACGGCCAGGCAAGATCGAGATGGCTGATGGGGGAACTTTATTTCTGGATGAGATTGGCGATATGCCCTTAGAAATACAGCCGGTACTGCTGAGGGTTTTGGAAGAAAAGAAGCTGATGCGGGTTGGAGGAAGCAGGTATATCCCAGTTGATTTTAGATTAGTTACTGCCACTAACAAAGACTTGCTGGATTTAATAAATGAAAAGAAATTCCGTGAGGATCTGTACTATCGTTTGAAAGTTTTGAAGATATTCATTCCACCTCTTCGAGAGAGGGGTGCGGATATTATTAGACTGGCTAAATACTTTATTCATTCCACAGCTCAGAAGCAGGGAATCGCCGTTCCTAATCTGGATGACGGAGCCATTTTCCGCTTATGCAAATACGGCTGGCCAGGTAATATCAGGGAACTCGAAAATGCTATGCTCTACGCGGTTAATACCTCTAGTGATGGAGTTATTAAACCGGAAGACCTTCCGGATGAAATTAGCGTTATTTCCCCCTGGCACGGTCAGCAAATAGAAAAAAATGATTACCTGTCGGAACATAATGTTCTGGAAAATCGCCTTTCTATTAAGGAGATGGAAAAAATAACTATCATGCAAACTTTGCTGCAAACGGGCTCTAATGTTTCTGAAGCTGCAGCCATATTAGGGATGAGCAGGTCCACGCTTTACAGAAAAATAAAGGAATTTCATCTGCTGGATGAAGTTAGATCCAAAGAATCAGCGGTCGATTAAAGAGTACTCATCTTGCCCACCATCCCGACAATCTGAAGAGAGTCTGAAAAATCAGACTCTCTTTTTTGATGCTCTTGCTACACTGCCCCTTGAAGTGCATACGCTGCTGCGGCGGTAGCGCCTGGGCAGGAAGTGACTTCATTTCCCACCGGTGCTATCGGATCAGTATATTACCTGCCTGTCCTGGTAGAGAAGGCAAAAGAACTAGGTGTAGATATATATTATGAAACCCCCCTGGTACAGCTGATCCGGGAAGATAACAGCCGGGTAACCGGTGCCATTGCCAGGAACAAACAAGGTGAGTATATCCGAGTAAATGCGCAACAGGGCGTTATTCTGTGCACCGGGGGGTATGCCCGGGATGTGGAAATGGTCGAGAAACTCTGCCCTACTGCATTGGCTACCAGTATGAGTGTATGCCCTTTGACCAATACCGGTGATGGGATAAAAGCTGGTCTGTGGGTGGGAGCAGCGATGGACCCGGTGCATGCAATGATGGTATTTGACCGGGGTATAGTACTGGACGGTAAACCGATTGGCCCACCCTGGCAGGGCGGATATCTTCAGCTGGGTAGTCAGCCATTTCTCAGAGTAAACACACGGGGTGAGCGGTTCGTAAATGAAGATCTGCCCTATGATTACTGCTGGGATGCTGCTTTAATGGAACCAGGTCAGGTATGGTGGCAGGTATGGGATGCCAACTGGAAAGAAGATGTCAAGAGGTTTCATACCACTATCTGTTCTCGAATTGTAGATCATCCTGGAGCTCCGCCCCGCGGGGGTCTGGATCTGCAGGAAGCAGAAATTAATAAACTGGTGGAGATGGGTTTGATAAAGAAGGCTGACAGCATAGATGAGTTAGCCGGGCTAATGAAAGTGCCGGCCGGAACTTTTTCTGCCACCGTTAACCGATATAACGAACTAGCGCAAAAAGGGGAAGATTTGGATTTTGGCAAGATTACTTTTAGACTATCAACATTGCAACAGGCTCCTTTTTACGCGGCCAATCTGGCCGGCATGCTCATTTGCAACCTGAATGGTTTGAGGATCAATACCCGGATGCAGGTGCTTGACCAGGAATTAAATGCCATTCCCGGTCTCTATGCAGCTGGTAATGACAGTGGTTCCTTTTTTGCGCTAAACTACCCGGAAATGTTGGGCGGAATTGCACTGGGACGTACGGCTACCTTTGGCCGAATTGCTGCCCAGGCTGCGGTTCAGGAAAAAGCCTAACTATGCGACAGTGCGACAGTGGTCTCGGACGGTTCCCGATGTCGCATTTCTGTTGGATAGCGGGGTCTGTCATTCTATCGACTAGCCTGACTAGATAATATGGAAGTGCAATTATAGCAGCAATGCTCAACTACATATCATGATTATGAGTAGAGCCTGAATCCCAGGCTCTACTTCTATTTATCAGCTCTTATGGTGCTCAGCAGCTGATATTTATTAATTCGCCTATAAAGAGTAGACTTACTCATACCCAGCATAATGGCAGCCTTGCTGATATTATTCCCCGACTGCAGCAAGGCCTTCAAGATGGTTATCTTCTCTATATCTGTAAGTAAAAGTTCATGGTCTGCCCGGGTACTGGTCTGGCGGATCGAGGGTAATACGCTGCCGCTATTGCTCGGGCGGCTGATTTCCGGTGAAAGATCTTCAGGTTTGATTATTCCATCACGGCTGGTATTCACAGCTCGAAGGATTATGTTTTCCAGTTGCCGTATATTTCCTGGCCACCTAAATCGCATTAAAAGGTACATAGCGGATTCACTTAAAACAGGAGCAGGTATCCGCTGTTTTACTGCCGTCATCTCGATGAAGTGCTCAGCCAAGGTAATGATGTCAGTACCTCTTTCCCGTAAGGGCGGGATCTGAATATCCAGTACTGCCAGGCGATAATAAAGGTCTTGGCGGAACTGCTGCTTCTCGACTAATGCTGTCAGGTCTTTGTTGGTAGCAGTGATCAACCGAAATTCCACCGGTATATAATGGCTGCCCCCGACTCTCATAACGACTTTTTCTTCGATTACTCGAAGCAGCACACTCTGCAGCTCGAGAGGCATATCTCCAATTTCGTCCAGGAACAGTGTTCCTCCGTGGGCCATTTCAATTTTTCCTGGACTGCCCTGCCGGCCAGCTCCAGTAAAGGCGCCACCTACATAACCGAACAATTCGCTCTCGATTAGAGTGCGAGGTATGGCGGCACAATTTACTGCTATAAATGGTCCGTAGGGTCGGGTTTCATTATGTACAGCCTGAGCAAATACTTCTTTGCCGGTACCACTTTCTCCTTGGACTAAAAGGTTGGATTCCAAACGGGCATATTTTTTCACCTGCTCGATAGTTTTGAGCAAGGTTGGGTCATGACCAATAATGGAGTCGAAAGTATATCTGGCTTTTAAGCTATTGGGAACACCCCCCATTCTCCTGGATCGTTCGGGCTTTTTCGGTGGAAGTGTCAAGCGAAGGTGATTTTGAATGGCCCAGGCAGTGGACACGGTCAGCCCCAGTGAGTGAGGGTTCTGGTGGTATAAATAGGGGCTGATGATGGTTATGCTGCCAACCAGACTTGAATTGCCATCATAAATAGGAGCTGAGGAGCAGGAGGTCTGGTTGCAAGTTTCCGTATTCTGCTCCAGAGCAGCTTGCAAAGGACTTCCCAGTATGAGTCCCATCACCTGGGAACAAGTTTCCGAATACATCTCTGGTCCGCATAATTGGATCGGGCTGCCCAGGGAAAGGCTCATCACATGAGAAACAGTCCCTACCGTTTCCTCGGTCCAGACCGTACCGGGTGTAAGTGAAAAACGTTCTTCGATCTGTCTTAGGATCGTATCATTGCCGGTTCCCAGTCGCAGAATGACACCCTGTTCATCGGTCAATAGAATCAGATAGTTGTTGCCAGACAGCATGATTTCCAGCTGACTGATATACGGGTCTGCGGCTTGAATAATAGAGCCTTTCTCCCGCAGCAGTTCTTCAAAAGCAGATTGGTCCAGAGTGGGGCCATAAACAAAATCAAAGGGGTCCAGGCCGTAACTATGGGACCGCAGCCATGATGCTACGATTTCTGGACGTACTATATCTATCTGGGATGGTGTAATGCGTTTTTCTAACAGGTCTAATTTTTGCTGCCTAATCCTATCCAGGAGTATAAGTTCATCTTTATCGAGATTTTGTGCAACAACACCTGCTCTATTCTTGATCACAGGGCTCAACATTTGTTCCAGATGTCGCAACTCATAACCCTCCTCTTTATCATACTGGTCAGGTGCCAGGCTGAATATGTATGACGCCATCTCAGCTTTCAAGAGGCTCGCATTGCGTTAGCTCTACCCCAACTGTTAGGAAGGCAACCCCATATCCAGCATTTTGCTGAGCAGGGAATGTTTACCCATATATTTTCCCAGGATACCGAATGCCTGAAGGAATTTTGCTGCAGGACGCTGGGATCACTCATCGAATATGACAAAAATAACAACGGTGAGTTACTGTCTACTTTACGACAACTGCTGGACAGTAGTTTTAACTGGAAAGCCACAGCTCATAGCCTTTTCATTCATATCAATACCTTGTATTATCGGGTAAATAAGATACAAGAACTGCTGGAGCTTGATTTGTCCAGGATGGATACCCGGGTTAATCTATATACCGCTGTGAAGATATGGGATACTCTCAATTTGATCTGACACAGCAACAGCATGGCAGATCTACTCCAATTCTGTTTCTTAAATATGTCGCGAAGGGATCATATCATCTATATCTTTCCCGGCGGCGATAATGCCGGCGATGCGGCCAAAGGTGATGCAGCGCCCGTGACCGATACCCGGGCAGATAGTAGGATAGTCATTGGCGAAAAAACCACCGGCGGTAGCTCCAGCAACATATAAGTTCTCAATAGGTCGGTCATATATATCCAGCACTTCGCAGTTAGTGTTAGTACGCAAGCCACCTGAAGCAGTTAGTATGGTACTTAATAATTTACCTGCGTAAAAGGGCGGTTTTACAATCGGAGTAAGCAACTCCGGACGTTTGCCATAATCGGGATCATCCTTTTGAGCAACTAATTCATTATAGCGTGTAACTGTGGCCTTAAAATTATCAACCGGAACCTTTATTTTTTGAGCCAACCCTTCAAGGGTGTCAGCAGTAAATACTTTGCCAGACCTTATATGATCCTGTAGTAACGCCTGTTCAGCATCCATATCCCATTCTTCACCTATCAAACGATTTATTTGATCCCAGAACAAACCACCGCCTATACCCATTGACACGGCTTTTTGAACATCAGATAAACCATTGGCATCATATATGGACCATGCTAGTCCTCCCGTCTCCAGTTCTTTAGTTAAGCTTTTGGACTGTATGTTTACATCTTCATTCTTGAAGCGTTTTCCCTGAGAATTTATGTGAAGGAAAAAATAACTCATTGCTCCAGCTTCTAAATGTATTACCGCTGCATGGGGTTCTATTTTTTGCATGGCTGCGCCAACCCACATGGCCATTATGTGTCCCTCCCCCATGTTAGATACCTGGGGAAAATAGAGCTGAGCATCAACTTGAAGTGCATAAGGAGCATACCTTTCCAGCATTTCTGTATTAGAAGCATAATCACCTGTGGCAATTATGACGCCTTTATCAATATTATACTGGGTATAGTTATTGGGATGACCAGCAATAACCCCGGTAATGGGCCCATTGCCATCCCTGATTAACCTTGTTGCTGGCAGATTGTAGAGGATTTCAATTCCTCGGCTCTGAACAGTCTGTTCCAGTATTTTGGCCAGACCGTAATTCCATGACTTATCTGGTCGGCCAGGAACATGAAATATATGAGCGACTGGATATTCAGTATAATAGGATCCTTTGTAATAACCATCCCAAATACCTACTTCCAATCCACCGTTTTCTGCAATATCAATAAGCCAGTCCATGCATGCCCCACTTTTTCTAGCAAATTCCCAGAGTAAATCCTCATCAAGTTTGCCTTGAGCCCAGGCGATCCATGCACGAATGACTTCCCGGTAGTTTATTTCGATACCCAACTTCTGCTGCACCTTGCTGCCAAATGCCGCATTATGACTTCCTCTTGCTGAAAAGTACCCGTTTTTCTCAATGATTATGGGGGTGGAGCCTGCCTCTTTGGCGGATAGGGCTGCTACCATTCCTGTAAGACCTGCACCAATTATCACTATATCTGTATTAACTGTTTTTTTTATTTCAGCAGCTGGGATAGGTAATGGTTGAGTTTCCCAACTCCATTTATTATTTTGAGCCATATTCAAGAAATCACACCCTTAATGAAAAGCTTCATAAAAATTTCCTAATCTAATAATACTAATATCTACTAATTTAAACAACATTAGCCCCTTTACCGATAGTTCCTCAAGAACAAACCGCTTTGACTAAAATAACAATGTCTCGCTTACCCTATCTACTCCATGAGATTACAGGTATTAAGGGTATCCCAGGCTCTAATAGCAGTATATAGATGAAGGCGGGTTTCAAACAAGGAAAAATCTACATTGAGAAGTTTTTGAACTTTGAACATCCTATAATAAACGGTATTTACATGAACGTACATCTGGTTGGCGGTAGTTGTCCAGCTACAGGAATTATCCAGTAGAATTCTCAGTGTATCCATCAAGTCAGTTCCGTACTTTTCGTCATGTTCAATTATCTGGCCCAACACCTGAAGACAGTAATTTTTTACCGTTTCTGTATGATGGGAGAATATTATGGAAAATACACCTAGTTGAGAAAAATATTGTATAAAGCGTTTTTGCCCTGTCAAGCGGGGCAGGGCTACAGCTATACAAGCTTCCTGATAACTCTGCAGCAAACCCGATGGCCGGTAAATTCGGCCTAAACCCTGAGAATAAGTTATGTTGAATTTATTTTCTATAGTTTGTTTGGTTGCAGGCAAGGTTTCCCTTCCCGGCCAGTCGGGATCTATGTTCATGGGACTGCCTTTAGGATTGGCTTGTAAAATAGTAACCAGTCGGTCCCGGGCTATAATAGAACTGATATATTCGCAACGATCTCGGTTAAAAGTCTCATAAATATAGGAACGAAGTATTCTCCAATCCAAATGATCCGGAATTTCCTCCATATCCAAGACCGATACAAAATAATAATTATTTATGTCCATTTTCTGTTCATATATTTTAAGTTTATCAGGGATGCTCACATCTGCAGACAAGAAGAAGTTTTCATAAAGGCTCTGTCCGAAATCCTCCTTATTCTTAATCACTTCGTTATTTATATGAAAGTGATACTTCAAAGCTAGCCGACTTTCTTTCAATAGCGCCAGGACAGGAGCTGTGTTTTCCGGGGATATGTTTTCAACTATTACATAACCAATGCAGGTGGAGTTATGGTGAAGCCGGTAATAAAGAAAATTATTGCTTAACAAGACATCAGGATGATCGATAAATCCATCTGGAATATCCATGAAGAGATCATCAGCATTGTAAGCGACATCTGACTTATCCGGGTAGTGTATTCTGCCGGTAGCATCAGTTATTATTATACCTTTGCCGACTTTTTTCACCAGGTAGGCGCCGACAAAAGGTAGTCCGGTATCCAGCATACCTTCCATTAAATAATGCGAAATTTTAAAGTCCATTGATAAATGCACCACCAATATCAAACAATCACGGTTTTACGTCTGTTATAATAGTATGGCTGATAAAAGATCCTGCAATGCTCCCTGTTAGGAGGAGATTCATCGACAACATTTACAATAAGTTACTGCTATTACTGCCTCTCCATATACATGATTACAATGTTCCCCGATGTGAGGAAATAGGGAGAGTCAGATAGACGCTCCCTATAAAACCTAAATTCAAGCAATATTTAATAGAGTATCAGACTAGATCTTTAGAGAAGCAATAGTATCCAATGATCCTCCGGCAGCCAAAACACCAGTCATCCGGCCAAAAGTAATACAACGGCCATGGCCGATACCCGGACATATGGTGGGATAGTCATTGGCAAAGAATTCACCCTGAGCCGCTCCGGCTACATATAATCCCTCAATAGGCTTGCCAGCTTCATCTAATACATGCAGGCTCTTATCAGTCCTCAGACCACCGCACATTGTGAGGAGGGTGCTATAAAGTTTGCCAGCGTAAAAAGGTGCCTTTACTATGGGGTTTAACAGCTCAGCACGCTTGCCATAGTCAACATCATTCTTTTGGACTGCCAATTCATTATAGCGGGCCACAGTAGCCTTAAAAGCATCAACAGGGACCTCCATTTTTTGAGCCAGTTCTTCGATGGTGTTAGCTACTACTACCTTTCCATCCTTAATATGCGCATCTAAGGTAGTCTTCTCGACCTCCATATTCCATTCCAGGCCTTTGATCTGCCACATTTGCCCATAGAACAATCCACCGGCGATACCGCTGTCTACCTGCTGTTTGACCTGGTCTAAACCATCAGCATCGTAAATGGTCCAGGCTATGCCTTCAGGTTCCAGCTCTTTGGTGCAGCTCTTGGACTGGGTATTAACGTCCTCATTTTTGAAGCGTTCACCCAGAGCATTGACATGAAGGAAACCATAACTTGCAGCTCCTGCTTCCAGATGAATAACGGCTGCGTGCGGCTCATGTCTCTGCATAGCTCCTCCAGCCCACATAGCCATTATCATGCCTTCGCCGGTATTACATTTATTAGGGAAGTAAATCTGCGCATCAGCCCTGAGTGAAAACGGATCGAATCTTTCTTTCATTTCGTCATTTGATGCATAATCACCGGTAGCGATAATTACTCCGCCTTTACCATTATACTGGATATAATTAGCTGCTTCACCGGCAACTACACCGGTAACAGGGCCATCGCCTTCTCTAACTAGTTGAACTGCTGGTGTGCCGTAGTCTATTTGAACGCCCTTTTCTTTAGCAATAGCTTCCAGTTCTCTGACCAGTACTATGTTTCCAATTTTATCAGCATTACCTCCAATATACAGGAAGTCAGTATCATCCTCTAAGAAGAAGTGAGTAACCGGGTATTCTGTATAATCAGGTCCTTTGTAATATCCATCCCACATAGCTGTCTTTAATCCGCGTGGTGTTACCATGTCAATAACCCAGTCCATGCAAGCTCCGCTTTTTTGTCCGAACTGCCAGAGTAAATCTTCATCGATTCTGCCTTGGGCCCAGGCAATCCATTCTCTGATGATTTGGCGGTAGTTATTATTTATCCCCATTTCCTTTTGTAATTTGCTACCAAAAGCAGTTATATGGCCACCCCTTGCTGCCCAAGTATCATTCTTTTCAATAATGACAACTTTAGCACCTTGTTCAACAGCTCCTAGACTTGCACATATTCCAGCCAGTCCAGCACCGATTATAACTACATCTGCATCAACGGTTTTCTTAATCTCCGAGGCAGGTATCGGATCAGGCTTGGTTTCCCAGCTCCACTTGGTACCAGCGCCAGCCTGTCCATCGGGAGGGGTTGCCTCATTAGGGCTGCAGCCTACCAGCATGCCGGCTGAAGCTAGCCCTACAGCGCCAATAGCCGTACCCTGAATAAATTTTCTTCTAGATATGCCCTTTTTGCCATTTTCTTCTAAACTCATGGATCCTACTCCTCTCTAATTGGTTTTTTTGCGAAAAAACACGAATCGTGTCACGAGTCTAACTCAATGGTAACACGCGGGATGAAGATATTCGATTGGGGGCGAATACTAAAATGAAGTTAAAAACTTAGGGTAGGCTCCAAAAGAAATGAGCAGGTAGATAGACTATAATTGAGGAGAAATTGGTGAGGTGATCAGTTTGGTATTTCTGTAAATTTCATTCCATTATTATAAATGGCTACGGTCTTTTTGTACAGGGGGGAAGTTTGATATTGTGTACATCATGTAGCAATAAGCAGCAGATTGATAGTATACGGCGGAGTCTAAAATAGAAGGTGCTTTAAAGAAGAACTGAGACAAGTGGTTCTGCAATTAAGCGAACAGCTTGACCAGTTAATTGTAAGTTGCTACAAGTGCCAAAGCAATTTACAAAAAACCATAAATATAGCTAACAAGGGGGTCTTTTAAATGGAAAATAACGCAGAAAATGGCGCCAAAGGATGGAAAGCTTTATTTAGTAAAAAAGTTATACTAGCAGGATTGGGATTAGCTGTTATTATTGGAGTTGGGGTAGGGGCCTATCTGGTAAAGGCCAGTGAAAATCCAGAATTTTGTAGCAGCTGTCATTTAATGGTGCCCTATTACGATTCCTATCACGACAGTAACCTTTTAGCCAACCAGCATGCTGAGGCAGAGCTGGATTGTCACGATTGCCATGAGAGCTCGATAGCTATACAAGCCCAAGAAGGATGGAAGTTTATCACCGGGAATTATCAAATACCATTAGAGAGACGCGAGTTTTCTAAGGAATTTTGTCTTGAATGTCATGATGATTTTGATACTACCGTGAAAGCAGCCACCGATTTCGAACATGCCAATCCGCATGATTCTCATAATGGGGAATTGGAATGCAATGTTTGTCACAATATGCACAAACCATCTCAAGTTTTTTGTGCAGAGTGTCATATATTTGATTGGTTCGACGAAATTGATGAAAGCTGGGCTAATTAAAAAGAGCGGGATCTGTAGAATCATTAGCATTAGATGCCTGTACAAATAGAGGGTGTTAATATTGGTGATTTATCCAAAGGAAATTTCTAAGAAACACTGTACAATGTAATTAATCCATGGGAGACATAACATAGAGGAATTAGAGGACGGTTCTTTCTGTTTTAGTCATATTCAAGTGGTTATTTTTTAAGAGACAGTCGAACCGTTCATTTATGTCCTGGGGCTGGAGGAGTGATTATATGCGCCAGATTTTCCATACCCTGGTTAAGAATATCTCGTCGATGAAAACCGGATTAGTTCTGCTGGCATTGCTGGCAATATTTTCAGCAATAGGAAGCAGTATATTTCCGGACATGTTTCATCGATTACTACTATTTAATGCTTTAATTATTCTGTTATTTATTAACCTGGGATTATGTACTCTAAACCGCTGGCTTAAAATAGGAAAGCGGCTGTTGGTTAAGCAGCATAATATTATTAATCATCTTCGGCAGTGGGGACTGCTGGTTTTGCATACCGGATTAATTTTAATTCTGGTGGGGGGAATGATTAATTCTTTAGCGGGTCAAAGCGGAAATGTTAAGGTGGTTGAAGGAGAACGAGTAGTTATTGCCCATAGCAAAGAGGGAGAAGATATCAGCCTGTGCTTAGAAGAATTTGAAATAGAACTGTATGAAAATGGCATGCCTTCCCAGTATTTATCAAAAGTACTGATATATAAGGGGGATGACTTGGAACAGCAGTCTACTATTAGTGTTAATCATCCTCTGCAGTATGATGGCCTAAAAGTTTACCAGCAGAGTTATGGCATTATGGTGGAGGTTATTGTTGAAGGGGATGGGAAGACTGAAACCTACTCGGCATCAGAAGGCCAGATATTAGAAATACCGGGTAGCAGCTATCGGGTTAAGGTTTTTAAGTATGTGCCTGATTTTGACCCTTCATACGGCATGGAAAGTAAGACTAATGAGCCTAATAATCCTCGGGTAATATATTCCGTTTATCAGGATGAACAGCTTTTAGGAGTAGGGGCAGCACGCTGGGGGGAAAGGATAGAAATATCCGCAACATCTTTTGTGGAGTTTGATGGACCTAAGCCCTACTCGGTTCTGAAAGTAAAGGAAGATCCGGGATTACCTTATGCGGCAGCCGGGGGAATTCTATTTATGCTGGGGGCAGCCTTGGCCGAGATTAATATTTTTAGAAACAAGTCGGGAAAAAAGGTTAGAAAAACGGTGGAGGAATAACTATGGCAGTATTGATTAAGACTAGCATCATTCTGGCACTGTTTATGTATTTAATCAGCAGTTGCTTATATTTAACCGGGCTGAAAACTAGCAGGAATAACCTGCTCATGGTCGCCAGTTCAGCAGCAATTATTGGTGCTGTGGCTAACTTGGTGGCAATCATTGCACGAACTATATTAAGTGGCCGATTACCTTTAACTGATGGCTATGAGTTTATATTATGTTTTACGTTTATAAGCGTTCTCTTGTATCTGTGGTATGAAAAGATGAGTAATAGTAAAAGCGGTGGGGCAGTACTGATGCTTATGGCTTCCTTGTTACTAGGTTCGGTATTTATTCTTATGCCTGATCAGCATGGGGTGTACAGTCCGTTGATGCCGGCCCTTAAAAGTTCGTGGCTAATCAGTCATGTATTAACAGCGGTATTGGCCTATAGTGCATTTACCTTGGCTGCAGCCCTGGCAGTAGTACAAGTAGCAAAAAAGGATAACAGTGATGATATTAATGTTTATCGGGCAGTAGGCGGCGGGTTTGTCATGTTATCCATATCTATAGTATTAGGCGGGGTATGGGCGGAACAAGCCTGGGGAACTTACTGGAGCTGGGATCCCAAGGAAACCTGGGCCTTGGTAACCTGGATAATCTATGCTATATACCTGCACATATATCGCAGCCAAGGCTGGAAGGGAAGCAATGCTAACCTGGTGGTTATAGCAGGATTCATATTGGTTCTCTTTACGTTTTTTGGAGTCAACTATCTATTATCGGGACTGCACAGCTACGGCTAGGAATAGGCCGGGGGGACGGTTCCAAAACGAAGAATAAGGTGGGTTTAAGTAGTATATATACTATTTGAAATAGGCGTTGTAGTAGCTGGAATAATTGACAGCAGAAGAATGCAGACTTTGGCCCGGCTAAAAAAGGAGGATGAATTATGTTTGGACTTATTGGTAACTTTGGTCCTTGGGAAATGGGATTTATTCTGGTTGTTCTTTTAATAATAGTAGGACCCGGGAAATTACCCAAGGTAGGAGAGTCGATGGGTAAAGCCCTGAGCAATTTCAAGAAAGCCCGAGAAGAAAGCGATGATTATTTAGATATATCCGAAAAATAGAGACGGTAGGCACGGGAGCTCAGCAGGCAGGGGGAGACCTTTCTGCCTGCTTCCGTTATTTCATGAGGGTATTGGGGAGAAATGTGGCCAGGGTAGGAAAGGCAATTAACAATACCAAACAGAATACTAAAGCAATAAGAAAAGGCCATATACCTTTGAATATTAATTCTACTGGAATCTCTGGCGCTACTCCTTTAATAACGTATACATTCATGCCTACCGGAGGAGTAATTACTCCCATAGCTACTACCATCACCATGATCACGCCAAACCATATAGGGTCATAGCCTAGGGTATTTACCACCACTGGGAAGAAAATGGGAATGGTAAGTAGAATAAGGGCCAGGGCATCAATAAAGCAGCCCAGGATAAGATAAATAACCAGAATAATGGCCATTACCACCACCGCTGGAAGGGCCAATTCTCCCGCCCAGGAAGCCAGTTCAAAAGGGACCCGGCTGACAGCCATAAATCGGCCAAACATCATAGCTCCGGCAATCATCAGCATAATCATAGCTGTAGTGCGGGTTGCATCAAAAAGGGATTTTTTAAAACCTTCCAGGCTTAGGTTTTTGCCCAGCAGTGCAGCCAAGAGTACACCAGCAGCACCTACTGCTCCTGCTTCAGTAGGAGTGAACCATCCTTTAAACAGGCCGCCCATGGATAGGGCAAATACAAATAGTACCTCAGCCAGGCCGCCGCGCAGGCTCTCCAGCCGCTCCTTCCAATCTGCCCGAGGTCCGGCCGGACCCAGTTCAGGACGGCGCAAGGTCAAAATCCAGATGGTAACTATATAACACAGCATCAGCAGAATGCCGGGGATAATACCTGCCATAAACAATTTGCCTATAGACTGTTCCGTAGCCATTCCATAAACAATAAAGATAACGCTAGGTGGTATTAAAACTCCCAGCACTCCGCCTGCAGCAATACTTGCTGTGGCCAAAGACATATCATAGTGGTATTTTTTCATTTCCGGCAGGGCAATAGCGCCCATGGTTGCTGCGGTAGCGGTATTGGAACCACAGATGGCGCCAAATACCCCACAGGCTATCTGAGTGGCTATGGCAAGGCCGCCCGGCCAGTGCCCAATCAGTTTATAAGCAAACACATACAATCTGGTTCCAATGCCAGAATAGAAAGCAAGAAACCCCATCCAGATGAACATTACAATAACACTTAGAGAATAAGAAGAAAAAGTATTATATATTTCCTTGGCTACCATACTGAAACCTGATGATATAGAAGTCAGGAAACTAAAACCTACAAAGCCCACCAGGGCCATAGCATAGGCAATTGGCATCCGTAGTATTAAAAGCAGCATAAAAGCAGCTAATCCTATAAGTCCGGCCACAAGCGAATTCATCTAAAAGCCCTCTTTAGCGATTCCGATAGTCCTACTGACAATACCAGGCTTAAAGCCAAAAGTCCGAAAGATATCAGGTAGACCACCGGATACAATGGTATTTGGGTGGTTGGAGATACGGTATTGCTTTCTAGCATAGTCCCGGCATATTTAGCCACATACCATGCAGACATTCCCCAAAATGATAGTGCGATAATATTGGTAAGCACATCGGCAGCGGCCTGTAGTTTTTGAGAAAGTCGTTCGATGATAAAATCTACCGCTATATGACCATTCTGAGAGGCGCAGTGGGCCAAGGCCAGGCCGATACCTGCAGCGGTTAGCATAGTTACATATTCGTAAGTTCCCAGTATGGGACGATTAAAAAGCGCGCGCAGTAGGACGTTGCTTACTACCAGGACCATCACTGCTACAACGCAAAGTCCTGCTAGATAATCTAGATGTTGACTTATTTTCTTTATCTGTCGAGTTAATTTATTCATAACTGCACCTCCTCATCCCTTATTTGTATTCCTGGTTATATTTTTCAGCCAGTTCCTTAACCGTATCCAATATCTCCTGTCCTGATTGTCCGCCTGCATCCATTCTGGCTATAAATTCATCTTGAATTGGCTTAACCAGGGTGATCCACTTATCTGCTTCCTCCTGTGAGAGCGGGATGACCTCCATGCCCTGCTCGTCGATTGCATACTTTAAGGCATCTTCATTCTGTTTATCCCATAAACCAATAGCTACCGCTTCAAAATACTCTTTATTGACAGCTTCAATAGCCTCTTGAATATCAGGGTCGAGCGAATTCCATTTATCAAGATTTATAGTAATAAAAAACAAGGTATTGTATAGGAATGGGGTTTCAGTAATGTAACTGGTTACTTCGGCTTGTTTCCAGCCCTTCAGTACTTCAACCGGGCCTAGATTTCCCCGAACCACTCCCTTGGTTATAGCTTCATAGGCATCTGATTGGGGCATCGCGGCTGGGATAGCTCCTAGGGCTTGCAGGGTTTTGGCGCTGAGACCAGTGGCTCTGATTTCCATGCCCTGCAGATCCTCAAGATTGCGAACCGCATCCTTGGTGTACAAGTCGCCCGGGCCAGTAGTGAGTACCATCATAAGTTTAGTATCCTGAATTTCTGGGGGATTAAGTTCTTTTATACCTTCCCAGGCTACCTTGCTGGCCACCTTGGAATTATTATAGGTTATTCCCGGCAGTTCAAAGGCTTCCAATACCGGGAAACGACCCCTAGTGTACGAAAAACATGAAAGACCCAGATCGGCACTGCCATCCACTACTCCGGCATAAATGGAGTCAGCATTCAACAGGGTTTGGTTGGGGTAACTGGTTATTTTCACCTGGCCATCGGTTGCTTCTTCTATAGCCTTAATCCAGGGTTGTATCAGTTCAGTTTCAGCAGGGTGAGTACTGGGGAAAAAATGTGCCAGTCTCAGCTCAACTGTCTTGGTTTGGTTCTGTTCCGGGCTACTGGAGTTTGAACACCCCATAGCAGTACCCATTATTATAATGAGCAGCAGAGACAAGAGTTTAATACCTATCCGTTTTTTGTGTCCTTTTATACCCAACAAAGCTTGCATTTTTCTCCTCCTTGTAATGTTATTAAGGCAAGAAAAAAAACTCCCATAGGAGTCGTAAGAATGGTGTCAGGTCCTGCTTGCGCAAAGTGCAGCCAGGATTACCACCTCATTCTTTTACCTACCGTCTTACCTTCCTACCTTTTTACTTGTTAAACCATCCTACAATACTACCGGTCAAAACCTCTTACCGGGTTTTCCCTACAGTATCAAATCTTAAAGAGTAACTAATATGAGGACAATACTGATTGATGATCTTAGTTATTTTCGCCTCCCTTTTTAAAATATCAGGGAAATAAAAAAACTCCCGCAGGAGTTGAAGAACAGCATCAGATACATCATCCCGTTAGCATAACAGAAACAGGATTAGCACCTTTAGTCTTTTAACTACCGTTCTTACCTTCCTACCTTTTGACAACCAACTATTATGAATTTACCAATAAACCCAACTGAGAGTTGGTATTTATTCCTACTCTTGTATTTTCTCAGATATACATAAAAATTTCAATATCAAATTTTGCTGATCTTGGTTTAATTCTATGCATTTTAGTTCTTAAAAATAGCTCTTATTTTAGAAGCTATTGTCCCACAATAAGGGAAATATCCCATTGGAATATCATTCTGGATAAACCTGAAATCCTTTTCCAATGCAAAGAGTAAAGCCCGGATCAAGATAAAACATTGGCCAGTAAATAAATCAGTATTATAATATATATAATCAATACACATTGAAAGGGTTCAATTTCACACTGTATAAAGAAATTATCCACACCCTAAAGATTGTTTCAACCAATACTTAACTACAAATTAGTAAAGATTTTGCCATTACAAGTAGGTTTAAGACTATTGTTCACGATTGACTTTGCACTATAATTAGACAATAATAGACATTGTGAACAAATATTCTTACGTGCTAGTAATATTGCAGCAGAATTGTTGAAATAAAAGGTTATTTAGCAGGTCTTTATATACCCGGAATTACATTGAAAACAGAAAAATGCCTAATATACAGTCCTTATATCTGAACTAATACTGTCTACTTCAGCTTAAGGGCCAGTCTGTTATAAATTCTGCATATAAAATGGGCTAGTTGCAGAAAATTGGAGAGGAGGAAAAGTCTGCATTGAAAAGGGAAAAGAATCAAAACAAAGTTGGTAAAATCCGCGAAAGAGGTACTATGCAAAGGAGGGAAAGGGTTTGCTAGCAGAATATCCAGCCCTGGGAATATTTTTTCTAATCACTTTGGCCTTTCCTGTGGCAGCCATGGCTATGGCCTGGCTATTCCGGCCTAAACCAAAGGCAGCACCAGACCATGAAAAATATACCACTTATGAATGTGGGGTAGATACCCAAGGTAAAACCTGGATCAGGTTTAAAGTGAACTATTTTTTGTATGCTCTGGTGTTTCTGGCCTTTGATGTAGAAATCGTATTTCTTTATCCTTGGGCCGTCAAGTTCGGAGTCTTGGGACCTTTTGCCTTTATCGAGATGATAATCTTCATCGCCATATTACTTATTGCACTATGGTATGCCTGGAAGGAGGGGGCTTTGGAATGGTATTAGATACTAAAAATAAGGACCAGGATAATGATGTAGAAGAACTGGCCAGTAACAATATCCTGGTTACTAGCTTTGAGAAACTATGGAATTGGGGAAGATCCTGGTCTTTCTGGCCCTTAAATTATGGCTGTAATTGCTGTCCCATCGAAGTCATGGCTGCAGGAGCAGGCAGATTTGACCAAGCTCGCTTTGGATATGAGGTAGTAAGGGCGGTGCCCCGTCAGGCTGATCTATTGACCGTGGCGGGTCCTATCACCCTTAAGATGAAACCAGCCGTTGAGCGGGTGTGGGCGCAGATGCCGGAGCCCAAGTGGGTGATCGCCATGGGCAATTGTGCTATTAGCGGCGGACCTTTTACAGATGGCTACAGTGTGTTGCCGGGGGTAGATTCAATTATTCCCGTGGATGTATATATACCAGGATGCCCGGTAAGGCCGGAAGCCTTGTTTCACGGCATGCTGGAGTTAAAAAAGAAAGTCCAGCAGGGCGAATACCGGAGGAGTTGATAAGGTGCAGGATTTTAACCTGGAGCAGATGGTCCAGAACCTGGAAGAGCAACTAGGAGATAAACTGAGAACGGTAATGGATCAATTTTTCACGGTCTTGAATGTAGAAAAAAGTGAATTAAAAACTTTAATGCTTAGACTCAGAGATAATTATGGATTCAACCACCTGGCTAATCTTAGCTCGGTTGATTATAATGAGGAATTTGAAGTAGTTTACCACCTTTATTCGATTCCCACCAACCACAAGATTTGTGTTAAGACTAGGGTTCCCAGAAACTCGGCAGAAGTGGATTCGCTAATAGATATCTGGCCCACCGCCGACTGGCAGGAAAGAGAAGTATATGACCTGATGGGAATCCAGTTTAAAGGTCATCCCAACCTGATCCGGGTCTTGCTCCCGGACAATTTTGATGGGCATCCCCTGCGCAAGGATTTTGTGATGGGAGGGCGATGATAGTTGATGCAAACCGATGTATATACAGTTAATGTTGGCCCCATTCATCCCAGTACCCATGGTGGTTTACACGCCGAAGCAGTAATGGATGGAGAGATCATCCAGGATGTCATCGTACACTTGGGCTATGTGCATAGAAGCGTGGAAAAAATCGCCGAAAGCAGAACTTATCAGCAGTTTGTTCCCTATACCGCCCGGCTGGATTACCTGGCCACCAACCTGCCGGTTCTAGGCTACTGCCAGACGGTAGAAAAGCTGCTGGGTATCCAGGTACCGGAACGTGCTCAGTATATCCGGGTTATTATGGCCGAACTGTCCCGGATTGCCTCTCACCAAATAGCCATTGCCGCCACGGGAATAGACCTGGGGGCTACTACCGGCCTGATGTATGGCATGCGGGACCGGGAGAGGATCATGAATATCTTTGAGATGACCGGAGGGCAGCGCTTGTTATCTTCCTACATCAGAATAGGGGGAGTTGCTCTTGATATACCAGATGGATTCATTGGGACGGTCAGGAGTTTAGTAAATGATGTTCCCCAGATGATAGATGAATATAATGGCCTGATGACCGGTAACGAGATATGGGCTGCGCGGATGCAGGGAGTTGGTATCCTTAGCCTGGAAGATGCTGTGAATTACGGTGTGACCGGTCCCAACTTAAGAGCCTGCGGGATAGCCTATGATATTCGAAAAGCTGAACCCTATGGAATCTATGATCGTTTTGCTTTTGATATACCCATCGGCAATCGGGGAGATTCGCTGGACCGCTGGAAGGTTCGAATTGAAGAGATTGGGCAGAGTAGCCGCATCATAAAACAGGCCCTGGATAATCTTCCCGAAGGGGAAATAACCGCTCGAGTTCCCAGAGTCTTGAAACCTGAGCCGGGTAAAGAGGTCTATCACCGGATCGAGTCAGCCAAAGGAGAACTGGGCTACTATATAGTAAGCGATGGCAGCAATAAACCTTATCGTCTGCACGTAAGGGCGCCATCCTTCATCAACTTGATGGTTTTGCCTCTGGTATGCCGGGGAGGGGTGTTCCAGGACATCATTACCAATATTGCTACCCTGGATCCGATACTGGGGGAATCAGATAGATAGAAGCAGTCAATCCCATTGACTAATCAGACTCAAGAGGAGCGAATGATTTATGGAACCTTTGTTTATTAATCTGGTAGCAGCCTTAACCGGGTGGCTGATAAGCCTGGGTTTGTCACCCATATGGGCCGATACTGTTTTGTTATTAGTTAAATGGATAATAATAATCACTATAATTACCCTAAACATTATTATCTTGATTTGGCTGGAGAGAAAAGTCAGTGCTTTTTTCCAGGAAAGATTGGGTCCCAATAGACTGGGGCCTTTCGGGATATTCCAAACCCTGGCTGACACCCTCAAGCTTTTGACCAAGGAAGATATTGTGCCGTCAGCAGCAGACAAACTCATTTTTAAAACCGCCCCCATGTTGTTCATAGTGGTGGCAGTAATGCTGTATACGGTAATACCTATGGGTGAAGGTCTGGAAGTCATTAACTTGAATGTGGGACTATTGTTCTTCATTTCTATCGCATCTCTGGGTACCATTGCTCTGATAATGGCTGGCTGGGGATCCAATAATAAATGGTCTTTAATGGGCTCGCTGCGTTCAGTGGCCCAGATGATAAGTTATGAGATACCCCTGGCCTTTTCTCTGTTGGGAGTAGTGATGATCACCGGCTCATTAAACCTCCAGGATATTGTAGCGGCCCAAGATAACCTGTGGTTTATTATCCTGCAGCCGATTGCCTTTATAACCTATTTTATTGCCGCTACAGCGGAGTTAAACAGGGGACCTTTCGATATGCCGGAAGCGGAGCAGGAACTGACCGGCGGTGCATATACCGAATATACCGGTATGCGTTGGGCGCTCTTTTTCCTGGCCGAATATACCAACCTGGTAGCCGTATCTGCTTTGATGGCCACCGTTTTCCTGGGCGGATGGCAGGGTCCCTGGCTGCCATCCTGGTTATGGATCATAATTAAGACTTACGGAGTTATCCTGGTATTTTTCTGGGTAAAATGGACTTTTCCCCGTATCCGTATGGATCATCTGATGTCTTTTAGCTGGAAGGTCTTGGTGCCAGTAAGTCTGGGCAACATACTGCTTACTGGCGCGGGAATCTATTTTTGCAGATGGATGGGGTGGTGTTAGATATGAATGGACAAGGATTGATCAAAGGACTGGGCATTACCTTGAAACATTTCTTCCAGAAAGAGATAACCGAGCAGTATCCGGATGTAATGCCAGAACTGGCTCCGCGTTTTCGAGGCTGCCTGCAGTTTGAATTTGAAAAATGCATAGCCTGTGGTATTTGTGTAAACAGTTGTCCCAATAATGTGCTGTCATTTGAAACCGAAAAAGATGAAAACAGTAAAAAGAAGAAACTGTTAAGCTATACCATAGATTTTCAACGCTGCATGTTCTGTAACCTTTGTGTGGAAGGCTGCCCCAAAGAGTGCATATATTTCGATCATAATTTTGAACTATCCAAATTCAATCGGGAGGATATAAAGATGGTCTATCTGCGCCCGGAAGGCCTGGACCTGCAAGAAGACGAAAGCGGTGCAGCCCAGCAAGACCAAAAGGTTGATAAAGAGCAGAAGCAGATCGAGGCCATGCAAAAAGCACTGCAGAAGAATCCCGGCAAAGTCCTGAGCAAAATCATGGAACAGGAAGTGGATATCAATATATTGTCTGAATTGATGCAATCGGATGAGAAAACTGCCGGGAAAATTGCTGAGCTGATGGTTAAAGACAAAGAAAAGGCAGCTAAAGTAGCGGCAGGCTTTGTTAACAAGGAAAAGAAAAAGCGCCTCCAGGCAGAGGAAGGAGGAGAGGCATAATGTTGGATTTCTCTGCTTTCTCATTATATGATGCGGTATTTATAGCCATTGCTGGAGTAACGGTTTTTGGCGCCCTAGGGGTAGTCTTGTTCAGAAATATCATTTACAGCGCCTTGAGCCTGATTTTGGCCTTCCTGGGAGTAGCCGCAATCTATTTTCAGTTAAATGCCGGTTTTTTAGGAGTTATACAGATCCTGGTATATGCTGGAGCTATATCAGTATTGATTATTTTCGCCATTATGCTGGTGATGAATAGACCTGCCGGCAGATCTAATCTAACCAGTCCGCGCATCAGGGAAGCTTTTGTCGGTGGTACTATTACTGCTATGATGCTTACGGCCCTGATTGCGGCCATTGGGCTTTCTGATTGGCCCAAAAGAGTGCTGTTTGCAGGAGCAGATGATACGGTGGGGATCTTGGCAGAACTAATGCTGGGTGACTATGTAGTGGCCTTTGAGGCCGCTGCTATACTACTCTTGGTAGCAGTTGTGGGGGCTATTATACTGGCAAAGGGGGTTGAAAACAAGTGATAGGATTACCCCATTATTTAGTACTGGGTGCGGTAGTTTTTTCCATTGGTGTTTTTGGAGTTCTAACCCGGCGTAATGCAGTAGCGGTATTAATGTCGGTGGAACTGATGCTAAATGCGGTAAATATCAATTTCGTGGCTGCTAACAAGTTTGTTGCTGCCGGCACCGCGGTGGGACAGTTGTTTTCGGTATTCATTATTGTGGTAGCAGCGGCGGAAATCGCTGTCGGTCTGGCTCTGGTTATATCCATTTACCGGCAGCGGGGAACTATTGATCTCCATGATTTTAATCTGTTGAAGTGGTGAGGTGATGCATATGTATGAATTTATTTTACCTAATGCCTGGCTGATAGCCTTTTTGCCCTTTTTAGCTTCTGCACTAATAGGATTATTTTTGCATCGCTGGCCCAGTTTATCAGCAGGTTTGTCTATACTCAGTATAGGTTTGGCATTTCTATTGTCTATCCCCATTGCCCTGGCAGTATTCTCGGAACCGGGAGGGGCAATATTCGAGTTTTCCGTGCGCTGGCTCAGTATGCCAGGATTACAGGTGGATATGGGTCTGCTCTTGGATCCGCTCACAGCGGTTATGCTGATAGTAGTTACTTCAATAGCCACATTGGTGCAGATATATTCCCTGGGCTATATGGAGGGAGATCCGGGTTTTGCCAGTTATTTTGGCTACCAGAGTCTATTTGCAGCTTCCATGCTGGGTCTGGTGATGGCTAATAATTTTGGACAGATGTTTGTATTCTGGGAACTGGTAGGGATATGTTCCTATTTTCTGATCGGGTTTTGGTTCGGGCTGGATTCTGCCAAAAACGCAGCCATCAAAGCCTTTATAACTAATCGGGTAGGAGACTTTGGATTTTTACTGGGGATACTATTCCTGCAGATTATTTTTGGTACCCTGAGTTTTACTGCTCTGGCCGACCAAGTGCCTGGCTTTACTAATATGGCAGTTTTAGTTCCGGTGGCCATACTGCTGTTCTTTGGACCCATGGGTAAATCGGCTCAGTTTCCTTTACATGGATGGCTGCCTGATGCCATGGAAGGTCCTACTCCGGTCAGTGCCTTGATTCATGCGGCCACCATGGTAGCCGCCGGGGTGTACCTGGTAGCCCGGGCCTTTTTCATATTTGCCAGTGTGCCACAGGCTATGACCGTAATAGCGGTAGTCGGTGGTTTTACCGCCTTGTTTGCCGCTACCATCGCTATTACCCAGAATGATATTAAAAGGATCCTGGCTTATTCAACCTTAAGTCAGCTGGGGTATATGATGATGGCTATGGGAGTAGGGGCTATGACTGCCGGTATGTTTCACTTGATGACTCATGCCTTCTTCAAGAGCCTTTTGTTCCTGGGGGCCGGTAGTGTGATACATGCTATGCATGGTGAACAGAATATCTGGAAAATGGGCAATGTTTCCAAGAAGATGCCCATAACCACCTGGACCTTTATAATCGGGGCCTTGGCCCTGTCCGGAATTCCGCCCCTATCGGGATTTTGGAGCAAGGATGAAATACTCTTGGCTGCCTATTCCAGCGGCCATATGGGATTGTATGTTCTGGGGGCAGTAGTGGCTTTCATGACCGCCTTTTATATGTTCCGGCTCATATTTACTGCCTTCTATGGTAAGAATACTCAGGGTGAGAAGGCCCATGAGAATAGAGGGGTTATTACCGTGCCTCTAATTCTCCTGGCCCTAGCAGCTATCTTGGTCGGCTTGGTTAATTCTCCCCTTATGCACCATGTGTTTGGAGAATTCGTCAACAGTCCGTTGGGCATCAATCCACATCCAAGCATGGCTATAATGATTTCATCCTCCCTGATAGCCGGGTCTGGAATATTACTGGCCTGGTTAATGTATCAGAAGGAGCTGATCAGTCATAAAGCCTTGCGTAATAGATTTTCAGGCATTCACCAGCTGGTTCAGAATAAATACTATATCGATGAAATATATACCCGGATAGGAGAGATATTGGTTTACGGAGGAGCCCGGGCCATGTTCTGGTTTGACATCCATGTGGTCAATGGGATAGTTGATGGCATCGCTTTTCTTACTGGTAAAAGTGGAGATACCTTGAGATATACGGAAGATGGACAGGTTCAGAGCTATGCCATGTACATGATGGCCGGGGTATTAATCCTGGTAGTATTGGCTGCTGTAGCAGTCGAGTCGGCAGTATTATGAGAGGGGGTAGGTAATCAATGAACCAAATACCAGTATTAACTATAGCATTATTAGTACCACTGCTGGGAGCAGCGATAATCATGGGCCTGCCCGCTCTGCAGCACCAATGGATCAAGAGAACTGCTGCCATCTCCACCCTGGTCAGCCTGGTTTTATCTATAGCAGTATTGCTGGCTTATGACCAGACTGCGGGGGGAATGCAGTTTGTAGAGACCATACCTTGGATCAGGGATCTGGGGGTTAACTATGCCCTGGGGGTAGATGGGATAAGCATTCCCATGCTGCTCTTGACCAATTTAATTGGGTTTAGTTCCATATATGCATCCTGGAATATTACTGAGCGGGTCAAGGAATTTTTTGCTCTGCTCTTAATACTCATTGCCGGAGTGATGGGAACCTTTATAACCACGGATTTATTTATTTTCTTCCTATTTTATGAAGTAGTGGTGATACCCATTTATCTGATGGTGATAATGTTTGGCAGCACCAAACGGGTTACCAAAGAATACGCGGGAATGAAATTGACCATATATCTGCTCATCGGCAGCGCCTTCCTCCTTACTGGACTGATTGCTCTCTTTGTACAGGCTCAGGCTATCAGTGGCATAGCCAGTATGGATATGGCATTTCTAGCTACCCTGGAATATTCAACCGGCTTTCAGATTATTGTCTTTGCTTTTATGGCCTTTGGGTTCGGTACCCTGTTATCCATGTTCCCATTCCATGCCTGGTCACCGGATGGTTATGCCGGAGCGCCTACAGCTGTAAGTATGATTCATGCCGGAGTCTTGAAGAAGATCGGAGGATACGGATTAATCCGTATAGCCCTTACTATCCTGCCAGCAGGAGCCGCAGTTATAGCTCCGATCATTGCAGTATTGGCATTGGGCAATATTGTTTATGCAGCCTATATCTGTTTAAGCCAGAAAGATTTGAAATATATTGTTGGTTATTCCAGTGTGAGCCACATGGGATATGTTTTAGTAGGCATCGCAGCCTTAAATATTATTAGCATAAACGGTGCAGTTATCATGATGTTTGCCCATGGGGTAATGGCGGCTCTGTTCTTTGCCATGATCGGCAACCTGTATGAAAAGAGCCATACCCGCAATATTGAAGATTTCGGTGGTCTGGCCCATCAGATGCCGAAACTGGCCACTGGCTTTATGATTGCCGGATTGGCTTCCTTAGGATTGCCGGGAATGGTTAATTTCATCGGTGAGTTTACCATATTCGTAGGAGCTTTCGGCACCTATAGAGTGATAACCATTATAGCCATATCGGGAATCGTATTTACCGCCCTGTATGTCTTGCGGGCCCTGGGCAGGATGTTATTCGGACCTCGCAATGAGAAATGGGATCATCTGCAGGATTTAAAAGGAGTAGAGATGGTGCCCCTGATAGTACTGGGATTGGCTATTTTTATGGGAGGTTTCCTACCCTTTACCCTGATGGATTTAATCAATAGCGGTGTAGTAGACTTGGTAGCCCAGATCGGATTGCCACAGATGGGAGGTTTATTATAATGGATTTTTCTTTATTAGCCAGTGAAATCCTGATAGCCCTGTTAGGTCTGGCAGTTCTGGTTTTGGGTCTGTCCCTGCCGGGAAAGGCGCAAAAATATGTTAATGGTGTGGCACTAGCAGGTTTGGGCTTGATCCTGATTTATTTAATCACCGGCTTTTCTAAAGGAGCCACCCTATTCAACGGGGTTTATCAGATCGATTTATATGGCAACTATTTTAAGATATTATTCCTCAGTGCCGGTATCCTGGTAATGCTCATGGCAGGCAGTTATATCCAGCGCTTTGAAGAAAAGAGCAGTGAGTTTTACGGTTTGATGATATTGGCCACTTTGGGTATGATGCTCATGGTCTCCGCCGGGGAATTTATTACCCTTTATGTGGGATTGGAATTAATGACCATAAGCTTCTATATTCTCACTGCATACCTGAAGAGTGATAAGCTGTCCGGTGAAGCGGGATTGAAGTACCTGATTCTAGGTGCAGTATCCTCGGCTATCCTCTTGTTCGGCATCAGCTTGGTGTATGCCAGTTTGGGAACCACTAATTTCATAGAAATTGGGGCGTCTTTCACCTCATCCTCGGCGGTTATTGCCGGAGTAGTAATGATAATCGCCGGTTTTGCTTTTAAAGTCTCGGTAGTTCCCTTTCATATGTGGACCCCGGATATATATCAAGGTGCGCCTATTCCGGTTACTACCTATCTCTCAGTAGGTTCCAAGGCGGCCGGCTTTGCCGCATTAGTCAGAGTCTTCATGATAGCAGTTGATGTATCCCAGCCAGTATTCAACTGGAGCCTGCTCCTGGCGGTCTTGGCAGCCATTACCATAATTATTGGCAACCTGATCGCACTGTCCCAGAGGGACATTAAAAGACTGTTGGCCTACTCCAGCATTGCCCAGGCCGGATATATCCTGGTGGGTGTAGCAGCCGCCAATTCTTACGGCTTAAAAGGGGTATTATTCTATGCCATGATATATGTTTTTGCCAATGTGGGAGCATTTGCAGTGGCCACAGCGGTGGAAGTGGATACCGGCCGAACTGATATAGAGGCCTTCGCCGGCTTGAGTAAACGTTCACCGCTGCTGGCAGCTATAATGACCATTTGTATGCTATCCCTGGCTGGCATTCCCCCCATGGCCGGTTTTGCCGGCAAGTTCTATTTGTTTGCCGGCGCCATACAGGCAGGATATCTGTGGCTGGCCTTAATCGGTTTGATCATGAGTATGGTATCAGTATACTATTACCTGGGGGTTTCCAAAGCCATGTACATCGGGGAAAACAAACAGGAAAAACCACTGGGTATAGGATTAGCCAGTACCGTAGCTCTGTGGGTATGTGTTCTGGCTACCATCCTCCTAGGAGTTTACCCGGGACCATTATCAGAACTGGTCGGCGCTGCCATACAAGTATTAATGTAAGGGTGCCAGGAACCTGACAAACTAAGCTATTTGAGAACATTGTCGAATGTGAAGGGGCGGCGCGGTCCCCCACAAGCCACGGGGACAGGTTCCTTGGCCCACTTTGGATTGCCGAGTGGGCCAAGAAACCTGTCCCCGTGGCTTGTTTCTACTTTTGTCTCCATTAGTGTACCCGAACTGCATGATATCCTCTACTGATTTTGACTACTATTCTACATTGGGTATTATCATTTTGCCTGAAAATAGAATTTGCTTTTCAATCCTTCTTTCAACTCGCCCCTAAAGTCGGGATGAGCTATGGAAATAAGCTCCATGGCGCGTTCTCGTCTAGTTTTATACTTTAGCTTTGCAACACCATATTCGGTTACAATATGATCAGAAAAAGTACGTGGTACAGTAACCGGAGTTCCCAGTGGCAACTCGGGGAGAATGTTAGAGCTCAGACTGCCATCCGGTCGTTTACTTGATGAAGGAACCAACGTTATGGCCCTACCGCCTTGCGACCAGAATGCACCCATCTGGAAGTTAAGCTGTCCGCCAGTGCCGCTGATGTGCCTGTCTCCTACCCCTTCTGATGCAATTTGTCCGGTAAAATCTATCATAATTGCGCTATTAATAGAGACCATGTTGGAATGGCTGGCAATAAACCCAGGATTATTAGTATAGCTGGCGGGATGAAGCTCGAAGACCGGATTTGTTGAAACATAATCGTATAGCTCCTGATCCCCCAGGCAAAAGGTTGCAATGCTTACGCCTCTGTGATAGGGCTTACAGTCGTTGGTAACAATCCCTTTTTCTATCAATTGGCCCAAGCCTGCGGGAGCCATTTCCGATAGTATCCCTAGGTTGTGCTTTCCCTCCAAATTAGCAACTACTGCTTCTGAAATCCCTCCTACACCCATTTGAATGGTATTTCCGTCATTAATTAATTCCAAAACCCTCTTTGCAAAGCCTATTTCGAATTCTGTTGGAATGATTTTGGGTAAAGTGGGTATAAATGTAGAGTTTTCAACAAAAAAATCAAACTGTGAAATGTGTGCCCAATTGTTGCCAAACACTACGGGCATTTGCTCGTTTACTTCTCCGATTACTAAACGAATACCTGATTCCTTTCTACTAATTAACATGTCTGTATGATAAAAATTGGATAATCCAAAATTAACGTATCCACGACTATCGGGAGGAGTGACCATTAATATGAAGACGTCAGTTATTTTGTTTAGTTTATCGGCAACATCATTGCCCTGAACGGGATAAAAATCAACCAGTTGCTCTTTGAATATTTTTCGGCTGATCTTGAGACAAAAACCGGACATCGAATTTATTTTACCTTCAATTGATGCCATAAATTCTGGATCTACCAATCTGCTCGATTTAGTTAATACAACATCACAGATCCGAACATTCTCCAATTCCTGGTTTCGATCCAGAATAGCATCCACTACCTGTCCAGATGGACCTGAAACCCCAAATCCAATCGTGACGGTATCTCCAGATTCAACTTTGCCAGCCAATTCATTAATGGAAATCAGCTTTTTTTTATATTCTGACTGCCACATATTTGATTTCATACTTACATCCCCTTTCAGATTGTATTTTCAACACCGCCTGGTTAGATAATCTTTTTCATGGTCAAAGCTTTAAGGTCTTCAGCACTATAGCCTATACCCGACAAGACCTCCTCTGTATGTTCTCCCACTTCCGGAGGGGGAGTTTGCCATCCCGGTGCAATGGTGTCAAATTTTATCGGGAAAGCCATCTGAGGTACCAACCCCTCCAGAGAATACTCCTGCATGAACCAAAGTCCACGATTTATTATATGGGGGTCATTAAGCGCATCCTCGAAATTATTCACTTGAGTTAGACAAACATCATAATTTTTGAAAACTTCCATCCATTCTGTACTAGATTTTTGCTTAAATATCTCAGCTACTTCTAAGATGATTTCTGTACGTTGGGGTTCCCCGACAAACATCTCGGCAATCAGTTCTTCTCGCTCTACAACCTTGCAAAAGTTGCTCCAGAACTTTTCTTCTACACAGCCCAAAGCCAGATACTTCCCGTCTGAAGCCTGGTAGACATTATAGAATGCATAACCACCATTAATCCAATCGTCTGATATCCGATGTAAATCTCTTTCTACCATATACTGAGGCATGCCAAAACTTAGGAAGAAGTTTAGCCCATCGACCATGGCTACATCCAAAAACTGGCCAACCCCGGTGGAACGCTTTCCGTAAAGGGCTCCCAAAATAGCAATAGTTGCAGGTAAAGATCCGCCCCCTATGTCTGCAATAGGCAGTCCAGCCAGAATCGGTCTTCCTTCCCGTGTTTCCATCATGCTGAGTGCCCCACTAATCCCCAAATAATTAAGATCATGGCCCGGCAAATCCTTGTAGGGACCGTCCTGCCCGTAGCCGGTAAGAGAACAGTAAACTAAGCCGGGATTAATCTCCCGCAAATGTTCCCAGCCCAGACCCAATCTGTCCATAACCCCCGCGCGAAATGTTTCCATAACAACATCGGCGGATTTGACTAGTCTTTTAAAAATTTCCCTTCCTTCATCATCGCGGAGATTAAGCCGGATGCTCTTCTTGTTTCGATTTAAGGTGTAGAAAACTGGATTTTGATGCTTCATTTTAGGTTCTATCCAGCGGATGTAATCCCCGCCCACATGGTCTTCAATCTTGATAACTTCGGCACCCAGATCTGCCAGAATCAGAGTGCAAAGAGGCCCAGGAAGCAAGCGGGATAAGTCTAAAACCTTGATCCCTTTGAGCGGTAAATTCATCATAATCGCTCCTCTTTTTTAATTCCATAACCGCATTATCGGTGTCGTGTTGTTGCTTACTTTGTTAGAATATGAACGCCTGCGACAACAGCAGATTCGATATTGGTAAGTACCCCACCCAGCATTTGGGCCATACCTACTTTGGCTCCTGGTACCTGATTTGCACCCACCTCGCCCCAAAGCTGTCTGGCAACATCGACTACTACACGCACACCGGAAGCTCCCAAAGGATGTCCCATTGACAGTAATCCACCGCTAGGATTGACTGGGCAGCGGCCGCCCATTTGTGCAGCCCCAGATCGGGCAAAAGCCACACCTTCACCAGGCTTGCACAGGCCCAACATTTCATATGCCGCCAGTTCTTCTCCCGAGAAGGCATCGTGTAGCTCTACCAAATCAATGTCTTTTTGGGGATCTACGCTTGCCATTACGCAAGCGGTCTTGGCGCCATCAACCAAACTTTTCAAAGCCAGAGGATCATATGACGCGTCCTGGGCTCCGCTCACAGAAATGACAGAACCTGCAATCCTAATCGGTTTGCGTTTCCCTTTATTATGCTTTTCAAAATACTCCTTACTGCATAGTATAATAGCTGCTCCCCCGTCGCTTTGCGGAGTACACTGTAATACAGTTATTGGTTCTGCAATCATAGGAGAAGCCATAATATCTTCGAATGTAACTTCAGTCTTGTACTGGGAGTATGGATTTGTCATCCCTGCCTTGTGGTTCTTAATTGAGGCATAACAAATATCCTCAAGTGTTGCACCGCGCTCCTGAATAAGCCGATTACACAGCTTGGCAAAAAAAGAAGGCATGGTTAATGCTAATTTGCTCTCAAGATCACCCTCAATGGCAATAAGCCCCTTACCCCACTTCTTATTAAAAGCGGACAAGGACTCAACACCAACAGCGATTCCAATATCGCAAAAATCTGAGGCAATATCTTTGTACAATAACTGTATGGCGCTGGAGCCACTGGCGCATGCATTTTCAACGGTATACATAGGAATCCTGTCTATCCCCAAACGAGTGAGTATAGATTGGATAGGATTAGGTGGACTGTATATCGATCCACAATAAGCGATTTGCAATAATTTGGGTGAGATACCAGCATCCTTGATTGCAGCCAAAGCCGCGGCTGCGCCCAAGTCATTTACGGTCTTATCGGCATGTTTGCCAAAAATGGTTTGACCAATACCAAGCACATATACGTTTCTCATTTATCATCTACCTCCTCTACAGGCACGTAGTAGTAACCGAGAACTTCAGTGCCATCCTTTTCAGTCCAAAGAACGCCGGTTTCCATTTTTACTCTCATGCCCGTTTTGACATCCTGCACATTAGCATGAATTTGTCCAAACACGCGGGTGCCTTCAGGTAAGTCGATATAAGCACCAATAATAGGTGGTTTGTATGGGCCAACAGGAACCCTGGTTACACTAAAAGAAAACACAATTCCTTTGGTACTAAGAGGAACCTTTTCCAGATCGTCAGAGGAGCAGAATGGACAAAGCTCTACAGCAGGGAAAGAGGTTTTGCCACAGTACTTGCACATATTTCCCATTTGCATGAGCATGCCATTCATTTCATCTAATGCCCCTGGATGAAAAACGATTTGCTTATTCATGTATTCACCCTCACCTTTCATTAATAAATTCTTTGTTTGCGCAATTATCATCATTTCTGATTACTTGTCCAACCTCTTCAATAAATTCTTGAATAAAACCTGAGCTATGCCGATAAGTCCAAAACCTTAATCCTTCATCGGCAAATACATAATAATCAAGTCTTTTTAAGGTGCTAATTTCATATTACTAACGCAGGTTTCAATATAATTTATAACTGCCCGCTGTAGAGCGCTTTGGCGGTGATCATCTTCATCACCTCGGTGGTGCCGCCATAAATGTTCATTATCCTGGCATCAACAAATCTCCTGGCGATTTCATACTCAGTACAGTATCCGTAACCGCCAAACAACTGCAGGCACTGGTTCATCACCCGGTTTTGCAGCTCACAGGTATAGTTTTTGGCCATAGCCGCCGTCACATCTACATTCTCGCCGGCCGCCTCCACTAGAATACATTTTTCGACAAAAGCTCTACCCGCGGCAATTTGAGTTGCCAGTTCAGCCAGTACAAACTGGGTATTTTGGAATGATGCTAGTGGTTTCCCAAATACCTTTCTTTCATTGGTGTAGTTAACGGTTAACTCTAACGCACCTTCTGAATTAGCAATCGCTAGCATAGCAATAGTTATTCTTTCCCGTCCGAGCCGATGCATCATCTGGACGAAACCATGGTTTTCTTTACCCAAAAGATTAAAGGCAGGTACCCGGCAGTTGTCAAAGTACACTGGGCAGGTATCCTGAGCATGCTGCCCCAGTTTCTCTATTTGAGGGCCAATCTCCATACCCGGGGTGCCCTTTTCAACGACGAATAAGCTTATTCCCTCCGCAGGCCTACCGTCAAACTTAGTTCTAGCTGCAACAACGAACATATCTGCATTTATGGCATTGGAAATGAACATTTTGGAACCGTTGATAATCCAATCATCGCTATCTTTAACCGCCCTGGTTGTTATCCCCTGAACATCTGAGCCAATCCCCGGTTCCGTTATGCACAGACCACACAGTTTCTTTGCCGCATTCAAATCACTGAGCCAGCGGTCTTTTTGTTGCTTATTCCCAAAGGCATCAAAATAGGGTATAAGGATAGCTGCTGTAACAATGGTGTGCACACTCAGAAAATTCTTTCGACCCAATTCCTCAAGTATAATATTCCAATATAGGAAGTCACCTCCATCACCGCCGTATTCAGGATCACCATCCGGATTGTAATATCCGTATTCCGCCATCTTGCTATAAAGTGTCTTCGGAATAATCCTGTCTTTTTCCCATTGGAGGTAATGGGGCGCAATTTCCTTCTCAACGAATTTAGTGAACCCTGTTCGAAACATCCTGTGTTCATCTGTATATGGTAGGATAGACTTCAAATCAATAATCTCCTTTCTATCGATTGATCACTAGCTTTCACTGTTTGCCCGTTCCCATACGTTTGACCCTCTTTCAGGTTGTTGTCATCCAAATACAAACTAGTACCCTTTAAACTCTGGCTTCCTCTTTTCCACGAAAGCCGTTAGCCCTTCGGATAAATCGTAAGATCTTATATGTTGTCGTAGAGCAAGCAGTTCCGAATGTATGGCAATCTTCACAGGTTGATCTAAACCCTGAACAACCAGCTTTTTCATGCGTCTCAAAACCAATGGGCTTTTTGCAGACAATTTATCCGCTAATTTCTGAACAACAACCTCTAGTTCTGCGTCCGGTACCACCTGGCTTACAAGCCCAAACTCTTTCATCTCTGCAGATGAGATAAATTCGCCGGTAAACAAAAGGTACTTTGCACGGTTCAGTCCAATTCTTCTGGGCAAATGGACTGATCCGCCGGCCCCTGGCAGCACTCCAAAGTTAGAATGTGCATCACCAATCTTTGCTGAATCAGCTGCCAAGATCAGGTCAGCTGCCATTGCCAGTTCTAAACCGCCAGCTAAAGTAAGACCATTTAGGGCAGCTATGAAAGGTTTGGGGAAATCAGCCAACATTCCAAAGGCTTGCTCAACGATCTCGAAAAAATCAGGTTCTGCACTTGGTTCCTGTGATATAGTTTCGAATACTACCTTAAGATCGGCTCCGGCGCAAAAGGCAGGGCCTTTCCCGCTCATTACAAGGACTCTAATATCGTCATCAAGTCTTGCCTTTGAAAGAACCTCTTGGATTTCCAGTAACATGCCCGATGTGATTGAATTCATATCTTTGGGACGATTTAAGTAAATCCATAAGGTTTGATTGCGTTTTTCGCAGAGGATCTCTTTATAAATCTCCTGATAGCTCAAACATCCCACCTCCTGTATCAACAATGTTTGTTAAGCAAATACGATTATTTCATGGGTAAACGGAGCCCCTCATCAAGCCTGATAGTTTCACCATTCAAATACGGATTCTCGATAATGTGTTCTACCAGGAACCCAAATTCATCAGGTTTTCCCATGCGGGAAGGGAATGGAATGCCCTTGCATATTTCGACCTTCATGTGATCTGGCACCCCGCTCAGGATGGAAGTGTCAAAAAGCCCCGGGGCAATCGCGCAGCACCGAATGCCATCACCGCTTAGATCTCTGGCAATAACCAGGGTCATTCCGACTACAGCTGCTTTACTGGCTGAATAGGCCGCCTGGCCCACTTGCCCATCATAGGCTGCTCCCGAAGAACAGTTTACGATGACTCCTTTTTCACCGTTCTCATTTGGTTGGTTCTTGAGCATATAGAAAGCGCACTGCCTGATAGTGTCAAAGTTGCCGATTAAATTGATATCAATGGTTCTTTTAAAAGCATCCAATTTGAATGGCCCTTTTTTTGTAGCAGTTTTGGATCCACTCCCAATCCCAGCGATAGGACAGCAAATATCTATCCGGTCCCATTTATCCATAACTCCGTCTACAGCTGCCTGAACCTCTTCGGGAACTGCTACATTGGCATTAAAGAAAACAACCTTATCGCTGCCTAATTCTTCAACCAAAGCCTTTCCGCCAGCCTCATTCATGTCCAGTATGGCTACCCTGGCCCCTTTACTCACCAGCCTGCGTACGGTCGCTTCACCCAGACCGGAAGCTCCGCCTGTAACCACCGCCACTCTATCCTTTATGTCCATACATCCACACCTCCCTTTAATACAACAGCAAATTCAAAATACCATTTTCCGTCCAAACCGCCCCCTCCAAAAGCAATGAATCAATTTTCCAATTTTCCCTCCTTTCTCCATCATTACTTTATAAATGCAATACCGGTGCCAGCTTATGCCCGTTCCCTTTTATTCTAGGATTGATCATGAAATGCAGTCCGTCTTACAGTCAAACAAATTTAGACAGTACGGTATTTTAACTAGCCTATAGATAATAAAATTAATAATCTTTTGATTTAATCACCTAACTTGTTGAACTAATAATTGTTTTAAATTGCTTTAAATTGTTATAATATATTTAAATAACTGAACAATTTAAGACAGGAAGCAGTGGATGCTAATGGTTGATAACAAGTTAGCCGACTTAACAAACGATGATTTACTAGAAATTTTGAGCAGCCTTTCTGATGCTGTTGCGCTAAGCAATGAGTATGGACGTGTCATTTGGTTAAATAAAAGTCTTTGTGATTTATTGAATATCTCTCAGGAAGAATGGATGGGCAAAACAACCCGCGATCTCATAAATGAAGGCCATATCACTCGATCATTAGCCAAAATAAAAACTAACGGAGTATCGACGGGATTTATCCTCACCAAGGATGGGAAAGAATTTATGAGTTCCGTCCGCCCCATATTTGATAAAGAGCACAAAATAAGGTTTTATTTATCTACTTCAATGGTTTTAGAGGAACTCAACAATCTCAAATTTCAACTGGATAAGTTAAGACGGCAAAACAATAGATATCATAGTGAGATTCAGTGTTTAAGAGAGCTTCTTTTTTTGGATAATGATATGGTCTTTGAAAGCGCTGAAATGAGGTCGTTGGTAAATTACGTAATTAAGGTTGCCGCTTTCGACACTACGGTTCTCATAACAGGAGAGTCTGGTGTTGGTAAAGAGGTGCTGGCTAAAACCATCCACCTAAATAGTCGTAGAAAGAATGGTCCTTTCATTCCTGTAGTAATACCGTCAATTCCTTCAAATCTATTGGAAACTGAGTTGTTCGGATATACAGAAGGAGCCTTTACAGGCGCGGTCCGCGGCGGAAAAGTAGGATTAATTGAGATTTCCCAGGGAGGTACTTTGTTCCTGGATGAGATCGGGGACTGTCCTAATGATATCCAGGTTAAAATTCTTCGCACTCTTGAAACCAATGAGATTAGAAGAGTGGGCGGAACAAAGAACATTAAGCTGGATTTAAGAATAGTTGCTGCAACCAATAAAAATCTTCCTCAAATGATTGATAAAGGACTTTTTCGAGAGGACTTATTTTATAGGTTAAATGTATTACCTCTCCATATAAAGCCGTTGAGAGAACGACCCAAAGATATTGAGCCGCTGTGCCAATTCTTTATCGAGAAATTAAACAACAAATACAATCTT
>CAZXIR010000002.1:0-11926 GCA_964640845.1 uncultured Syntrophomonas sp.
AACCTGAATGATTTTTGTACAGGAGGGTTAAAGCCGGATTTAACCATTCTGCTGGATTTGGAGCCGGAACAGAGCTATGGATACAAAAAAGGCCGGGCCGCGGATCGGATGGAAAGTGAAGGTATAGGTTTTCAACGATTGGTTAGAAATGGCTATCTACAGATGGCCAAAGCCGAACCGGACCGGATAATAATAATAGATGCTGCCCAAGAGTTCATCAAAGTTACAGAATTAGTATGGAAGCAAATTCAAAGAATTAATTGTTAGCAATTGTATGAGAGCATAAAAAGGAGCCAACCGGTTAGCAATTTGTTATATTGGCAATTAAAGACTAGTAAGGGGGATGCTTGTAATAATAGTAAAATCCTATATTACAAGCTTAAATGCTATGGACTACTTTTCAAACATAGTGGGACAGGAAAGAGTGGTTGAATACCTAAAAAAGGTCATCAGCACGGATGAGTTAAACCATGCCTATCTTTTCTGGGGGGCGGCAGGTCTAGGAAAAATGCAGATTGCTTTAGCATTTGCCTATAGTACCATTGCAGCAGCAGATAATGAAGCCCATATTTATTTGAATCAGATGATACATCCTGATTTAAAAGTATTACAGATACTTGAAGGCAAGACCAAGATATCCCGGGAACAAATAATCAAAGACATCGAACCATGGTTGGGGGTAAAACCATACCGGTCCAAGCACAGAATAGTAATTATCCAAGATGCCCATTTGATGACCCCGGAAGCGGCTAATGCCTTATTAAAGACATTAGAAGAACCGCCTGCTTACACCATAATTATTCTGGTGGCAGACAATAATCAGATTTTGGAGACCATAGTATCAAGGTGTAGTGTAATCAGTTTCTCTTCCGTGCCAACCAGCCAGGTGAAGAAGTTTCTGCTGGACCGCGAATATGGTGAGCAGCAGGCCACCAGCATTGCCTTATTGGCACAGGGAAGTATAGCTAATGCGCTCAAACTGGCTGAAGGAGAAGGATTTAAGGAACTTTGGAACCAGGCGGTACAGATTTTACAGACCATTTATAGGGGAGAGATGGACCAGGTTATAGAGGTGGCCCAAAACCTGGATGATGATTCAGAGTTGCTGATAACCACGGTTGAAACCATATTAAGGGATATATTGGTGTATGAAGAGACAAAACAAGAGAAATATCTCTATTTTCCAGAAAGTATGGATTTGATTGCAATGATAGATAATATCGACTTAAATAGATTGAAACAGGCTATCATAGATATAGGTTCTATGAAAAAGTATTATAATAGTAATACTAATACCCTTGTTTTAAACATAAACATATGTTTTAAAATTCGAGATGCCATAAAAACTCGTAAATATTGAGGAGGTTATTATATTGCCATGGGTTGTAGGAATAAGGTTTAAACCAGCTGGTAAAATATACTACTTTGATAGCGAAAACCAGGAATTCGAGATAGGTGGAAAAGCAATTGTTGAAACGGTACGCGGAATCGAGTGTGGGACGGTTGCCATAGGCAATCGAGAGCTTCCGGAAGAAAAACTGGTACTGCCATTAAAGAAGGTTATCCGCAAAGCCAGCCCAGTAGATTTAGAGACCTATGAAAATAATAAGCAAAAGGAACAAGAAGCACTTGAAATATGTCGGGAAAAAATAGCAGAACATAAGCTGCCTATGAGATTAATAGATTCGGAATATACTTTTGATATGGGGAAAATAATATTTTACTTTACTGCCGACGGGAGAGTTGATTTTCGTGATTTAGTAAAGGATCTGGCCAGCATTTTTAAAACCAGAATCGAGCTAAGACAAATAGGGGTAAGAGATGAAGCTAAAATGCTGGGTGGCATTGGATCCTGTGGACAGGAATTATGCTGTCATTGCTTTCTGGGTGAATTTGAGCCGGTTTCCATTAAGATGGCCAAAGAACAGCATTTATCCTTGAATCCCACTAAAATATCAGGTATCTGCGGCAGGTTAATGTGCTGCTTGAAATATGAATCAGAATTATATGAGAACAGGGGAAATGGGGAGGCTGGCAATGGAAAAGACTGTCCGAGAAATAGCAGCGATTCTAAGGGAACTAATTCTTGAAGTAGGAGACTTAAAAGAACGAATGGCCTCGCTGGAAAATAGATTAATCAAGGAAGAACCCCCAGCACAAATTGCCTGTCCCTTATTATTAGAAGGAGAATCCTACGGTAACTTAGGACGGATATATAACGAAGGATATCATGTCTGCCCGGATGCCTATGGACAGGCCAGGGATGGGGATTGCCTTTTTTGTATTGCATTTCTGGAAAAGGAGTAAAAACCAGTATCTATGGAAGAATTTCTAGTACATGAGAATGAAACCCTGGATCATTTAATATTGGGAAACATGAGAATAATCCAGCCTCAAAAGGGCTATAGATTTAGTATAGATTCGGTTTTACTAGCATTTTATGTAGATTTACAGGGGATTGGGCAGGTAGTTGATTTGGGAACCGGCAGTGGAGTGATCCCCCTCTTGTTGTCCTATCGAGACCAGAATATAAATATAATCGGAGTGGAACTTCTTGATAGCGTGGTGGAAAGGGCCAATAGGAATATCACATTTAATGGCTTAGAAAGCAGAATAAAAATAGTTCAGGCCGACATCAAAAATATCCACCATCTGTTGCCTGCTGGAGGAGTTGATCTGGTGGTATCAAATCCTCCTTTCTGGAAAAAAGGCGAAGGCAGAGTAAGTGAAAATCAGGAAAAGGCTATAGCCAGACATGAGTTAAATATAGATTTATCCCAGTTAATTGGGGCTGCTGACTATTTGCTGGGCCCCTTGGGCCGGCTGGGTATAATCCACCGAGCTGATCGCTTGCAGGAAATTATCCAAGATCTAAAGCAAAATCAATTTAACTTGATTAGAATGCGTATGGTGCATGCCTATGAGGATAAGCCCGCCAATCTGGTTCTTATAGAAGCACAAAAAAGCCCGCTAAAACAAATCACCGAATTAGAACCTCTGATAATATATCAAAAAAGAGGAGTTTATTCCGAAGAGATTAAGAAAATATATGCCCGTACCTGATTATCCTGTTGAGGGTTGAGAATAGGGAAAAACCGACACCAGTGAGGTGACTGATAGTATTGGGAAAACTGTATATATGTGGGACACCAATTGGAAACTTGGAGGATGTTAGCATCAGACTGTTGAAAACCCTGCGAACAGTTGACTTTATTGCCTGTGAAGACACTCGGCATACCATTAAGTTGCTGAATAGATATAAGATAAAAAAGAAATTGATAAGCTATCATGAACACAGCAATCTGAACCGGGAGGATTATATTATAAACCAACTCCTGGAAGGCAAAAACGTGGCCTTAGTATCCGATGCTGGTATGCCGGGTATTTGTGATCCTGGCGAGCGATTGGTGCAAAAGGCGATAGAAAATGATCTGGATATCGAAGTTATACCTGGGCCATCAGCAGCTGTTTCTGCTCTGGCAGTCTCTGGATTGGATACCAGTACCTTCGTTTTTGAAGGCTTTTTACCCCGCCAGGCTTCCAAACGAATTGAGACCTTAGAAAGAAATAAAGAGGAATCCAGAACGGTAATTTATTATGAGACTCCCCACCGGTTGATGAAAACCCTCCAGGACATTCATACCGTGTTGGGTAAGAAAAGACAAATAGTATTGGTCAGAGAATTGACTAAAAAACATCAAGAACTAATCCGAGGGAATATTGATGAAATTATAGATAGATTTAAGCAACAGAGTCCTCGCGGAGAAATTTGTCTTTTAATTGGGGGCAAGCCTGAAGAGCCCATAGAATTTAACGTGGATCAATTAATCAAAGAAGTGGATGATTTGATCGGAAAGGGAATGGATAAAAAAGAGGCCTTCAAGATGAAGGCCCGGCAGTATAATTTACAAAAGTCTGTTGTTTATAAGTATTTTACCAACCGAACCTCAAATACTTAATTAACCAACTTGCTTAGTCAGTTCGGTTAGGCAGTTCCTACATAGGTTCTTGCCCTTGTAATTAATTACTTCGTCTGCATTGCCGCAGAAAATACAAGCTGGCTCGTATTTCTTCAGGATAATTTTGTCCCCATCCACATAGATTTCCAGGGCATCTTTTTCCTCTATACCCATTGTCCTTCTTAATTCGATAGGAATAACAATGCGACCTAATTCATCAACTTTTCTAACTACACCGGTAGACTTCATCATATGGCTACCACCCTCCTCTGCAATAACATTAATCTTGTCCCGACACAAAGTATACCAACATTGGCAGAATTAGTCAAGGATTATTCTACATAATCGGACAAAATATGGGCATTATAAACAAATTATCGTGTTTTGGGGATCTGGCTGGTGGGGTTATTTAACAAATTTGTCGTGTTATGAGGGTGGCTGGTTTTTATTGTCGAGTGGCCCTGTTTTGGCATGAATAAGACCCTCAAAATATGGTAAAATATTAAATACTGCCATTTGTAACCTCATTAGGGGCATATATTTCGCTCTTGTTGACAAGCAATGGCATAATATAAAAAAACAATAAATTATTTCTTAAGGATTACAGAGCAGGAGGGAAACTTAAAATGAGCAAAAAAAGCTATTATATCACCACGCCTATTTATTATCCCAGTGACGCATTACATATAGGCCATGCTTATACTACGGTGGCAGCTGATTGTGTGGCCAGGTTTAAACGAATGCAGGGGTTTGATGTATTCTACCTGACTGGGACCGACGAACATGGGCAGAAGATAGAAAAAGTAGCTTTGGATAAAGGTATGACTCCGCAGACTTATGTGGACGGTATTGTGAAAGGAATAAAGGAATTATGGGAAACCATGTTGATCTCCCATAACGATTTTATACGGACTACCGACAAGAGGCATGAGGAAGTAGTTAAGAACCTGTTTAAAAAGGTTTATGAGCAGGGAGATATTTATATATCAGAATATGAAGGGTGGTACTGTACACCCTGTGAAACATTTTTTACCGAAAGACAACTAAATGACGGAAAATGTCCGGATTGTGGAAGAGAAGTAGAGAAACTAAAAGAGGAAAGTTATTTCTTTAATATGGCCAAATATGCAGATAGACTACTGGACCATATTGCCACCCATCCGGACTTTATACAACCGGAATCTCGTAGAAATGAAGTTGTTAATTTTGTGAAAAGTGGTTTGGATGATCTATGTGTGTCACGTACTACCTTCAACTGGGGAGTTTCCGTTCCCATTAATGATCGGCATGTGGTATATGTATGGTTTGATGCATTAATTAATTATATAAGCGCTATTGGTTACCTGGATGATAAAGAAAAATTTGAAAAATACTGGCCAGCCAATGTTCATATGATGGCCAAAGACATTTTAAGATTCCACGCCATTATCTGGCCTATTATGCTAATGGCTATGGATTTGCCCCTGCCGCAGAAAGTATTTGCCCACGGATGGATAATGCTTGAAGGCGGAAAAATGTCAAAATCCAAGGGGAATGTCATCGATCCTCTGCAGCTAGTTAATAAATATGGAGTTGATGCGGTGCGTTACTATCTGGTAAAAGAATTAAGTTTTGGACAGGATGGGATGTATTCCGAAGAAATGCTGGTCAATCGTATCAATTCTGATCTAGCTAATGACCTGGGTAATCTGATCAGTAGAACGGTTGCGATGATAAACAGGTATTTTGATTCCAGAGTTCCAGCCAGTATGGGCGACCATCCTCTGGATCAGGAATTGATTAATACCGCATTAACGGCTTACAGCGAGGCTACTGAAAAACTGGAGAAATTAGATTTTGCAGCTTATATACAGGCGGTATTAAAACTGATATCCCGGGCCAATAAATATATAGATGAAACTCAGCCTTGGTTATTAGCTAAAGATGAGGATAAACGGGATAGACTAGGAACAGTCTTATATAATCTGATAGAAACCATCCGCATTGCAATTAACCTTTTAGCGCCTACCATGCCTACTTTACCTGCAAGAGCTAATCTGCAGTTAAGTATTTTTGAAAATCCGGCCGACTTACAGTGGGATGAAGCAGGTAAGTGGGGGATTTCCCAGGCTGGTACTATAGTTAAGAAAGGAACCGCATTATTCCCCAGGATAGATCTAAAGGTTCTGGATAGAGAAGAAACAATAGATAATGAGGAACCGGCCCAACCTGAAGTGGAGGCAGAAGACAAATTTATCAGTATAGATGAGTTTGCCAGAATCGATCTGCGGGTAGCACGGGTTATTGCTTGCGAAAAAATGAAAAAGGCCGACAAACTACTGGTACTTACACTGCAAGTGGGAGATGAACAGCGTACAGTTGTTTCTGGGATTGCTAAAGCATATGCACCAGAAGAATTGATTGGGAAAAACGTGGTTCTGGTAGCAAACCTTAAACCGGTCAAATTAAGAGGGGTCTTATCCCATGGCATGATTTTAGCGGCCTCAGATCCAGGGGATAACGTAATTGAGGTATTAGAGGTTGAAAAAATCGCATCCGGCAACCGGGTAAAATAGAAATATATCTGGCGTACAGGCATTTGGTGAAAGGAGAAATGATCCACAACCGGACCATTTCCCTGTCCCAAAATCAACCTGGTATCTGGCAGGAGGAACAATAATTGTTAATAGATTCACATGCCCATTTACAGGATAGAGAATACAAAAATGATCTGGACCAAGTATTGGATAGAGCTACCCTGGCCGGCGTAGACACCATTATATGTATTGGTTTTGATTATTCCGCTTCGCAAAAAGCAGTAGAATTAGCCGGCAAAAATAAAAATATCTATGCGGCGGTGGGTATTCATCCCCATGATGCTAAAACCCTGGATGAGCAAACACTGGAAAAACTTTATAATTTAGCATTAAATCCTAAAGTAGTAGCCATCGGAGAAATTGGCTTGGATTACTATCGTAACCTGTCCCCTACCGAACAGCAAAAAAAGGCATTTATAGAACAGATCAAATTAGCCCAGGAATTAAGAAAACCAATAGTAGTTCATGATCGTGACGCTCATCAAGACATTCTGGATATCATAAAAAGAGAAAAAGCAGGCATTAATGGAGGAGTGATGCATTGTTATTCCGGCCATTTGCCACTGGCAGTTGAGCTGATCAAAGAAGGGTTTTACATATCCTTTGCCGGTCCTTTGACATTCAAAAATGCTAAAAAAGCTCATGAAGTAGCGCAAAAAGTAAATTTGGAGCGTATTTTGATTGAAACCGATTGTCCTTATTTAGCCCCTGAACCTTATCGGGGCAAACGAAATGAGCCAGCCCATGTTAAAAAGGTAGCACAAAAGTTAGCCCAAATTAGAAACCTGGGATTGGAAGAAGTCGCTCTTATAACTAGCAATAACACCAAAAGGGTGTTTCAGATGAATATATAATGTCAGCATTTTTAGTAATAAGGCAGATTTATGGATTTAATAATTGCAACTTCATGAGTTATTTCTCCAAACCTTGTACATGTAAAAGGAATAAAATGTTTTTAAAAGGATAATAATTAATAGAAAACTTTGCAGCAAGATTTTAAAGCAGTTATATTTTTAACCATATATACGATTAGATGATGAAGATTTGTTTTTAATCTAAGCATAAATTTCTTGCCTGCTATTAACATGTACAAAGAGGTTACCTTAGAAAGTGAGGAGAATAATGAACATATTGCAGGTGGTTAATAAAGATACCAGGCTTAAGACAGTAGTTATGTCAGGGATGACTTTACTATTATTAATAAGTCTATTTTTTGCTTTACAGAAACCGGTAGCAATTGGTGTTGATGAAAATATTATAGAAACTAGAGCGTTTTTCAGCAGCACCGTGCAAGAGGTACTGGAAAATGAAAATATTGTGCTGGGCCCATATGATAGGGTGCAGCCATCTTTAAATTCGATAGTAAAAAGAAATCAATCAATAAAGATAACCCGGGCCGCTAAAGTTACCGTGATAGTTGGTGAAAATCAAAAAGAGGTTATTACCCCCCCGGTATCTATTACTGAAGCCATAAAGTTGGCCGGGTTTGAACTGGGGCCTAAGGATATAATCAAAACCCTGGCGGTAAATAAAACCGTAGCCGATCAGGTCATCGAAGTTATAAGGGTAACCGAGAAACAGGAGAAAATAGAAGAGACCATACCTTATGAAACAGAGAAAACACCGGATAATACTCTGGAAAAGGGACTCTGCAAAACCATAAAAGCAGGCCAACCCGGTATTGCAGTTAACACCATCAACATCACGTATCATAATGGCCAGGAAATGGACCGGAAAGTAATTGATAGCGAAACCAAAGTAGCACCTCAAAAAGCGGTGGTGGCTATGGGAACCATTACCGCTGTTTCCAGAGGTAATTTGAATTTTAACTTTGATAGAGCCGTCTATATGACAGCTTCAGCCTATACTTACACCGGGCGCAATACTGCCTGTGGAATACAACCGGCAGTAGGATTGGTAGCGGTTGATCCTAAGGTAATTCCTCTAGGCTGCCGACTATACATCGAAGGCTATGGTTATGCTACGGCTGCAGATACTGGTGGAGCCATAAAAGGTAATCGCATAGACCTTTTTATGGAAGATGAAGGGCAGTGTCGCTCTTGGGGACGCAGGAGCGTAAAAGTCTATGTTTTAAATTAGATTTAATTTTAAGACATAAAGCTAGGCTTTTAGGTTGTCAACAAGCCCGACACCGATGACAAGTGAAGATCAAGATATGAAAGAGGCCCGCGATTGAATCGTACCGGAGTACGTTGATAGAGCGGGCTTTTTAAATTGATATTTGGTTTACTCATAGGTCTAAAACCCCGGCTTAATGCCGGGCTTTATATTTGCCATTCATTCCCTCGGTTTAAATATGAGAAAAGACAAAAAATTAAAGAAAAGGAGGTGATGTTAATTGTACAAAAAAGGGCCGGGCTTTTTGTTAGTACTACTTTTATTAACGATATTAGTTTCTGGATGTCAGACGGAACAGAGAAAACCCTTGGAAACCAAACCTCAGGAGCAGACTGGTTTGAGTGATAGCGACCGTCGTATTCTTGCAGACCGTCTTTCCAGATTGGCTACAGATGTTAATGGTGTACAAAAAGCAACGGTAGTAATTACGGATATAACTTTAGCCAACGATTCAAAAAATATCGGCACCACCGCTAAAAGCGCATCAGAGACTGACATAAGCGGAATGATTGTTATGCTGGGAATAAGTGTTAATGATCAGGTAAATGAGGAAAAAGTCAAGAATGACGTTAGAGACAAACTAAAGGCGTCAGATAAACGTATTTCTCAAGTGCTGGTAACATCCGATCCGGAACTGCTTAAAAAGATTAATGATGTAGCTGCGGGAATAATCAAAGGAGAACCCATTAGCGAAATGGACCTTAAGCAGTTAGGGGGAAAATTGAAAGAGGATAAGCCAGCCTATTAAAGCTACAACAAATTGGTTAACTTAAAAATTTATTAAGAAATCAGGGGGGTAAAAATGAAAAGAGCAGCTGTTATTTTGATAGTAATCCTTGTTTTATCCATGGTGGTTGGATGTCAGACTGCTTCCAATAAGCCGCTAACACCAGATCAGAATCAAACTGATAATTTACAGTCAACTGCTAATGATAACCAGGCCATGGTAAATAGATTCGAAAATCTGGCTGAGCAAGTGCCGGGAGTGGACCAGGCATATGTAGCAATTTCCAACTCAAATGCAAAGAATCCTGGCATAGGAACAATAAATACCAACCCAGGCACAAATGCGCCGCGCACCAACACTAATATGGGTACAAATGCGCCCCGTACTAACATTGATACTAATATGGGTACAAATGCGCCTCGTACTAACCCCACTACGGATAATGTAAACAATCGTGCCACGCAACCTTTAGGAAATCAAGGAGATCGGTTTAACAATAATAGTACTACTTCAAACAATATTAACAGAACAAATGATAATAATATTGTAGTTATGGTGGGACTAAAACTGGATAATCCAGATGATACCGCTACCATGACTGATATCGAGAACCGAGTAGAGAGCAGCATAAAAAATGCAGATAATCGAGTAAGCCAGGTATTGATAACTACAGACGCAGGAATGATCCAGCAGATAAATGATGTTAACAAAGATATAAAGAACGGAACTCCGATTGAGAGTATTCAGAGAAGTATTAATAACCTTACCCGCAATTTAACCACTAATAGATAGTATTACAAGCGGTATGGGGATGGTGGCTTGGAAAGCAATGGATTTGCTTATCAAACAACCATCCCTTGTTGCCATTTTTTTAGTATAATAAAATTTGGATAAAAATAGCGAGGTAAGATAATTTGGATATATATTCTAAAGCTGGAATTAGACAAATGAATAGCAAGTATAATATTTATCCTCACAAAAGATGGGGCCAAAATTTTTTGCTGGATAAAAATGTTTTAAATAAGATAGCTAATTTAAGTTCAATAACTTGGGAAGATTATGTAATTGAAATAGGTCCAGGGTTGGGAGCATTAACCAGGCAGATCGCCAGTCGCAGCAAGGGTGTTTTAGCTATAGAAATAGACCCCTCTCTACAGGAAGTACTCAATGAAAACTTGGCCAATAGCAATAATTATCGATTAAAATTTGAGGATGTTTTAAAAGTAAATATTGAACAAGAATTAAGTCAGGCCTTTAACCTTTCTACAATAAGCACTTATAAGGTGTGTGCTAATATTCCCTACAACATCACTACTCCGATAATTTTTAACTTACTTGAGAATTGTCCTAATATGGAATATGCAGTATTAATGATGCAGAAGGAAGTAGCATCAAGGATTAAAGCAATGCCAGGAAGCAAAGCCTATGGATTATTAACCGTAATGATTCAATATTATGCCGATGTTGAGTTTCTGATGGATGTATCCAGAAATTGCTTTTTCCCACGACCTGAAGTCGATTCTGCGGTAATTAAGATAATTCCCCATCACCCCCCAAAATTCAAGTTGAAAAACCAGGCTGCTTTTAAATCTCTGGTAAAGAAAGCCTTTCAAATGAGAAGAAAAACCATGTTAAATGTCTGTGTCGCCGAATTTGGGGTGGAAAAGGAAAGAATTAAGAAATATCTTGATAACTTAGATATAGATGGCAATAAAAGGCCAGAAAACCTTACCATTTACGATTTCATTAGTATTACTGAGAATTGGCCCCCCATAGGGGACGAGGGTTAATATATTAACCCTCCAGGGGTCAGAAGCACTTTGAAGGTGGGGCTGAATGTTTAAGATCGCTTGGGGCCGGCCTTGGCCCTTAAGATAGGATTGCTGAGTGGTCTTAAGATTGATAGGTTGGGACAATTATGTTTCCGCTCTTCGAGTCGTCTTTCCCCCTTCGCTAAACTTAAGCATTCATCCCCATGAAGTTATTATGAAGTTATTTTCTAATTAATTTATAATTATTGGTTGACAAGGAATAGCTTTTTTAATATACTATTATGTTCAAACTTGACAAGCAAAAGCTTTTGTTATAAAATTAACAGGATAAAAGAAAGAAGGTGGTACAATGAGTTCTCCAAGAGCCATATCAGATATAAAGAAAGATTTAGAATTATTTGTAGGCAGTAAAATTAGATTGAAAGCAAATCGGGGCAGAAACCGAATTATAGAAAAAGAGGGGGTACTCGAATCGATATACCCCAATATTTTTGTTATCAAAATTGATGAGCGAAAAGTGGAGAGACGAGTGTCTTATAGTTATGCCGACGTATTAACTGAGACGGTAGAATTATTTGTCTATGACAATCAAAATTCCGAAATACGCATACCTTCTGCTACCATGTAAATTAAACTAGAAACATAAGAAGAATATACTGATTTAACAGGACTACCCCGTGCGGGGCTGTCCTGAAAGCTTTTATCGGCCATATAAACCGCATGATCTTAATCATGCGGTTTGTTTTTCAGCCC
>CAZXIR010000002.1:12026-25177 GCA_964640845.1 uncultured Syntrophomonas sp.
TAAAGGAGTTCTTGGTTGGCTTATGAAAATACTGTTTGTCAATGTAGCGCCAATAATTATTTATGGTTTGGGACAGGCGTTTTCTGATCTGGGTCATCAAGTAAAATACATTAATATAGATATTGATGATTCACTGGTGAATGCGATTGATGAATTTCAACCAGATTTCGTTTTTAATGACGGAGGCATTGACCGGATGCAAAAACTATTTCCACTACTGACTGACCGGAAGGTTCCCCATGTATACTGGGCTATTGAAGATCCCACCTCCTATCATTTGTCCATTCCTTATGCCATGCTATCAGCGATTGTATTAACACCATGTAAAGAAGCCATTAGAGAATATGCCCGGCAGGGTATAACTGCCCAATTAATGATGTTTGCCTGCAACCCCAGTTTTCACCATCAGGTGGCCCCCCAACCAAGATACCAACATGAGCTAGTTTTTGTAGGTAATAACTACGATTACCATGCAGATCGAAAAGAGGGGATAAACACCATACTAAAGCCGGCTTTGAAGAATTTTGACACCAAAATATATGGCAACCATTGGTGGTTAGATGAGAGCATGGATTTTCATATACCTTCTCAATATTATGGTGGTTATCTGCCCAATGAAGACCTTCCGGTTGTATGTGCGTCTTCCCAAATAATCCTGGGAGTTCATTCCATTGCCGATTCCGAGACTATGATGAGTATGAGATCTTTTGAGATTATGGGCTGTGCCGGATTCTATTTAACCCAGTGGACCAGAGCTATAGAGAGTCTGTTCAAAAATCATTACCATCTGGTATGGTCCAGTAGTGAAGAGGAAACCCTGGATTTGATAAAGTTTTATTTGGCTCATCCTGAACTTAGAAAGAAAATAGCTGAACAGGGGCAGAAAGAGGTATATGCCAGACATACATACCATATTCGGATAAAAGCTATTGAAAATATTTTAGAACAGGCAAGTTACCTAAAAGCTGCCCGGAACCAGTTCCGATTCGCAGGCAATGATAATAGCAAGATACTGGTCAAGTGTCAAAAAGCATGGACAATTAACCTTTCCTAACATAATTTGGGGAAACAAACAACAAAAGCCATTCAATGGAACGCCTCTATAGCTAGATGCATAGCATATATATATACAGCGCTACTTCGGGGCTACAGGACCGCCAACACAGGCTGTTCTAATAGCTTAAAACTATTGCATAATAAAAAAGTCAGGGGGAAACAATTTGACGAATATCAACTGTATTATATATCCGCCTACCCTTGAATATCATTATTTAGTTCAGCGGCCACAGCATTTGATGAGGAGCTTCTCAGAACTAGGCATACCTGCCTTTTTCCTGAACAATAGCAGCACTTATTCAGGAGAAGGTCGTGGTATAAGGAAGCTAAATGATCTGTTTTATTTGGTTAACAATGTTGATCCGGCTCCATATTGGGGCAATAGCAGACCGGTAGTATATTATACTGCCACAGTACATGTGGATATGGTCAAAAACTATAATCCAGAATTAATAATATTTGATAGTGTGGATGAGCCCAGCGAAGAGTTTGAATCCTGGAGGCCTAATTATTATCGGGCGGTCAGCAGTGCAGATATAGTATTGACTGCATCTGACAAGTTATACAGGATGGCATCTGCCTTAAACCCACGAACCTATCTTGTGCCTAATGCCTGTGATTATGATTATTTTTCTGGTAACAAACCAGGCGCCCAAGCAGATTTAGATATATTAAATTTAAATAAACCGATTATAGGATATATTGGCGTAATAGCGAGCTGGTGCGATTTGGATTTAATTGTGGCCATTGCCGATCGCTTCCCCCACTGCAACCTGGCTATGATAGGGCCATTATATAATATATCTGAAGTGCCCCATCGACCAAATCTTCACTGGCTGGGTTTCAAACCCTATGAAAAGCTGGCTGCTTATGCCAGGATGTTTGACGTAGGAATAATCCCTTTCAAACAAACCAGTATGACAGAATCTGTTAATCCCATAAAAATGTGGGAATATATGGCCACCGGGATGCCTATAGTAACAACCGCCCTTCCGGAAGCCAAAAAACATGGTGATCTAGTATTACATTCAGAAAATCATGAACAGTTTATGAATAATCTGAATAAAGCTTTGTACAGTGACTCTGATGAAAAAAAATTGCAGAGACAAAATATTGCCAAGCAAAATTCATGGTTGGAACGAGCCAGGATGATTGTGGAGATAATTGAGAAAGAAATGCAGACTAGAAATATCATCGCATCCCAAGAACCGGTATTCATTGCCGATCAAACCATAAAGGATACTCGATGGGAAGAGATTGCCGCCTATGTTGAACAATTCAGTTTTGGTACCTTGGGCAGCAGTGTTTCTGTAGCCAACAAAACATGTATTCGGAGTAATAGCTTACAATCCTATGGTGATCCTATGTTTAATGTCTATAACAGTAAGAGTAGGAGCTATAGAACGGGGCCGGTGAACAGAGGTGATAGGAGAGGAACCAAATCCCCCCAAGTTGCTGTTAAAAAAGCTCTGAAGTTTTAAACGAGGGAGTAGTAGCCGGATGGGTAAAGTAATGATAGGATGCCCGGTTCGCAACCGGGCTTGGATACTACCTGAATATTTGCGCTGTTTGGAAGAAATTGATTACCCGGATGCTAAAAAGAGTTATTGCTTTATAATAAATGACTGTGTTGATGAAACTGAACAAATTCTAGAAAAGTTTTCTAAAAAATGGTCTGGTGCAGTACGGTTAGTCGTAGCCAATTCAAAAATTCGCGGCTACAGACGAGGCCAGTACAGTTTCCAACGCTTGGCCCATCTTCGTAATCTCCTGTTAACTCAATTTCTTCAGTCTGATTGTGATCACTTGTTTTCCATTGATAGTGACATATTAGCTACTGCAAATAGCCTACCGGATCTCATAAACAACGACTGCGATATTGTTTCCTGTCTGGTCTGTAATGGACACCAGGTAGGCGATAGCTCTTTGTATAATGTCTTGCTCAAAGACCATCAAGACCATTACTCGTATATGCAGAATATTCCGAGAGATAGACTATTTCGGGTTGATTGTACCGGGGCCGCTTATTTAATTAAACGCCAGGTAATAAGCCAGCATGGCATTAGATATTCAGCTTTCTATGGTGCAGAAGACATTGGTTTTTGTGAACAGGCTACTCAACAGGGCTTGAAAATCTATTGTGATGGACGATTGGAATGCCCCCATGTTATGACCGGAGGGTAGTTCTGCAGGTGACATAAAGAGTAATCATAGGCTGGAAAGGGAATAAACATTTTGTAGGAATAAAAACAATACAGTAATCACATTATACGCACTCCTTTCATAATATATCCTAGGAATTTGAAATCACAAATTTCTACAATAAAAATATATATTAGATAAAAGGAGGGAGAGCAACATGGCTGAACTTAAGTGTGAATTTCCAGAAGGTTGTATGTTGGATTTATGGGCAAACGTAATAAAGGCTAAATATGTTGAAAAACAAGTTAAAGTGCTCGATACCATGTTTTGTGTACCTGATGAACAGGTCGGTGGGAAAATATCTACCGTAGACGACATAAAGGTTAAAGTTATTCAGGCATACGAGGAGTTAGGTCTAAACAAAGTAAAAATCTTCATTGAGTTTGAAGTCATACTGTTGGTAATAGTAAATAACGAATACCAATTGATAACGGTCACTGATAAGTATGATCAAGCAATCGAACTGGATGAATTTGATCCGCCTTTAACGGTGGATGAATTTAGGGATGAGATTGAAAAGTCAGAAGTAATCTTAAGGAATTGGACCTTTGACTTTGATGTTAAAGGTAACTGTGAAGACCCGCATAATCCATGTCATTTAACTACTCCGGTATGTGGCACATGTATCGGTCTAAGAGTTTATGTAGATATTACTGACAAATTGGGTAAAATGCATGATGTTATAGTATATGGAGAATTGGAACCGGAAGGGTTTCAGATTAAGTAATCCGTAGCTGAATTTTCAATGCCCGGTATAATTGCCGGGCATTGAGATTTATAAGGAGTTGAGACGATATTACTTTGCATAGCAGGGGGAAAATAGACCGTCAAGAAAAGAATACTATGAGGTCTCAGCTGGAAGAAATTTTAGCTATACACAAAAATCTGGATAATAAGATAGAATCCTTTAAAAAAGAAGTCACTAGTACCGAATACCGCAGATTTTGGAATGAAATAAAGGAGCAGAATAGCGAAAAGATAAAGAACATCTCCAAATTCATGGTTTTAAAATGCAATCGTTGAATATAGAAGAGATTGAGCAGGATGCTCAATTGATAAAGAACAGGCGGATCTTCTATAGATATTTGTAATAATATCTATAGAAGCCCGCCTTTCTAATCCTGGGCCTAAGTTGGGGGGATTTCATATGAAAAGCCTGGGTTTGGCTTTAGGTGGTGGGGGTTTACGTGGATTAGCACATATTGGCGTGCTACAGGTTCTGGAAGAAAATAATATAGATGTTGCCATGATATCTGGAACGAGTATAGGAAGTATTATCGGCAGTCTATATGCCTGCAAAATATCTCCCTATGAAATAGAAGATATGGTTTTAAGACTAAAACCAGCCGATTATCTGGATTACAACATCAGTGGATTTTTGAAATATATAGTTGCTCTTCTCTTACCAGGAGTAAAAGCTCAGCTTGATGGAATAATTAAAGGCTGTAAATTAGAAAAGCTGATCTACAGTTTAACTGCAGGGAAAAGACTGACAGACGTACAAATTCCATTGAGTATAATTGCCTGTGATATCAATAGCGGCCTGGAAATCGTATTCACCAACAGCAAAAGCCTGGTAAGCTTTAATAAAATTTTAGTAATTAATAATGTTCTGATCAGTGAAGCAGTACGTTGCAGCAGTTCCATTCCGGCTACCTTTGTGCCTCGAGAATTTAATGGCCTGCTAGTGGTAGATGGGGGTATTAAAACAATAGTTCCGGTATGGGTTCAGAAATTAATGGGTGCAGAATATATACTGGCCGTTAATTTAGGACAGAAACAATATACCGCTTCCGTAGCTGGTCTTCCCCAAATAGTATCTAGAACCATTAATATCCTAACTTATGAAACTTCAGATACGGAAGAAAAATTATTTGCTGATATGCTCCTCTTTCCAGCAGTAGGAGATGTAGCCCTGGATGATCTAAGTAAAGCCAAAGAAATAATAAAACAGGGTAGGTTAGCCATGAAGAAAAAAATTCCGCAATTAAAAAGAGCTTTAAAAGAATAATATAAGTAACCTACACCTCGTAAACTACATATAATATGCACTAGGAAGCACTATCAGCCGAAGTAGCAGTACACGGCAGGGAGGAGGTTAAAATGGCTACAGATAAGTTTGAGCACGCAACTTTTTATCTGACTAAAGATCAGGTAAATGACATAAAACGATTGGCCAGAGATAATCAAATTTCCAGGAGTGCCCTGGTCAGAATGATAATAAGAGAATATCTTGCTAGACAGGAGGGTAATCATCTCAAATAAGCTGACAGGACAGAGACGGTTCGAAACCACTGAATAAGCACCAATTTTATAAAAATGCCGTAGAAGTAATGGGGTTTTCAAGGTAATTTTAAGAAAAAAAGTGACTTTTTCAGCGGTTTCGGACGGTTCTATTGCCTGCATTTACAAGAATTGTATGGTATAAATTAAAAGGCTCTGGAAAAAATGAAAACCAGAGCCTTTGCTTATTGGGCTTAAAAGCAAAATTGCTAAATTAATAAAATTATTACCTCATAAGGTAAGCTTCTTAATCAAATATATTTCCAAGCTTCGCGTCAGGCGATTATGGGTTTAGAAAAATATCAAGCGGGAATAATCAAATTAAGGGAAGGGGGAAGTTAGTTTGAAAAAAATAGCAGTGATTATAAGTGTAATTATTATTGTTTTCTTGGGAAGCAGTTATTATTATGCTCAGGATAATTCATTAAATGACAGTGTGCTAAGGCTCCATGTGGTAGCAAATAGCGATAGTGTAAAAGATCAAGCTTTAAAAATGACCGTAAAAAATGAAGTAGTAGAGCTGTTAAAGACCGAATTTGCTCAGCAGCAGGATGTGGAACAGGCTCGCCAACTGGCGGTAGACAATATTCCCCGAATACAGAAATTGGCCGAAGAAGTGATTGCCAACCATGGTTATGATTATCCGGTGCAGGTAAAAGTAGGGGAGTATATGTTTCCAACCAAGAGTTATGGCAACCTGGTTTTCCCCCAGGGCGAATATCAAGCCTTGAGGATCATCATCGGGGATGGGGAAGGCAAAAACTGGTGGTGTGTCCTATTTCCACCGCTCTGTATGGTATCGGATTCAGATAAAGGACTGAGTTTTGAAAAACAGGAAGAAGCTCAGATAAGTTTAAAATGTTTGGAATTACTGCCTAAAGGAGTAAAATTAAAATTATCCAGTCATTAAGCAGTAGCCATAGAGATGATATAATTAGGAGGGATAGCTATTCAGCTATTCCTTTTTAAATTTACAAAGTAGTCCACATGTTGTTCAGTAAGGCTGTTAATAAACGTTACTCTTAATGGCTTAGGGTAGGAATTATAGCAACTATCTCTGTTGAACATATTGGTATAATATAGTATGCAAGGAAAAAATTTATACGAAAACAACTTCATAGGTCTGAATGCTTAAGGTTAGCGCAGGGGGGAAAGGCGATTCGAAGAGCGGGAACATATCAGTTGTAATCGATCATTCTCAAGCACTGCCAGCTAACTTACAATTAAGAACTAAGACCGGCCCCAAGCGGTCTTAAGCATTCAGACCAACCCCCAGCTATGGGGGGTTAATTTGAAAAACAGGAGAAGTATTATGACCAGACGCATAGTAATTGAAGCACCGGCCAAAATAAATCTTACCCTGGATGTAAAAAGAAAGCGAAGCGATGGTTATCATGAATTAGAAACGGTTATGCATCAGATTGATTTAGTGGATCGCATTCATATCCAGCCAGATTCTAGCATATCAGTAAAAAGCAACAACCTTAAAATACCTAATGACAGTAATAATTTAGCTTATCAAGCAGCCCAATTAATTTTGCAGACTTATGGCCGAGGAGAAGGAGCAGCTATTTTTATCGAAAAGAATATCCCGGTCGGGGCAGGACTAGCGGGAGGAAGCACCGATGCAGCCGCCGTATTGAAAGGGATTAACCTTTTATATAATTATAATATCGAACATGAAAACCTGGCTGAAATGTCAGCTCGGATCGGATCGGATGTTCCCTTTTGTTTACAAGGTAATCCGCGTATAATAATGTATGAGGCCACCCAGACGGTATGTTCAATAACCAATCAGAATAATATTAAAGGTGCCAGCTGTGTAGCCAGAGGACGGGGAGAATTATTGACCACTTTGCCGGACAGGTTTCTGCCCTGGCTATTACTGGTCAAGCCGGACTTTGAATTGTCTACTGCCGAGGTATATGGGAAGTTTAAAATGGATCGAATACAAAAATCACCTGATCTCAATGGTTTTATTAAAGCCTGGGAAATATATGATATTATAGGGATATCACATTATTGTGAGAACGTTTTAGAGACCGTAAGTGCAGCCCTTTATCCCCAGATTGTGGTGATAAAAAAACAACTGGAAAGACTAGGGGCAATAAAAGCAACCATGTCAGGAAGTGGGCCAGCCGTATTCGGAATATTTAAACAGCGAGAGGATGCGTTAAAGGCCCATAAAATCATGAAACACAGTTATGCGGAGACGTATCTTGTTTCATCATATGATAGAGGTGATTAATTTAATGGAAAACAGGAGATTGGAACCGGTTAATCTTGATTCCTACAAACCCCTTAGGGAACTAGTCTTGGATGCTATCCGAGAAGCAATTATTAGCGGTAATCTCAAACCGCGGGAAAGACTTATGGAAATCCAGTTAGCTGAAGAGCTTGGTGTTTCCAGAACCCCCATTAGAGAAGCTCTGAGAAAGCTCGAATTAGAGGGCTTTATTGTAATGATTCCAAGAAAAGGAGCTTATGTATCAGATATATCATTTAAAGATATAGCCGATGTCTATGAGATACGAGCCGCCCTGGAAGGCCTTGCGGCAGGATTGGCAGCTGAGCGCATGACTGATGAAGAGCTGGATGAGATGGAGAGATTTCTAGTGGGAAAGGCAGAGGCCATAGCTAATAATGATATGGAAAAACTGGTAGATGTGGATACCAGATTTCATGAATTAATCTACCAGGCTAGCCGCAATGAGAGGTTATTCACTATAATAAATAATTTGCGGGAACAGATCCAGCGCTGTCGTACCACCTCATTATCTGTACCAGGCAGGATGCAGCAATCCCTACAGGAACATCGCGCTATCGTGGAAGCTATTCAGTCTCGGGATACTCAATTGGCCCGGCAGGTAGCCCAGGAGCACATAGAGAATGCTGAAAACATTATGATGGAATCCCTTAAAAAAGAAGGCTTACCCAGATAAGGAGATGAATAATGGTATATGATGCAGTAATACTAGCTGGTGGCAAAATCTGTGATGAGCTGAAAGCAGAAGCTGAGTATGATAACGAAGCCTTTATTAAGATTGCCGGGCAGCCAATGATTACCTATGTTTATCGGGCTTTACGCAGATCGGATTATATAAACAGAATTGTGATAAGCGGTCCTGTACAGGAATTGCAGAAGATAACCCCGGAAGATGATTATCTATTTTTCTGTGCCGGGGGAGAGAATGCTATAGAAAGCCTGACCAATGCAGTTGAACTGTTGAAAAAAGATGGTATCAGCGAGAGCCTCCTGGTTATGCCTACCGATATACCTTTTATTACTCGAGCAGCTATAGATGATTTTATCGAACAAGCTCAAACAATCGAAGGAGATTTTTTTTATGCTCTAACCAGTAAAGAGGTCAATGAGAAAAAATTCCCCGGTGTTTCGCGTACCTATGTGCAGCTTAAAGATGGTATATTCACCGGAGGCAATCTTTTCTTAGTGCGCAGTGATATGATTGATAAGGCCCTGGATATGGCAGTACAATTATTTATGAAAAGGAAAAATCCGCTGGCCATGGGAAGGATGTTTGGTCTTCGCTTGGTGTTCAGTTATTTACTAAAAAAACTCAGCATTGATATGGTAGAAAAGAGATTTTATGAAGTAATGAACATCAAAGGAAAAGGTGTTATATCCCGTTTTGCTGAGGTGGGAGTAGATGTGGACAAGTCAAGTGATCTGGAATTGGCTAAAAGTTATCTGGCCAATCAGGTATTTTAAATAACTGCTTATTTAATTTTATCTTAGCAGACAATTCGAGGTATAATAATATACTGGTGTACCAAATAAATGCAATTAGGTTTAAACTTAACATACATAAAAAATATACCCATGAAGGTGAGTGTTACAGGTGAAAATATCCGCAGTTGTTCTGGCTGCCGGCAAAGGAGTACGAATGTGTTCCGAGTTGCCTAAAGTGGCCCATAAAGCAGCAGGAAAACCGATGATTGTTCATATCGTAGATATTGTCAAACAAGCTGGCATAGAGGATATTAACGTGGTAGTCGGTCATGGTCGGGAGGTTGTACAACAATTACTGGCCTCCAAGAACGTTAAATTTGTGATCCAGGAAGAGCAACTGGGAACGGGTCACGCATTATTACAGGCAGAAAATAATATCGATCCTCAGTCAGCAGTGGTTGTATTAGCAGGCGATACCCCCTTATTAAGATCCAGCACCATTCAAAAAGCAATTAACGTTCATAAGCAAAATAATTCCTCAGGTACTATCCTGTCGGCTGAATTGAGTAATCCAACCGGATACGGAAGAGTAATTCGTCAAGCTGACCAGTCGTTTTCCAGGATAGTTGAAGAAAAGGATGCCAGCGAGGAAGAAAAACAGATCAGAGAAATAAATTCTGGTATTTATTGTTTTCAGGCCGGAAAGGCATTCGAATTGCTTCACCAAATTAACACCGATAATGCACAGGGTGAATACTATTTAACCGATGTTTTGGAGCTTATTAAGAATAACCGAGAAAGCGTAAACATCATTAAGGTTGAAGATGCTCAGGAAATATATGGCGTTAATGATAGAATTCAACTAGCATATGTGGAAGCGATATTAAGAAAAAGAAAAAACCTGGAGTTAATGAGCCAAGGGGTCACTATTATTGACCCAAATTCGACCTTTATTGATAAAGATGTAAAAGTAAAACAAGACAGCATTATACTTCCCTATACCATAATAGAAGGATCTACCATTATAGGAAAAAACTGCAACATAGGACCATATAGCAGGATAAGCAATTCCCAGATTGGTGATAACGTTATTATCGACAGTTCTAGGGTAAATGAGGCAAAAATAGGCAACCAATGCACCATCGGTCCATATGCCTACCTAAGGCCTCAAGCTGAACTGCATGATAACGTCAAAGTTGGGGATTTTGCGGAAATAAAGAAATCTATAATTGGTGAAAACAGCAAAGTTCCACATTTAAGTTATGTTGGAGATACGATAATTGGTAAAGGGGTTAACATTGGAGCAGGAACCATCACCTGTAATTATGATGGTAAAAATAAGCACCAGACTATAATTGAAGACCAGGCATTTATAGGCAGCAATACCAATTTAGTAGCACCGGTTAGAGTCGGTGAAAATGCTACTGTAGGTGCAGGTTCTACCATTTCCCACGATGTACCCCCGGATACCCTAGCAGTAGAGCGTGCCAAACAAAGAAATTATCATAGTCGGGCTAAAAAGATAGATGAGTAAATATAGGAGGTAGTTCACGAAATGAAAGCATCCAGGTGGAGGATGAAACTATTTACTGGCAATGCCAACCCGAGTCTGGCTGGAGAAATTGCTAAATATCTAGGGATTCCGGTTGGAAATGCCAAGGTTTCAAGGTTTTCAGATGGAGAAATTGGCTGTGCTATTGACGAAAGCGTACGCGGGGTAGATGTGTTTGTGGTACAGCCAACCTGTACACCGGTTAATGAAAACCTAATGGAACTTCTTATAATGATAGATGCATTTAGAAGGGCTTCTGCTTCAAGAATTAACGCGGTTATTCCCTATTATGGCTATGGGCGCCAGGACCGTAAAACCAGAGCCCGGGACCCGATAACCGCCAAGTTGGTATCGAATCTTATAGTAGAAGCCGGAGCTCAAAGGGTAGTAGCAGTAGATTTGCATGCCAATCAGATCCAGGGTTTTTTTGATATCCCGGTAGACCATTTGCCTGGAGTACCAACTATTGGAGAATACTTTAAGAGCAAAATTTCAAATACAGATGCAGTCATCTTATCGCCTGATGTGGGAGGCGTGACCAGAGCTCGTGATTTAGGTACTAAATTGGGTGCCCCGCTGGCCATAGTAGATAAGCGAAGACCGGAGCCTAATGTATCGGAAATTATGAATGTTATAGGAGATGTAACCAACAAATCAGTTATAATTATTGATGATATTATCGATACCGCCGGCACTATATGTACGGCAGCAGAAGTAATGATGGAAAAAGGAGCCCGGGAAGTATTTGGCTGCTGTACCCATCCAGTTTTTTCCGGTCCTGCCATAGAACGGTTATCGAAAGCACCTTTTAAAGAGATTGTAATTACCAATACTATTCCGCTGGGAAAAGATAAATTGTTGGACAATATGACCGTTTTATCAATTGCCCCCCTGGTAGGAGAGGCAATACTGAGAATTCATGAGGATCTTTCAGTTAGCAAACTATTCGAAGGCTAGGGTGCGTTTGGACATATATATAATTAAATGTTATAATTATGTGTCGAAAATGCATTTATATAAATAGAGGAAAAGGAGTGAAAACATGACTGCAGCAATTGCACTGGCATGTAAAATAAGAGAAAAAAAGACCCAAGGATACTTAAACGAGATGATAAAGCAGGAATGGATTCCCGGGATAGTATATGGACAGGAACAAACACCGATACCAGTATTCCTTAATCGTCGGGATCTGTATAAAAAAATGAGCAGCTTTGGTAGCCGGGGAATATTTACACTGGATATCGAAGGAACCAATAAACCCGTTATGGCATTGGTCAGAGAAGTTCAAAAGCAGGCTTTGAGTGGACATATAATTCATATAGATTTTTTAACCATTAATATGGCCGAAAAAATATCCAGCAAGGTCGGGATCCATATCGAAGGAGAAGAAGAACTGATCAAAAAGGGTTATATACTGCAGGTAGGGATAAAAGAAGTAGAAGTATCCTGCTTACCGAAAGATTTACCAGAAGTATTCTCCGTCGATGTTTCCGAGTTGGATACCGGAGACAGAATTCTTATCGGCGATTTAAATCTGCCCGAGGGAGTAGAATCAAATGAAACCGATGAAACAATAATATGCTCAGTGTTGGCACCTTCTAAAGCTACGGCTGCCGATTCGGATGGGGATGAAACCGAAGCAGGCCAGAATCAGGAATAAACTGATGAGGGCGGCGAGTCATAAAAAGCATTTAAGCAACACTAAACTACGGTGTCCAAACAGCCCTATTTAGAATTTAAATATTCATAACCTGATGAAAAAGGCGGTCCTACAAGGGACAGCCTTTTTTTTTGAAAAAGATATGAAACATTACCGTGTTCTGCTTGTATAATAAGGGCAGCGGTTAAATAAAAATTAAGGGGCAGCAACAGGATGAAGTTTATTATTGGTTTAGGCAATCCGGGCCAAAAATACCGAAACACGCGTCATAATATCGGTTATATGGTAGTAGAAGAGATTGCTAGACGATATGCCATTGACAAAGAAGAATGCAAGTTTGATTCGATTATTGGGCATATTAGGATAAATGGAGAAAAAGTATTAATAGTAAAACCTCTAACTTATATGAATCTCAGTGGTAAAGCCGTACAAGCCCTGATACGCTTTTATAAACAGGATCTTTCTGAATTAATAGTAATTTACGATGATATGGATCTGGATGTGGGTCGGATTAGACTCCGAGCTGGTGGCGGCAGCGGCGGGCACAAAGGAATCTCTTCTATTAATGAGAGACTGGCTAGCCAGGAGTTCTCGCGGGTACGTATTGGAATAGGCAGGCCTCCTGATCATTGGTCGGTTGAAGCATGGGTCTTAAGTGAGATCCGGGCAAATGAAAAAGCAGATATTGAAGCCGCAATTCAAAAGGC
>CAZXIR010000002.1:25277-44133 GCA_964640845.1 uncultured Syntrophomonas sp.
CAAATAACATATCAATGACCTGTCGGGTGATTCTTTTCCCGGCCCTTTGACGTGTCTGCCAATAAATAATATTTTAGAATTTATTTACAGCAGTATGCAAACATCGTTTTAATAAGTACTTAATTGTTGGGGGATTAGTAATTGAACAACAGTTTTTATGAAGAATTGAGAAGCTGCCTGAACGGGAGACAGAACTTAATATTGAGCGGATTATCAGGGACTGCCCGGGCCTTCTTTATTAATGAATTATTCAGGAGCGGCTCAGGTAAGCTCTTATGTTTGGTCGCCACGGAAGAGAAAGCCTTTGATCTTACCAGGGAACTAGCACAATTTATGGATCGGGATCGTATTTTTATATTTCCCGGTCGAGATTATGTGCATACCAAGCAAAATCTAACCCGGGCTGAAAAAGAACGTATATCTACTATCCAGGAATGCATCCTGCATCCCCATCGTCGCAGCATAGTTATTGCTACTCCGGGAGGCATCATGTATAAACTGCCATCACCCCAAATCATGAAAGCAAAAGTAGTACGGCTCGAACATGGCCAGGAAGTAGACGTAGAGCAACTGCTGAGACAACTGGTTGCTACAGGTTATTTGCGGGTAGACACTATAGGAAATCCGGGTGAATTTGCAGTGCGGGGAGGGGTTTTAGATATTTTCCCAGTCGGCAATCCAGGTCCTTACCGGATGGAACTGTTTGGAGATATAATAGAATCCATCCGCTCCTTTGATTTAGACAGTCAAAGATCGATTGAACGAAAAACTTTGGTAAGTATCAGTCCGGCCCATGAGTTGGCCGGACAGGCACTGGAATCTACCCTATTTGACTTTATCAGCGAAGAGTCCAGCCTATTTGTAGATGAGCCGCGAGAAACCATCAACAATCTGGACCAACATATAAGACGCTGGCGGGAATCCATTAAAGAAGCAGGAGCAAACGCCAAGCCAATAAAAGACTTGTCTTTGATGGAAAGTAAAGAGTTGCAGGAAAAGCTGAACAAGAGAAGCGTAATATATCATGCTTTTTTCCCCAGCAGCAATATACCGGTTAAGGCAGGCATGTTGGAGCATATATCCCAGAAGGAAATGGAATATTTTGTAGATGAATATGAGCGGCTTTTTAAAAAGCTGCAGGAATGGCAGGATAAGAGTTATTCCATCCATCTATACATTAAAAGCAAGCCGGCTCGGGATCAACTCAAGAAGGATTTAGTGGACCATAATCTAAGGGGAATAGAAATAGTAGGCAAGAGCTTAGAAAATGGTTTTATCAGCCAGACATTAAAAACCGCCGTACTCACTGAAAAGGAGATATGGGGCAGAAGAAATCGGGCCGCCAAAAAGAGAAAGAGGTCTGAAAACAGGGTTTTATTGGAAAACATGAAAGTAGGGGACTATGTAGTACATGAAAATTATGGCATAGGTATTTTCCAGGGAATATCACCGGTTCAAACCGACGGAGTTACTCGAGAGTATATTCTTCTGCAATACGCAGGTACGGACCGACTATATCTTCCGTTAGATAAACTAGGCATGCTCTACCCTTATAATATTTCCGAAGAAAAGAGACCTCGTTTGAGCCGACTAGGAGGAAACGACTGGGAGAAAACTAAAAGTAAAGTAACCCAATCCATACAGGATATGGCGGAAAAACTATTGGAACTGTACACCGCCCGGCAATCCCTGCGGGGCTATGCTTTTTCTCCGGATACCCCTTGGCAGCAGCAGTTTGAGGATGGTTTTCCTTATCAAGAAACCATGGACCAGTTAAGTTCCATAAGAGACATTAAGGAAGATATGGAGCGCTCTTTGCCCATGGACCGTTTAATATGCGGGGATGTGGGTTATGGAAAAACTGAGGTAGCTATGAGAGCGGCTTTTAAAGCGGTTCTGGACGGTAAGCAGGTGGCAATCCTGGTTCCTACTACGGTTTTGGCAGAGCAGCATTACCATACTTTCAAGGATAGATTTAAGGAATACCCGGTTGCCATAGAGGTATTAAGCCGTTTTCGTTCTGCCTCCCAGCAAAAAAAGATCGTTATGGATTTACATAAAGGAGCTATAGACATAATAATTGGAACTCATCGCTTATTATCCAAAGACGTTGGGTTTAGCGATTTAGGTCTTTTAGTAATTGATGAAGAACACCGTTTCGGGGTTTCGCAAAAAGAAAAAATAAAAATGTTAAAGAATATGGTTGATGTCTTAAGTCTATCGGCTACCCCTATCCCCAGGAGCCTGCATATGTCCATGGCCGGCTTGAGAGATATGAGCGTAATAGAAACGCCCCCTCCGGAAAGATATCCTATAAAAACCTACGTACTGGAGTATAACGAAGAAATAATAGCCGAAGCAATCTATGCTGAGATAGAAAGGCAGGGACAAGTTTTCTTCGTTCATAATCGTATAGAAGATATTTATGCGGTACAGGAAGGTCTTAAAGCAATACTACCTGAAGTTTCCATTGCCGTAGGACATGGACGTATGCAAGAAGATGAATTATCTAAAGTTATCGGCTGCTTCTTAGCTGGAAAATATCAAGTATTTCTATGTACCACCATTATTGAATCTGGTTTGGATATGCCCAATGTAAATACCATCATCGTAGATGAAGCTGATCGGATGGGATTAGCCCAGCTGTATCAGCTGCGGGGAAGAGTAGGGCGTTCTAATCGAATCGCCTATGCCTATCTTACCTATAAACCGAAAAAAAGCATAAACGAATTGGCTCAGAAGCGTTTGAATGCTATCCGGGAGTTTAATGAACTGGGAGCTGGCATGAAAATAGCGTTAAGAGACCTTCAAATCAGAGGAGCAGGAAATATCTTAGGTCCAGAACAGCACGGATATATTCAAGCGGTGGGTTTTGACATGTACTGCCGCTTGCTGGAGAAAGAAACCGGGCGTTTAAAAGGAACAAATATTAGGGAAAAGGTAGCTCCAATGATGGATATAGATGTGGACTACTACATACCAGACAGCTATATTAGGGATTCCGGCACTAAAATACGTATATACCGAAGATTGATGTTAGCCGAAGAAGAAAAGGAAATAGAAGAAATAAAAAATGAATTAGAGGACCGTTTTGGTAATCTACCCAAGCCGGTAGTGAATTTCCTGCAGCTTTCTCAGCTAAGGATCGCTGCTGGTACTAAGAAAATAAAGTCTATGAAAAGAAAAGGTAATAAACTGGAAATACAACTGGAAAACACTTTATCTGGAAATATAATCAGAGAAATAACTGGCATAAGAGAAAGCAGTTTTCATAACGATACTATTTCTATCCAATTTGAAGGGCCGATATCTTTGGAAAAGCTGCAGCAGGTATTGAGTGCCTTGTAGAATCAAGGTTCATGGTGGGAAATAACCCTTTAGTTGTAGAATTTTGTAGAATTAGAACAGAAATATCCTGCATAAATGGAGTTACAAAGAGCTGAGAAAGAAAAATTCTTGTGTTGATGGTAAAAAGTGAATAAAAGGGGATTCTCAGTTATATACTATCACTGAGAAAGAAAACTACATTTTCAAATTATGATAAAAGGAGGGATAAATGTAAATTGAAAGCAACAGGGATTGTTCGACGGATTGATGATTTAGGTAGGGTTGTTATCCCCAAGGAAATACGAAGGACATTGCGTATACGCGAGGGAGACCCGCTCGAAATTTTTGTTGATCGGGAAGGTGAAGTTATATTAAAAAAATATTCTCCCATAGGAGAACTGGGGGATTTTGCTAAAGAATACGCAGATTCGTTACACGAAACGATAGGGCACATTTCTATGATTGCTGACAGAGATGTAATTATAGCACTTTCGGGGGCGAATAAGCGTGAGTTTTTGGGAAAAAGCATCGGCAAAGCAGTGGAAAGAGCATTAGAGGAACGAACTACTTTAGTGATGAATGACCTGGAATCCCCCGATGATGAAAACATGCATGTAATTCAAAACGACGATAGGGAGTATACTCTAAAAGCTCAGGTTATTGCTCCCATTATAACCCAGGGAGATCCCATTGGAGCGGTAATTCTGGTAAGTAAAGAACCGGGGATGAAACTTGGCGATATGGAAATAAAGTTAGCAGAAACAGCTGCCGGATTTCTAGCCAAGCAAATGGAACAATAACAACCGCTGGTATGAGAAGCGATCTTAGTAACTAAGGTCGCTTCTTTACTGTGAAAAATTATTACTGCAGGTCGGGTAAAAGTAATACAATGTATAGGATAAGTCTGATTTAACTGCGAAAGGCAATAACAGTCAGCCCCACCCTCAGCCAATTTCATAGGTTGTGTCCTGGGGCCATGGGGGTTGAGTTACCTGGAGGGTAGCGTACAACTGTAGGCCATCGATAAGCAGCAGATAAATCATTGTGATATAATATATCTCATTACAATGGGGAGGAAAGATATGGATAACAGGCAGAGCTTTCTTAAGGGGGCGGTGGTATTAAGTATAGCCGGTGCCATAAGCAAAGTATTGGGAGCTATATACCGTATACCACTGGCCAGACTTCTAGGGGGAGAAGGCATGGGATTGTACCAGATGGCTTATCCCATATACACTACTATTCTAGCCTTAGCTACTGCAGGAGTGCCAGTTGCCATTTCGGTTCTGGTATCGAGAAAAGAAACTGCTGGATATACAGGCGATAGCCGAAAAATATTCCGAGTATCGCTTATTATCCTATTTATCGTCGGCTTATTATTATCGATATTGGTAATGCAATCAGCAGGTTATATTGCCACCAACATATTAAAAGATGCCAGAGCTTATTATCCCATCATGGCTGTAGCCCCAGCTATACTGTTATCAGGGTTAATGTCTGTATTCAGGGGATATTTTCAGGGCCACCAATCTATGGTTCCTACGGCGGTGTCCCAGGTAATTGAACAAATGTTTCGAGTAACTGCGGTGCTCTTATTAGCTTATTATCTATTCCCCCGGGGATTGGAATACTCAGCGGCCGGGGCCACCTTCGGAGCAGTCGTAGGAGGAGTCGCAGGACTGGTAGTGTTGATGATATTCTATTTTAAGTCCCGGGGAAAGCAGCAACAGTTAACACCATTGCTGTACAGTGGAAGTTCCTCCAAAGAACTGGCCAAGGAGATGGTGACCTTGGCGGTACCTGTTTCTTTCGGCGCCGTTGTTTTACCTCTGGTGCAGATGTTAGATGCAGTTATTGTACCGGGGAGGCTAATGGCCTTAAACTATTCCACCTCAGAGGCAACTGCATTATATGGCCAGTTATCTGGTATGGCAGCAGTACTTATAAGTCTGCCTACCATATTTACCATAGCGATTGCAACCAGTCTGGTTCCGGCTGTTTCTGAAGCTTTGACCAGGCGAGACAATACCCTGTTAAGAGACCGGATTAATTATGGAATCCGAGCCGGAATGCTTATAGCCCTGCCCTGTGCCGCCGGATTATTTACTCTGGCTTTTCCTATTAGTGACCTGCTTTATGCAACTCCCGAAGCCGGTATACCTCTTGAGCCCCTAGCTTTTTCATGCATTGCATTGGCTGCCTTTCAGCTTTCCAGTGCGGGCTTACAGGGAATTGGCAAGCCCGAGATAGCTATGCGCAATCTTCTTATTACCGGCATATTAAAAGTAATATTAAATTACAGTCTTACCAGTGTGCCTCATCTTAATATCCAAGGAGCAGCTATCGGTACAGTAGTAGCCTTTATGGTAGGATCAACCCTTAACCTTATTTACTTACAAAAACTAACCGGTATTCAGTACGAAACCAAGCGCCTCTTAAAAATATCCATAGTAACGATAATAATGGGTATAGCAGTTAAACTGGTGTTTGGGACACTGGTGGGAATCGATATTAACTCCCATATAGCCACCCTCTTAGCTATTATGGTGGGGGTGGGAATATATGGCCTACTGTTGCTTTTATTAAAGGAGTTTGACATAAAAATGATCAAGAGAATGACCAAAGTGTAATAAGAAATAGAACCCGGTTTAAATAGAAAGGAGTTTATAAGAAAGTGATTGGCAGCGCTAAAGAAATAGACCAGCTTATAATAATAATGGACAAATTGCTCAGTCCCGAGGGATGCCCCTGGGATAGAGAACAGACCCATGAATCACTAAGCAGGTATTTAATCGAGGAGAGTTATGAAGCTATTGAAGCCATTAAAAACCAGTCCATGCCAGAACTGCAGGAGGAACTGGGAGACGTATTGCTGCAGGTAGTTTTCCATGCCGCTCTGGCTGAGCGGGCAGGTTATTTTAACTTTGCTGATGTAGTTAAGACGGTAAGTAACAAGATGATAGATCGCCATCCGCATGTTTTTGCTTCCATGAAGCTAGAATCCAGCGAAGAGGTTATGAATCATTGGGAGAGTTTTAAGCGTCAAAAGGATAAGAAAACGGTCTTGGCAGGGATACCGGCTATGCTGCCAGCCTTGATGAGAGCCGAAAAGCTTCAGGAAAAGGCAGCTCGAGTGGGATTTGATTGGCCATCACCGGAAGGCGCCATTGACAAATTTAAAGAAGAAATTGAAGAGTTCAATACCGCTGCCAACGATACCGAGCAAATGGAGGAGATGGGAGATATTTTGTTTGCTATGGTTAATGTAGCCAGATTAAGTAATATTGACCCGGAGCGAGCATTACAATCCTCAAACGACAAGTTTGTCCGTCGTTTCAATTATATCGAAGAAAAAATAAAAGCCAGTGGAGCTATACTGGATCAATCGGACCTGGAAACCCTGGATCTTATATGGGAAGAAGCCAAAGCCAGAGGCCTGTAGTTACATGAATACGGTCATGAGGCAATATTTTCTTTTGCTTATAAGCAGGAAAATATAGGATGACAGCGAATAGCCATATTATAAAAGGGAAGGAGGGATAGTATTTGAACAAGACTGACCTGATAAGTGAAGTAGCAGCAAGAACAGGAATGACTAAAAAAGAAATTGAAAAAGTTGTGAATGCGTTTTTTTCAACCATAGAAGGCACTCTCAAATCTGGTAATAAGGTACAGTTGATTGGTTTTGGAACATTCGAAGTAAGAGATAGAAGGGCTAGAAAGGGCCGGAATCCACAGACAGGTGAAGAGATAAGCATTCCTGCCGCAAGAGTTCCAGCATTCAAGGCTGGTAAAGCTCTTAAAGATGCTGTAGATTAAAATGAGACTGGACAAGTTCCTAAAAATATCTAGAATAATAAAACGGAGAACGGTGGCCAAAGATTTCGCAGAACATGAGAGAGTAATGGTAAATGATAGAATTGCCAAGCCTTCAACAACTATTAATAAAGGAGACGTCATCACCATTTTCATTGGGCAACGCAGGACCGTGGTTGAGGTACTGGAGATAAAAGATAATGTTAAAGCAAGTGAAGCGAAAAATTTATATCGTATTCTAGAATAAGAATCACCTTAATTAAGGTGATTCTTATTTTATGGATTCTTTTAGGCATAAACAAGGACCTGTTTAGCATATTTTTAATTAGAAAATAACTTCATAGGGATGAAGGCTTATGATTAGCGCAGGAGGTAAAGGCAATTCGTGCAAGTAGAGCATAAACGAGTGGAGGAGATAAAATGTCCGAACATTCTCTTTTGTTGTTAGATCGAAAGACACTGGAAATATCGGGAGTGGAGAATGTAAATACTTTTGATGAAGAAGAGATCATACTGGAGACCGTGATGGGTTATCTGTACGTGTTGGGAGAGCAACTGCATGTAAGCATGTTGAATCTGGATCAAGGAAAAGTAATAGTGGAGGGCAACATAATCAATATTGAATACAAACGAGAGGGTAAAGACATAAAAACTAGAGGAAAAAACATACTATCCAGATTATTAAAGTAACATTGCCAAGAGGGACGATTATATCGTTTCCAGATCCGGGATTTAATGAGGGGGAGGATTTTGCCAGGCATAATTTTTCAGCTACAAGCATTCTTTTTCACCATGATTCTGGGATTGTTCAGTGCGGTGATTTTGCATTATTATCAATTGCTGATCAGGAAGGCAGGAGTAGCTAAGATTTATCTGTATATATTGGATTTAATATTTTGGGTCCTGATGGTCATGGTAATATTTATGGGCATGTTGTGTATAAATCAGGGTGAGATGCGGTCCTATGTATTAATAGCTTTAGTTATGGGAGGATTAATATACTACAAAACCCTATCAGGGATATGGGCGGGATTTCTTACAAAACTCGCCCAAGCTACTATAAGGGGGATAGGGCTGCTGGCTAAAGTTCTTTACTATTGTCCGCGAGATATTATATATCGGATTAAAAAAATGGTGATAATTCATCGAAAAGAAGACGATGGGCAGGACGAAGAAAAGTAGAAAATAATTAGAGTTTTTTAGAGGATTATCCTTTATACTTATAGAATTAAGTTCCATCCTTGGAAGTTTACTAAAATTTGGTCAAGACGAGGGCGGGGCTGATGAATAAAAAAAATGAAAAAAGACCGGGCTTGAGAGCCTTATTTTTTGGCTTAATTGCTATTGCCGTGGTGCTTACCATAGTACCTCGGGTTATTACCGTATATGATTTAAGCGAACGGAAAGGCCTTTTGGAACAGCAAAAAGATCAACTATCCCAAGAGAATGCTGATTTGGAAAAAAATATGCAGGATATCAATAGCCCGGAAAACATCGAAAAGATTGCCCGGGAACAACTAGGGTTGGTAAAAAGAGGGGAGACCACTATTATTCGTGTGTTACCTGAGGAATCTTCAGTCAGCACTCAATAATGTCAGCAATAAATATTGACTAGTAGAGCATCATCTAATAAAATTAAGCTATCAGATAATGAGGAGGACTTTTATTTCTATGCCTACAGAACAAGCAAATATTGTGCCGGGAGAGATAGTAGATGGTAAAGTGCAGGGCATAACCAATTTTGGAGCATTCATTGAGTTATCCGGAGGAGTGGTAGGACTCGTTCATATTTCCGAAATTGCCGATACTTATGTTAAGGATGTCAGGGACTTTATTCAGGTAGGAGATCCGGTCAAAGTAAAAGTGCTGAATGTATCAGGAAACAAAATTGGTTTATCCATGAAGCAGGCAGTGTCCTCCAAACCAGTTGAAGTGAAGCCAGAACGAATCAGAAGACCCAATCCTAATCCCGGTAGGAGAAATGCTTATGGGCAAGATCACCGGGCCAAGGAACCGGTAAGCCTGGATGATAAAATTACTAAGTTTTTAAAAGAAAGCGATGAAAGAATGCAACCCATCAAAAACCGGATGGAACAAAAGAAAAGAAGAAACAATCCCTAAGTAATTATGAATTTATGAGAGCACTTCATTGAAGTGCTTTTTTTATTGAGAAGGGTGATATTAAATGAGATTTGCTGCCGTAGATATTGGAACCAATTCTTGCCGACTACTGATTGCTGAAATAGATAAAAACGGACAGTTAATGGTTTTAAATAGAGGCTTGATGCAAACCCGGTTAGGTCAGGGCTTGGCCTCTAACGGCGATATTAATGACCAAGCCATCATAAGAACCATAAAATGTTTATCTCAATATGCACAACTTATTAGTGATTATAAAGTCAGGGCTTGGCGGGCAGTAGCTACCAGTGCGGTTAGGGAAGCGAATAACCAGGAATTTTTTCTTAACACTATGCTGCAGTATTTTCCAGGTGTTATAGATATCATAGATGGTGAACAAGAGGCATTATTAACCTACCAAGGGGTGAAACAAGGACTCAAGATAAGCAAATCTCCGGTAGTTATTGACCTTGGGGGAGGGAGCACGGAAATAATACTGAAAGATGAAGCCATTTACGTAAAATCCCTCCGTTTAGGTGCAGTAAGGGCAACAGAGAGCCATATGAATCAGAAAGATATGGAAAAGATACTGGTAGAGGGTATGGGTGATAAAGGCAAACTTATCGGGCACCCGTTGGTTTTTGTGGGAGGTACGGCCACCAGTTTGGCCGCTATTAAAATGGAAATGACAGATTATAATCCAGAATTAATACACGGGCATATATTGAGTATCGGGGAAGTTAGCCAAATAATTAATAGGTTATCCGTTACTAGCCTGGAACAAAGAAAAAATATAGCAGGGCTGCAGCCGGAAAGAGCGGATATTATCCCCCAGGGAGCACTCATTATTTATTTAATCATGACCTGCTTGAGAGCGGAAGAAATGATAGTAAGCGAAAGTGATTTGCTGGAAGGGGTAATCTGGAATCTTTATGAACAGGCACTGGCTAAGTGAACCAATGTTCCTATAGGAATTAAGCAATGTACCGGAAAATTAAAAATAAAGCAACAGGGTTCTTAGTTCTTTATAAAATTAGGAGCCCTGTTTTTTCTTTTGGTCTTATTTTAGTTATCGACATCAGGTACTATTCCCTACCGGATATTGTTTGTTGAATGGATGAAGATACTGTTACCTGACCCGTATTTTATTGAATTTTGTATAAAACAAAATAAGGCCCCCCACCATTAATGACAAATTTTACCAAGTAATACTGATATAATTTATGGACCACAAGCAATTGGAGATGGGGGGTATTAAGACTATGGAAAGAATTGAAGTCTATCCTTACCAGAGAATAAAAGACACTCCAGGAAAAAGATGGCTGGAGAAGAAACGCGTACAGATTAAGTCTATCAAGAAAGCAAACTGGGGAAAAGGGATTCCGTATAAAGTGAATCTGGTCCAGGTTTGGAAGGTGTTGTTGACGGCAGAAGTATTAATCCTATCCTTAATGTCATTCCTTTTGGCCCGAGCTGCTGTGTTGGGAGAATTACTGCCCTTTATGTTTGCATTTATAGCAGCATTCAGTAGAAAAAGGCCTATTACCGGATTTGCCATGTTTGCTTGCGCAACTGCCGGATTGATAGGCAGCAGTGCAGGGATGAACATATATACTAACATAATAACGCTGGTTGTTCTTATGGGAATAATTAATTATATTAAGCTACCCACCGACAAGTACTGGTGGGGAATACCTTTTGTCTGCATGGCCACCATATTTCTGGTGAAAAGCATTATTCAAATAAAGGGTGGAATATCTTTTTATGGAGAAATGGTGGTTGTTTTTGAGTCACTAATTGCCGGAATACTTACCTTTGTATTCGTGGTAGCCAGTGATAACATTAAGAAGAGTAAAGCCCTGTCATTATTCGCTTTGGAAGACATAGCAGCATTTCTTATTATTGGTATAGGACTGATTATGGGAATGGAGGGCTTGGAGCTGGCTGGTTTAAGCTTAAGTTCCATATTATGCAGATTAGGTATTCTAACCGCCGCTTTCCTCTGGGGAGCCGGACCGGCTACAATGGTAGGGGCTATGGTAGGCTTGGTACCGTCTATTACCTCCAGCATATTCACCTTCAGTCTTGGTCTTTATACCATATCCGGTCTGCTGGCCGGTCTGTTTCGAAACCTGGGTAAACTGGGAATAATTATCGGTTTTATGCTTGCAACCATGGCCTTTTCATTATTTATTCCTCAAACCCACCAAACCGTACTGGGTATCTGGGAAACAGCTATCGCCTGTTTGATGTTTTTCCTGCTGCCAGAATCCCTAAATACTACAGTTAAAAAGGTGCCTGCTTTTACTGCCTTTGCTAATCGAGAAAGCAGCTTGCCCCTGGCGGCTGAATGTCTTAAGACAGAAGCCCTTCAGCGTATAAGGGGCTTTGCCCGGGTATTTGATGAAATTGCCGGTACCCTGGAGGGCCCCGGCAAGCCCAACCTCCTGGAACAGCAGAGTTCCTATTTAAACTATCTATATGAGGAAATTTCCAGCGGCTTTTGTCATCAGTGCATGCATTATGAAAAGTGTTGGGAGAAATACTGCTATAAAACGTCTAAAGAACTACTGGACTTATTTACTATTGCCGAGCAAGATGGCACTATTGCATATGAAAAGTGTTCGCCCGAATTCAGGCGCGCCTGTCTTTACAGCAGAGATATAGTGAATTTTATTAATTACTTGTTTGCCAGTCTGCGTTTAAATCAATACTGGAAAAAACGCTTAGAGGAGTCCTGCAGCATGATTTCCAGGCAGATGCAGGGGATAAGCAGAGTGATCGAAAATCTGGCCGATGATTATGATGGTACCACTGTTATTGACTATTCATTGAAAGATAAATTAAAAAAGGATCTAAAAAGAATGAATATAAAACTGATCGATATTACACCTATTAAAACTGCTTCAGATCAGTTGTATATAAAAACCATAATGAATTCATGTACCGACGGTCAGTATTGTGAAAACCAGGTGGTACCAATAGTATCTGCGGCTCTGGGCGAAAAGGTGGAAGTCGCGGACAAAAACTGTCCCTGTTTTATGGGCAAAGGAAACTGTGAATTTGTATTGACCAGAGCGTGCACTTATAAAGTAACTACCGGGGTAGCTCAGTTGGGAAAAGAGACGGTGTGCGGTGACAATTATACCATAGCCAACCTCCAGGGAACCAGGGAACTAATTGCTTTAAGCGATGGTATGGGGGTGGGTGAGGAGGCCTGTGCCCAAAGCCGTTCTGCAGTGCGTATGTTGGAAACCCTTATGGAAGCAGGCTTCGATAAATCCATTGCTCTAAGTACCATTAATTCCACTTTGCTGTTAAGGTCTACCAAGGAAAACTTCGCTACCATGGACATAGCTATGATAGACTTATATACAGCCGAGGTAGATTTTGTGAAAACCGGCAGCGTACCTTCATTCTTGAAACGTGGACAACAGGTGGAGGTAATCAGTGCCAGTTCTCTACCAGTCGGGATAGTAGAAAATATCGATATTTATACCGACAACCGACGACTAGTGGCCCGAGATCTGCTGGTGATGATAAGTGATGGAATTATTAATTTTGCCGCCAGTGGTCAAGATGAAAATGGTACTGATTGGATACAGGATTTACTAGCAAAGGTAGACAGCAGGGATCCCCAGAAAATCGCTGAAATGATTATTAACCGGGCCTTAAGTATATGCCGAGGCAAACCTCAAGATGATATGACTGTGATCTGTTCCTATCTGGATTTGAATTTACCGTAAGAGAACCGGATGCTATTTTCGCTAAGGACTGTTATAGTTAATTTCAATCAAGATAAGGTAATACTGACAAAAAGAAGAACAATATTTAAATATTTATAAAGGGTAATAAGGCAAAAACAGCGGGAGAATAGCGTGATGCTGCAAAGAATAAATGATTATATTGTAAAGAACCAACTCTTTAGTGAAGGTGCAACGGTAATTGCAGGGATATCTGGGGGACCTGATTCGGTTGCTCTGTTGCATATATTAAAAAATCTGGCTCCTAAACTGAGTATCAACTTGATCGCTGCCCATGTTAATCATCAATTAAGAGCGGAAGCCGGCCAAGAAGAAGAATTTGTACAGAGTCTCTGCCAGGAATGGCAAATTCCCTGCTACTGCCAAATAGTGGACGTAGAGAAAGTGGCTAGAGACCAGAAAAAGGGTATTGAAGAAGCCGCCCGGGACTGCCGGTATCAGTTTTTTGAACAATTAAAGCAGGAACTCCAAGCGGATTGTGTTGCTACTGCTCATCATCGGGATGATCAGGCGGAAACAATTTTGCTGCATTTTTTGCGCGGAAGCGGAATTAAAGGCTTAAGAGGTATTTTACCCGTCAACGGCTATCTGGTAAGGCCCATGCTGGGGGTCAATAGAGCAGATATTGAGAACTACTTAGAGGAAAACTTCCTGTCTTATTGCATCGACAAAAGTAATTACGACATCCGTTTCCAGCGCAACCGGGTGAGGCATGAATTGATCCCCTATCTGCAGAAGGAATATAATCCTAGGATTATAGACCATCTTAATCATCTGGGATTAATTGCCAGAGAAGAATACCAAGTGATAGAAATAGAAACCGAAAAATTGATGACATCTGCTGTATTAAGTCAGGGCCCGGAACAGGTGGTTATTGATAATCAGGTATTTGATAAACTGCATCCGGCTTATCAAAGAAGGATTATACTAACTGCTTTAGGTTGGTTAAAAGGCAGTTATGGATGGAGTGCGCAGGATATTCAACTTATTTTGGATTTAAACCAAAAACCAGGATCGGCAAAAAGAATTAAACTCCGGGAAAGCATTTGGGTAATGAAAGTCTATGATCGATTGATTATTGGAGATAAGCCTGATACAGAGATTGAGTACTGCTATCCGGTAAAAATTCCCGGCGGTATTAATATTAAAGAGACCGGAGATGGATGGTATTTTTATGTTATTACTGCCGAAGAATATAAACAATGTATAAGTAATGATATGTATTTGGATTATGATAAACTAGCTCCAGAGACTTTTCTGCGTTCCAGGAAAAATGGTGATAGAATAAGTTTGCCCGGAATGAAGGGGCGAAAAAAAATAAAAGATTTTTTTATCGATAAGAAAATTCCCTTTATGGAAAGAAACCGCATCCCGCTCCTGGCTTCCAGGGATGAAGTTTATGCAGTAGTAGGTCATTGTCTATCCCGAAATATTAGGATAGACGAGAGTACCACCAACGTTCTGGTAATAAGAAGGGAGAGTTATGAAAACACTAAGTAAACGGAAATAAAAAACTGCATATTATGGTGCTTAATTGAAAAGGAGCCGCGTTTATGCTACAATATGACGGATATTTTGAATATTCCAAAGGGGAGGAAAAATTTTGGATAGGGCCCTTAAAAATATAGCTATATATGTGCTAATTGTAATGATAGCGGTATTTGCGCTCAAGTTAACCTCGGCTCCCGTCGACCAGGCCAAGACTTTAACTGAGCCTGAATTTTATACCCAAGTATCTCAGGGAAAGGTAGCCGAAGCAGTAGTTGAAGTAGATGAATTGGTGTACAATATCAGCGGCAAACTAGCAGATGGTACCAACTATGTAGCAACCGTTTCCAAGGAAACGGAAATTGTTGCTTTGCTACGAGAGAAAAAGGTTAACTATACTACCCAGCCAGTTCCGCCGCCATCGATATGGATGACCCTTTTGAGTACTCTATTACCTATTGTGCTGCTAATTGCCTTCCTTATGTTTATTATGAATCAAACTCAAGGGGGCGGGAATAAAGTTATGCAGTTCGGCAAAAGCCGGGCTCGACTAATGACCGGAGAAGAAGTAAAACTAACCTTTGATGATGTAGCCGGTGCAGAAGAAGCCAAAGAAGAAATGCAGGAAGTAGTAGAGTTTCTTAAAAATCCTGGTAAATTTGTGGAGATTGGGGCCAAAATACCAAAAGGGGTTCTGCTATTTGGCGCTCCCGGAACCGGGAAAACCCTAATGGCTAGAGCAGTAGCCGGTGAAGCGGCCGTTCCTTTCTTTTCCATCAGTGGTTCGGATTTTGTAGAGATGTTTGTGGGTGTCGGTGCAGCCCGGGTAAGGGATTTGTTTGAACAGGCCAAAAAGAGTGCACCATGTATAGTATTTATCGATGAAATAGATGCCGTGGGGCGACAGCGTGGTGCTGGCCTGGGCGGTGGGCACGATGAAAGAGAACAGACCCTAAATCAGTTGCTGGTAGAGATGGATGGATTTAGTACCAATGAAGGTATTATTGTTATGGCCTCCACCAACCGACCCGATATATTAGACCCCGCTTTATTAAGGCCTGGTCGGTTTGATCGTCATATACTGATCGACAAACCTGATGTTAGAGGCCGGGAAGCGATACTTAGGGTGCATATCAAGGATAAGCCTATCGATGAAGAAGTTGATTTGGGAATCCTGGCCAAGCGTACCCCTGGGTTTACCGGAGCGGATCTAGCCAACATGGTTAATGAAGCAGCCTTGCTGGCTGCGCGGCGAGGGAAAAATAAAATATATATGGATGAGATGGAAGAATCTATTGAGCGGGTAATTGCTGGTCCGGAAAAGAAAACCAGAGTGATATCTGATAAAGAAAAACGGTTGGTAGCTTTTCATGAAGCTGGACATGCGGTAGTAAGCTACATGCTTCCTAATACTGATAAATTGCATAAGATTTCTATCATTCCCCGAGGAAGGGCGGGAGGATATACACTCCTGTTGCCCGAAGAGGATCGTAATTATATAACCAAATCCCATCTGCTGGATGAAATTACTACCCTCTTAGGAGGTAGAGTTGCGGAGGCCCTGGTGCTCAATGATATAAGTACTGGAGCCCAAAACGATCTGGAGCGGGCCAGCAGTATTGTTCGTAAAATGATTACAGAATTCGGCATGTCAGATGAACTGGGTCCCATCACCTTTGGGCACAAAAGTGAAGAAGTATTTTTGGGCCGGGATTTTTCAAGGGATCGGGATTATTCAGATGCTATAGCCTATGCTATTGATAAAGAAGCCAGTAAGTATATCCATGAGAGCTACGAGAAGGCGGAACAAATATTAAACGATCAAATGGAAAAATTGCACCAAGTGGCTGAATTCTTGCTAGAACACGAGACTATGGAAGCCCAGGATTTTCTAAAGATCATGGAAGGGCAGGAACAACAAGCACAGCTGGCCGAAGCCGATATATTAGAACCAAACAGTGAAGCCAGTACCGATATTCAGGCTTATTAATATTTGCCAATCAACAGGAGGAGTATGGAAATGGAACAGACTTTTGTGATGGTCAAACCTGATGGAGTGCAGAGGTCTTTGGTAGGAGAAATAATTAGCAGAATAGAAAACAAAGGATTTAAACTAAAGGCCATGAAATTTATGATAATTGATGAAGATTTGGCTCGAGAGCATTATGTTGAGCATGTGGGCAAAGCCTTTTTTAATGATTTGCTGGCTTTTATCACTTCTGGACCAGTAGTAGCCATGGTTTGGGAGGGTACAGGTGTAATCGCCACTATGCGCTTAGTAATGGGAAAGACTAACCCGGCTGAGGCAGAGCCGGGAACTATTAGGGGTGACCTGGCGGTGAAGGTTGACCAAAATATAATTCACGGTTCAGATTCTCCCGCGGCAGCTCAAAGAGAAATTGGCTTATTTTTTCAGGAACGAGAAATACTGGATTATAGTCGTACTATTGACAAATGGATCATTTAAGAATGCAAAAAAACCGGGTGTAAGCCCGGTTTTTGTTATACCATTTTTAAGTTGCATATGAAAAATATGTAAAAATATACTATAATATCAATAAATAATTCTAAGGGTTCAGTAGTATTTTTAGTTCTTCTTTTAATATAATATAGGTACCTTGGGGGCTAATTAAGAGATCAGCGTTTTTGAAAAGAGTAGAAAAATGATACAAGAAAAATACTATCTGGAATTTAGAATATTAAACATGTTGATTTGCCAAATGGAGGATAATAATGCACGGGCATCATGTAGTAAATATTACTAACCAGCAAGAAGCGAGATTATTTCTAGGAGAAATAGGTTCAGACCCGGTAAGTTATACCTATATGGTACCCAAGGCGGTTCACCGATGCATAAAACTAAAAAATATAAGTGCGCCGGCTGCTAATATTATTAAGCAGGAAATGTTATCCCGGGGAGGGGAAGCCGCTATAGCCAGAGAAGCAATCGTTGACAAGAAGAGTACCGACGTTTTGTTAATGGGTACTCTGAGACAATATCAATTACTGATAGATAAATTAAAAAAGCAACCTCTGGGGTTGGGCAAATTGGCCGGGGAGATAAAAAACCTTTTAGATAATCTGGAAACTGAATCAAGAATCATAAAATTGGCCAATGGCAAAGAACTGGAGATGGGAAAAAAAACCATTATAATGGGAATTTTAAATGTTACCCCAGATTCATTCTCTGATGGAGGCAAGTATCTGGACTCTGAGCGAGCGATTCGTCATGCCTATGAGATGATGGAACAGGGAGCAGATATAATTGATATCGGGGGAGCATCTTCCCGCCCTGATTCAACTATGGTAGATGAGGAAGAGGAATTACAAAGGGTGTTGCCGGTGGTTAAGATTCTGGCTGCTCAAGATATTACCATATCAGTTGATACCTGTAGGGCTTCGGTGGCCAAGGCGGCCTTGGATAATGGTGCTCATATCATAAACGATATTGGCAATTTGCAATTAGATAGTCAAATGCTGTCGGTTCTGACTGAAAAACAAGCAGCAGTAATACTGATGCATAATAGACTACAGATTAATCAAGGACAGGCTTATGAAGATATTATTTCGGATATAGTCCGTGAAATATCGGATTCGGTAAAAAGTTTAGAAAATGCCGGATTAGCAGCTAATAAAATCATGGTCGACCCAGGAATTGGATTTGGCAAGAGTCCCAGTGAAAATTTCTTAATTATAAGGCAATTATCAGCCTTTAAGAGTATGGGCTTTCCAGTTGTGGTAGGAGCATCGCGGAAATCATTTATTGGCCGGACCCTTAACCTGGAGGTAGATGAGCGACTGGAGGGCAGCCTAGGGCTGATGGCGGCAAGCATAATGAATGGAGCAGACATAATCAGGGTCCATGATGTTAAGGAAAGTTGCCGGGTTGCAGAAATAGTAGATGCCGTGGTACGCTACAATGGATAAAATAATCGCTCGGGGATTAGTTTTTTATGGCCAACACGGAGTATTAGAAGCAGAGAAAAATACTCCCCAAAGATTTGAAATAGATATTATTATGGATAAAGACCTGAAAGATGCGGCAGCCCAAGACGACCTCCATTATACCGTCGATTATGCGGATGTTTTCTATAAGGTACAAAAGCTGGTAGAAAACGAGTCATTTAATTTAATTGAAACTCTGGCCACAAACATTTGTGACCTGATACTTGACCAATATTTGGCAGAAACCGTGGAGGTTACTGTATACAAACCCTGCGCTCCGGTGGAGGGGGAGTTCAAATATTTTGCAGTTAATATAAAACGCAGTCGAAAATAACCCCTTTACAAGATTAGTAGATGATATTAAGATACAAGCAATACTAATGAATTTCTCTTTATTT
>CAZXIR010000003.1:0-39735 GCA_964640845.1 uncultured Syntrophomonas sp.
AACATAAACTTGCATAAACCCATTTTTTCAGACTGATAGGTTCACCCCACAAGAACCGTCCCCTTGGTCCACACCCCAGGCAAATTACATAAGTGGTTGTAGCCCTCGACCATGGGGGGTTATACTAATATAAGGCTGACTACTCCGACCACTGCATGATAATGCTGCAACAATAGCATCCGACGCGTATCTAGTAAAAATAGTATTTAGGATTATAATTTCAGTACTTCGCATAATACTAGAAAGCAATAAGATAGTTTAGCCCATACACCATCTAGTGGCATGCTAATTTAGTCCATTCATGAGGATATGATGGGCACAGAAACTAGGCAATACTTTCACTAACATGGAGTAATGGATTATGGGCTTGGTTGTTAAAAAGGGAGTAAACAGGTAAAATTTAATAAATTCAGGATTAGGAGTGATTGATTTTGCAGGAAACCAAGAAATTTCAGCTTAATTATTTACAACAGGAACAGCACATAATGCTGCCTAATACCACTTCCATTTTACTGGTGCAAAACCTTTATGAAGTTTTATTCCAGTATGTAATTGACCCAGAGAAGGAAGCACTACTGAAGTATTTTATTGAAAAATTGGAAACCCATATCAAAAGCAAGCCCCGGGCACCCTTTTCCATGCCGGTATCCGAATTAGAATTCCTGGGTGAAGGCATGCAGGAACTGAAACTCCTAAACTGGTTGGAAAGCTCAGTATCTGTTTTCGAAGTAGAATTAAGTGAAGAATGTACTAATACTGAGGAAGAAATGGATAAAGTACTTGATCTATTAGTGGATTTATTTACTTATAATAGAAAACCCAACAGCAATATAATATATGTATATTCTAACCGTCTGACCCTCTACTAAAAAGATGACAGTGGGGACGAGCCCCACTGTCAATTAATATGCCAACAAAGCTTCCCGTATTATTTTGGCCCCCAGGATGGATGTAATATCTGCAGTATCATAGGGGGGAGAGATTTCGACCACATCAAAGCCTACTACATTAAGGCTTTGTAATTCATGCATTAGTTTTAATACTTCCCGGGACGAAAATCCTCCCGCTTCAGGTGTCCCGGTACCTGGGGCATAGGCTGGATCTATAACATCAATATCCAGGGTAAAATAAACTGGCCGTCCCTGGATTTTCTCTTTTACTTCATTGATCACATCCAATAATACATCAGCATATAGTTGGGTGTTTTTATGTGCATAACTCAACTCATCTCTGGTACAGGAACGTATACCCATCTGAAAAACCCGGTTTGGCCCCAGCAGTTCAACTGCCTGCCGCATAACTGCAGCATGTGACAATGCTTCTCCCAGATATTCTTCCCTTAAATCAGCATGGGCATCCAACTGCAGAACTACCAAATCAGGATAGTATTCATAATAGGACTTGATAAGCGGCCATGAGACCAGATGCTCTCCTCCGATAGAAAACACTTTTTTCCCTTGGCTTAAAAACCATTTACAAACCTTCTCTATTCGCTGCAAACACTCGGTAACATTACCAAACGGTAGTACAATGTCGCCCGCATCATAGAAGTCCAGATTTTCCAAGGATTTATCCTGGTACAGGCTGTATTCTTCGATCCCTTCAGAGACTTCCCTGATGCGGTAAGGAGCCAGACGGGTACCGGGTCTGAAACTGGTAGTAGCATCAAATGGAATTCCCAGCAGTACTTTGTCACACAGTTCAAATTTATTAGAGGCAGCCATAAAGACTGCCTTTTGTTCGATAAGACTAATTATTTGTTTTTCCATATTCCTTGCCTATTCCTCACTCGATATTATTTGCTGGACTAGGGCTGGCAGATTAAATGCAGCCTGGTGCAGATTACGAGTATAGTAACGGCATCCCTTATCATACTCTTGCACCAATTTTTGCGGATCATATTTTTTTGATCCAATGGTAAAGCTCCATAAGCCGCTGGGGTACGTAGGAATATTGGCCAGATACAGTCTGGTTATAGGAAAAAGATCAGCTATGCCATTAAATGCCATCCGCACCACATCGGGATGATAATAAGGTGAATCACTTTGAACCACTAGCATACCGTCATCTTTCAATACTTGGAATACGTTTTCATAAAAAGATTTTGAAAACAATTCTACTGCAGGTCCCACCGGATCGGTTGAATCAACAATTACTATGTCATATAAATTCTTATGTTCTTGGACATATTTAATTCCATCGTCTATAAGCACCTGGCTCTTGACATCCTCAAAGGCAGATGATAAAGAAGGGAAGAAATCGCGCGATGCCTGCACCACTCTTTCATCTATCTCTACCAAAGTACCCTGTTTAACGGCTGGATGGCGAACTACTTCTCTTAAGGTGCCACCATCTCCCCCACCTATTATTAGAACATTTTCCGGCCGGGGATGTGAATTGCATGCTATCAGACTTATCATCTCATGGTATACAAATTCATCCTTTTCGGTAGTCATCACCATACCGTCCAGTAACAGCATGTTACCAAACTGCTCGGTATTAATAACTGAAAGATGTTGAAATGGAGTCTGTTCCACTCTCAGGGTTTCTGTACTTTTACAGCTAAATCCTATAGCTGGTGTCTGATATTCTGTAACCCACAATTCCAAACAAAGTTCCTCCCTTTTTCAAATTAATATACTTTAGAGTGTCTTAATACCACAAGGGCACGGCTGCAAAGGCACATCCGATTTTCTCGACCACGTGCTCAGCAGAAGCAAGCTTTATTTCTTCTAACTCCAAACCTCGAATTCTAAAGGCTTCTTTAACCATATCGCTTACCATTTTCTCAGCTTCTTCCTTGCTGCATTTTCCAGAGTATTCCATAATTACACCAAAACTGTCTTTTTTGATTCCTACCGATACTGCTGCCGCTATTTTAGTACCAGGTTCGTCACAGATAATATCCCCATATGCGATGGGTAACAAAGAACCTTCCGGTATTACCAGCTCTGGATCATATACACAGCCTGGAGGCAAAATACTGCTGACTTTTAACAAATTGGTATTTCCTACCCGTGCTTTTAATAAAGCTCCATCAAAAGCAGTAAGTTCGGTGTCTCCTTCTGCAGCCGCTGCGGTAACGAAATATTTTTTAGGTAACGGTAACATTGCTAATCCTCCCCGATTAATTATCCAAACAGATATATTATATACAAATCATCTATAATTTAAAATAAAAATATTAAGTTGGGTCAGGTACCCAACTTATTTATGATTTTTTATTTGATACCGGGTATATTTTTCAAGAATTCCATAAACTGTACAACCGATTTGCGCCTCTTCTTCTGATGAGGATATATTATATAGAAGTAGCGCCGAGCCCCCTGATTATTTATAGGTACGCTTACTATCTTACGATGCGGATCCATTCTCTGAATAGCCCAATCCGATACCAAAGATATTCCCATTCCTGCTTCAACAGTAGCTAACACTGCCTCTGTACTGCCTACCTCCATATAAATATTGATATCATCCATCTTCAATCCGCTGCCGATAATTAATTCCTCGGCAACCTTTCTGGTTCCGGATCCTTTTTGCCTAAATACCCATCTTTCGGAGGCCAGTTCTGATATTTTAATACTCTCCCTGACCGCCATCCTATGGTTATCAGGTACTGCAATAACCAATTGATCCTCAACCCAAGGAAATCCATCTACCTTACGGTTATTATACCAAGCCCCGACCACTCCCAAATCCAATTCTCTTTCAGCTACCTTGTTAAATATTCTTTCAGTATCTCCTATATCCATACTAATTCTTATATTCGGATAACTGTCCTTAAAGTTTTTTATCAAAATAGGCAGTATGTATTCTCCCGGTATGGTGCTGGCTCCCAGGGAAATATAGCCTTTACGACTTTCCACCACCTCTTCCATGATGGTTTCTGATTTTTCAACTGCCTTAATAATATCTCGGGCACAGTGATATAAAGCTTCTCCAGCTTCGGTGGTCTTTAATCTTCTGCCGGAGCGTTCTAGTAATAATACTCCATAAATATCTTCTAAGGCTTGTATCTGCTTGGTTATTGCAGGTTGAGACAAGCCAAACTCTATAGCTGTACGTGATAAATTCTGGGTTTCAACCACCCGGACATAAGTCTTGAACAGGTTAAGATTCATACATCCACCAACCCATCTATATATTGCTCTTTAAATGCCTGTCCTAACGCAAAAAACCATCCAAAATTACATCAACGGCTTGTTGCTCTGTTAATCCAAGGGACATAAGCTTGATTAATTGCTCACCGGCAATTTTTCCTATAGCCGCCTCATGGGTCAATACCGCTTCAGAGTCCTCTGCCACTAACTCGGGAATGGAACTTACACGAGCTTTATCCATTATTATAGAATCGCATTCTACATGCCCGATACATTCTACCCGCCCTACCAATGCGGCCCTAAATATCTGGACCGACTTATCTCGTGCTACTGATCTGGATAATATCTGGCCGCTGCCGCCTTTTCCGATAATGTTTAACTGTACATCGGATTTGGCGGTCTGCTCTCCATCAGTCATTAGTCTCTCCACAATCTTCAAGCTGGCTTTATCTTCAATATTGGCTATGGTTGAACGGAAAGTATCATCTACCCCTTTTATCTGAGTCATCTCCAATTCGGCTGATGCCCCAGTATGGAGGGTAATTTTGGTAGTAGGGTTCATTATTTTCTTACCCTTCCCTAGTCCCTGACCATAATGTTTCTCAATATATTTCAAACTGGCTCCGGCATTTATTATAAACTCATGAACACCGTCGTGTCTGGAGTCAGCATGACTGGGGTTATGAATACCGCAACCAGCTATTATGGTAATATCGGAATTTTCGCCAATAATAAAAGTATTGAGAACCGTCTCCTGCAGACCCGCTTTGGTGAGCAAGACCGGCACATGAACTGTCTCCCCGATGGTATTAGGTTTTACTTCCAGAATAAACCCCTGCCCATCTTCTCTAGGAGTAATGTTAACATTGGCAGAGGAACTACGAACCACAGCTTCTCCATCTAACCTTATATTTGCTGCACCATCAGGCATTTTAGTAAGATTACTTATAGTACTTAATAAATCTAGACTCAAATTATTTAATTTCATAAGTTAACAACTCTCCACACTGTTCTTTCATTTTGCATTCTACATCGTCTTTAATCAAAGGCCATATCTCTTCCCGTGTTCCTCGCGCCTGTACCAAACCATTCTCAATTACAATTATCTCGTCACATATGCCCAGTATATTTTCATTATGGGTAATTATAATAGTGGTGGAATCCGGGTTATCTTTAAACCTGCCATAAATAATCCCTATCAACTTTTGAATGGTCCATAAATCTACACCGGCTTCCGGTTCATCGAATATGGTAACTTCTGCGTTTCTGGCCAAAACCTGAGCTATCTCAACTCGCTTCATTTCTCCCCCGCTTAATCCTGGTCCTACATCCCTGAGCAAATAATCTTCCGGGCACAGACCAACATCTCGCATAGTACCTCTTAAAGCCATCTGATCTATGCCGGGTCTAGCAATCTTAATCAGGTCTTCAATAGTCAGGCCTTTAAAGCGAGGAGGTTGCTGAAAGGCATAAATAATACCCCGATGCGCCCTTTCACTAATACTAAGATTGGTAATGTCTTCATCGTTAAGGTATATTTGACCGCTGTTGGGTTTAAATATACCCATTACTAATTTTGCGATAGAGGTTTTGCCACCGCCATTTGGCCCAGTAATAGCATATATCTTGCCTTTTTCAAATTCAAGGTTTAAGCCGCGGATTATTTCCCTACCGGTTCCATTTTCTCCATCGACTGTCATAAATAGGTTTTCAAGTTTTAACATACTTAATGCCCTCCACTGCTCCCTAAGCAACGTAATTTCGAATATATTTTATCATAACTGCAGATTATACGTCTAATAATTAAATATAACCACTAATAGAAAACCTTTGCATATTATTAGTGATTCTCCAAAACATCATACCTTACACCCTTAGCTTTCGTTCAGCTTCACCTCTACAGCCTCAGCAATACCTTGCCCCACTGCTAATCTTGCGTTACCAACCTGCAGTAACAGGGGTCCTTTAAAGGGATGACGGGAAATAACCTCTACATTCGCTCCTGGCACCAAACCTATTTCAAATAAACGCCTTTCAGCGGCATGTCCTTTGGTAATTTTTACTACCTGTCCACTCTGGCCAGTTTGCATGTCTTTTAAATACATAATTGCCCTCCTACCCTGGTAATATTAGATTCAACCCGGTACCAACTAAAAAGGAAGTAATAAGTGCCATTATCAATATTTTAGCTAATCCTGGCGCACCGATTTCCCTGATTGTCATTACCATTACTGGTAGGCAGGGAAGCGATAAAGAAATCATAGCAATTGCAATAGTGGCCTCTCTTGGACTAAGATTTATATTTAACAAAACCAGAGGAGCCAGGTAGCGTTGAAACATGGTAACCAGTACCGCTACAAAGGCATCGGCTGGGATACCAAAAAATGCCTGGGTAAATTTCTCCATGGAATGAAACAATTCAAAAAACCCTGATTCCATTAAAGCTCTAATGATTATGTTCATTACCAGTATCAAAGGCAGTACTTCCGAAAAAAATCCGGAAAACCTAAGCCTGACCTTCTTCCAAACATTTGCTTTTTCCGGAATTCTTAAAGGTGGAAGTTCATATACAAAAACTTCTTCCTTGGGCATCTTACGACTTAGAATAAAACCCAAAACCATTAATACGGTTAACATGGTAATAAGCAAAACCAGCAATGAAGCATGAAATGCTGTAATCACAGCTGCCATAACCCCAATAGTAGCAGCACAGGGTATAACAATACTGAGAATAGTTATTACAATAAATCTTTCTCCCATAGTTGGCATTAGCCGGGTTGCCAGTACTGCAGGAGTTCTACATCCAAAGCCTAATGACAGTGGAATTACTGCCTGTCCTGATACTCCGAATAATCGTCCTACCCTCTCCAAAGCCACTGAATAGCGGGGCAGCAAGCCAGTATCCTCCAGGATAGACATCAAAAAACTAACCATTAACATAGCCGGCATAATAATGGTAAAAGGTATAATAATTCCTTCTGGAATAGCTTTAGACAGCACATTATTCAATATCCCCGGCGGCAATAGATTGGCAATAAAACTTTCTATTATAAGGTTTACTGGATATAGAAGAGCACTTATAGGTCCTTCGCTTAATTCAATAAATTTTAACAGTATAACAAAGCTTAGGAATACCAGGGCTAGTAAAATGAAGGTACCCGATAAGGGTCGATCCAATACTTTTTCTACTTTATCCATCCAATAACGCTGGTTTTCATTCTGTTTATGGACGGTCAGTTGAGCAGTATATCTAGCCATTTCGGCCCTTCTAAAATCTTCTGAACTCAAACAACTTTCTGCTTCAATGGAACAGCTACTGCATTGAAAAGCACACTTCCCGCATTTCTCCTGCTTGATAAATGTTTCTATACTGCTAGGTTGGTTGATTTCAGTATTATCCTTTTCCAATATCTGCATCAATTCCAGTAAACCTTCTCCAGTAACGGCAGAAAAGAATACCACGGGCGCTCCTATTATATTCTCCAGGCGGTCTCGCTGAATTTGCAGTCCAATTCTTCTTGACCGGTCAATCTGGTTTACCAACAGAAGCATAGGTATACCAAGCTCCTTTAGCTCAAAGCTTAGTAGTAAATTTCGTTCCAGATTAGTAGCATCCAAGACGTTTATAATCAATTCCGGTTTTTCTTTTTCCAGTAAATTCTTGATTATCTGCTGATCCTGACCTATGGAAAACATAGAATATACACCGGGAGTATCGATTATTCTTGTTTTATGGTTAGGTAAATTAAGTATAGCCTCACTAATCTCCAGTGAAGTACCCGCATAATTGGAAACAATAAAATTACTCCCGGTAAGGCGGTTCAGTACCAGACTTTTGCCTACATTCGGGTTTCCTATCATAACTATTGTCATAAGCCCGCCCCCTGATTTTAATAACTAAAGGTAAGTCGATCCAAATGCTCTACAGATACAAAATACATGTTATCTCCTCTTAAACTATTATTAAAACACTTGTCCTAAGATAATGATACGAAATCATCAGAAAGAGTATTTATTATTCTTTATTACAAAGAGGACAATAGCCATAAAATTTCAATTCATGATCGATAATTTTATATCCCTTATCATACAGCTCATTTTCCAGTTCATTCAGCAAATCCCCAGACACTTCAGATATCCGCCCACAGGCCAGACACAATACATGGTGGTGGTGATGCTTTTCGTTTTCGGCCAATTCATACCGGTACTTATTGCCTTCAAACATGGACTTGTACAAGATTTCCAGACCAGCTAGTTTTTCCAAAGTTCTATACACCGTAGCAATACCAATGTTAGGAAATATTTTTCTAGCTTCCCACAATACTTCTTCTGCCGATAGATGCCTGCCTTTATTTCCCAACATCACATTCAGAACAGCTTTTCTCTGACCAGTAAGACGGTAACTGTTTTCCTTCAGCTTGGTGTTGATAAGATCCATAGATAAATACCTCTCTTAATAATGATAATAATTATCATTATTATATTATAATAGTGAATAATACACAACGAAATGTTATCCCAGTTCAATTGTTGGCTACATTAAAGACTTAATAATAATTATGCTTGAATATTAAAAAGCACTCTTGAGAGTGCTTTTTAATGTGAATGTCAAAGCTTTAAATGATAAACTCGAGTAAAGAGTGGGTTATATAGGTGCTCATTTCTTAGTATCACGATAATCTTTAATATCCGCTGTATTCTTTAATTCTTCCACAAAATCATTGAAGGTTTGAATTTCTTTTTCTTGCTGCAATTGGAGCAAGATACTGTTCTTAACGGAAGAAAAATCCAGGATGGATTCTTCCTGCTTGTCTCCCGCTTTTATAATATGATAGCCAAATTCAGTTTTTACTGGATCTGTAGTTGTTTGACCAGGTTCCAGTTTTAAAGCGGCAGTTAGAAATTCAGGTACAAAAGAAGTGGTCTCATTCACTACTCCTAAATCACCGCCCTGGCTTGCACTGCCACAAGTTGAATACTCCTGTGCAAGCCTAGAAAAATCATCCCCGGAATTTAATTTTCCTAGTATTTGGCGAGCCAATTCCTCATTATCGACCAGAATATGATAAATGCGCATACCCGCCGGTTGTTTATACATTGTTTGATTTTGCTGGTAATAAGTTTGAGCTTCTTCTTCACTCACACCAACCTTATCAGTAACTTGTTCCTGAATTTTAGCAACAAGTTCCTCAATTTTCATTTCGAATTGGAATTTCTCCTCATCCAGTCCGGTCTGCTGAAGAAACTTTTGGTAGTTCTCTTCATTATCCTGTAACTGCATTTTTTTGAAATCACTTATAACTTGATTCAACTCTTCATCACTTACTTCGATTCCCCGTTCCCGGGCTTCCTCCATAAGCAGTTGCTGATATACCAAATCATAAAACGCACGGTTTTCCAGCTCTGTTAAAACATCAGCCGGTATCTCATCTACTGTCTCACCACTAGATTCCATCTGCATTTTATAACTGGCCTGCAAAAGCTCATAGCGTTCCTGGTATTGAGCTTGAGTAATTTTAACTCCATTGACTTCCCCTGCATATTCATCCGTAGAAGGGGTATTGCCACACCCGGCCAGGAATAACACCATAGCCAGAACCACAAGCAGTATAGTATTTTTTTTCACGAACAGATCCCTCCTCAATTAACCTTAACCTTTCATGCAATTGACATTATAACATAGATTTGATTTATACAGTAAAGGAGACGCCTGTAAAGACAGCATCTATAAACCCACCTTAATAATAGTTAGGCTTTAATCCCGATTTGGCTACTACAGATGCAGGAATTTTTTGCTATTTATTTGGACACTAAAAAACAAGTCGGGAGAACCTCCATGGATTCCCCCGACAAAGAAATAACTTGGTATTGTTTTAATATTAGTTCTTTTACACTATACCTTGGCTATACATGGCATCAGCAACTTTTAGGAAACCAGCTATGTTTGCTCCTACAACCAGATTGCCATTATGACCATATTCATTGGCAGCTTCATAGGCTTTCCTATGGATGTTAACCATTATATCTTTTAATTTGGCATCCACCTCATCAAAGGTCCATGAATACCGCATACTGTTTTGTGACATCTCTAATGCCGATACTGCAACTCCGCCGGCGTTAGCAGCTTTTCCCGGTCCAAACAACACTTTATTGTCCAGGAATACTTTTACCGCCTCTGGAGTACAGGGCATATTAGCACCTTCAGCTACTGCTATGCATCCATTGGCAACCAGTGTTTTGGCTGCCTGTTCATTGATTTCATTCTGAGTGGCGCAGGGCAGGGCTATATCGCAGGGTACATTCCATATATCGTCGCATCCCTCATAATAGGCAGCATTATCATGCAGGGCCAGATAATCTTTGCATCTTCTTCTCTGCACTTCTTTAAGCAGTTTTACAGTATCCAGGTTTACTCCTTTTTCATCTACAAAATAGCCATTGGAATCACTCATGGCTACTACTTCACCACCAAGTTCTTTGACCTTCTGGGCTGCATAAATGGCAACATTTCCTGATCCAGATACCACCACCCGCTTGCCGGCAAATGATTCACCTCTGATTTTTAGCATTTCATCTACGAAGTATACCAAACCGTAACCAGTAGCTTCGGTACGTGCCAAACTTCCTCCCCAGCTCAAACCTTTTCCAGTTAATACACCTTCGTAGCGATTCACGATTCTCTTGTATTGTCCGAACATATAACCAATTTCACGGCCACCTACACCTATGTCACCGGCGGGCACATCGGTATCAGCACCAATATGCCTGTATAGCTCAGTTATAAAACTCTGACAGAATCTCATAACTTCCTCATCAGATTTTCCCTTGGGGTCAAAGTCACTCCCCCCCTTACCGCCACCAATCGGCAATCCGGTTAAAGAATTCTTGAAAATCTGTTCAAAACCCAGGAATTTTATAATACTTAAATTTACCGAAGGATGAAACCTTAGTCCCCCTTTGTACGGTCCGATAGCGCTGCTAAACTCGATCCTGAATCCACGATTGACCTGTACTTCTCCTTTATCATCTATCCAGGGAACCCTGAAAATAATCTGTCTTTCAGGCTCTACTATTCTTTCAAAAAGCCCGGTATCGACATATTCTGGATGTTTTTCCATAACTGGTTCCAGTGACTCCAACACTTCTCTGGCAGCCTGTAGAAATTCGGGTTCATTAGGATTTCTCTGGATAACTTTTCTCATTAAATCATTAACATATGACATTATTTCTCTTCCCCCTTTGGAATTAATCAGTAAATCGCCATCCCAATTATTATCGAAATATCCCCCGATGTAAATGCTTTTTGGTCAGATATATTGTATTCATTCTTACATACAATATTACAGACCAATCCTAACATTCTACGACTGCCAGCATTGGAATTATTTACTGTGCTAACCGCTTTTCCAATACTAATTCCCAGCGATTATAGGTTAGATTTTTGCATAACTCCTATTAAGTCAGGTTATCCCACATATAACAGCAAGGCGGATGTTATTCTACTATATATTGCATAAGCAAATATACTATAACCAGAATTTTTGATACTACCTAACTGCAAAATCCTTGTTTATAAAATAAATAAGCTAGGCACCAGGTACCTAACTTATTTATTAATGATATAAGCTTTTCGAAAACCAATCATGAAGATGGAAAACTACTCCCCTAGATCATCCTGAATGCTCTTTTGAATAATTTCCTGTACATCGTTAAACATTTGCATAAATTTACCTTCTGCTTCAAAGAAGCTGGCTATCTCTTTCTTTTGGTTTAGTTTAGCAAATTCCAAAGTCAGTTCCTGCATCAATTGAGGAGCAGGTTCTTCCCCTAATACCTGGGCCCGGTTAATTTCTATTTGTTTTTCGCGCAACTTATATATCTTTTCTTTATATTCAGGTTTTTCTTCAATCTCATTTTTAGCTGCTATATAACTTCGAAAAATATCGCTTTCCTTTATGGCACGAGCCAGTTCATGGGCTTTATCATAGGGATTAACTCTACCAACCATTTGTTTCCACTTCCTTTGTTTTATTCAGAATACTAGTTTAGAATATCATACAATATCTTGGGTTAACTAGAAATTATTCTATGGGGATGAAGGCTTAAGACCGGCCCCAAGCGGTCTTACGCCTTCATCCCCACCCGTAAGCCAGTTTAATATTAGTGGTTGTGTTCCGGCCATGATGGTTTAATTAATAATCCCCTGGAACACTAAATAGATAAATAGGGCATAGAAAAAACCACCCATTAACAATATCGGTGCCGATATATGTTTCTTCTTTCTGAGCTCCAGGTAAATAAAAGTTGCTGAGGCTATAGCCAGCAAGGCTACAATCAAAGCACTGCTGCTTAGCTGCCAGGGGGTTAGGAATATCCCCAAGGCTGGTATTAGAGAACTCTGAAACACCATCGCACCAGTTATATTACCAAGAGCTAAAGTGTCTTTATTTCTTGATATCCAGATTACACTGTTAAATTTTTCAGGTAGTTCGGTAGCAACCGGAGTAATAATAAGGGCCAGTACAAATGCCGGAACCAAATACATTTCAGCTACTTGCGTAACAGAATTAACAAACATATGGGCCCCGAGAATAATTAAACTTAGAGCAATAAGAACCTGAAGTAACACTAACCCCAGGACAGGCGAAGGATTATTTCGCGCTAAATAGAATTTAGGCAACTCATGGTCTGAGTGTATATCCCTTTCTTCGGCTAACGTGATGTAAACATACCCGCAATAGGATAAAACCAGAATTGCACCGATAACAATCTGCCCCATCCGGTATTCAGGAGGAATAAGCCCGGCTAGCACAGCCGCAGCATACACCATAATAAAAAATTTCAGGTCTCTAGACATACTGGAATAATCAGCGACAACTTTTGTTCCAAATGTCCTCTTGCGCCTGAATAACACCACGGCAGAACCAGTCACAAACATGGCCAGGGTAGATAGCATCAAAGGTGCTCCCAGGATTGCTCCTATCCCGATATCATGTCCGGTGGAACCACTGCTAAATACTATGGCAATTATAGGTATCAGAGTTTCAGGCAGAGCTGTACCAACTGCTGCCAGTACACTGCCTACTGCACCTTCTGAAAGATTTAGCTTTTTTCCCAGCCATTCAACACCATTTACGAAAACTTCGGCCCCAACCAGAATTATACCCAGACTGATGACCAATATTGCGATGCTTGCCACTCTTCCATCTCCTTATGATGCCATAAAATTTATCGCCTTGCCCCCTGCGCTAACCTTAAGCCTTCATCCCCAAGAAGTTATTTTCTAATTAAATATATTACATTATACAGAATCAATACAGATTAATTCATTTTTCAAGCACCAATGGCAGCATTATTCTGCTACCCCGGTTAAATGTGGCTATTTCCCGATAACCTGCTTTCCATGCTAGATAGGCGGCTTCTCTTAGTCCTTCGCCAACTTCCGAAGGGTGATGGGCATCAGAAGCTAGAGTGATCGGGATTCTCATCCTGGCCATTAACTCCAGTATCTCCTGCCCGGGATATATTTCAGCTACCGGTTTTCTTAACCCGGCACTGTTAATCTCTACAGTAAGATCTGATTTTTTAATACTTTTCAATACATTTTTTAGATAGTAGCTCATATGGTACTTAACTGGTCTATGCCCCCATTTTTTTATCAGGTCGATATGACCAATAACCGTGAATAATTCTGACTTAACCAGGCTGTCTACCAGTTCAAAATAACGTTGATAAATCTCATCAATATCAATATGTTCAAATTGATCCTTATAGTCAGGATGATCGAAAGCCCAACCATCTATGTAATGGATGGAACCTATAACATAATCATAGGGATATCGAGCCAGTATTTGCCTTATATGCTTTTCCCGACCTGCCCAATAATCTACTTCCAGTCCAATTTTAACGGTAATATCCTCATTCTCCTGTCGAATACGTTCCAGTGAGTTAAAATCGATTCTGCAGCTGTATTCGTCATGTTCGGTAAAGCCTATCTCTATAAGCTGTCTTTTGCGAGCAGTATTTAAAAACTGGGCCATCCAACTCCATGAATACTCGTATTCCCCATGTGCTAAAGCATGAATATGGTAATCCAGCAGCATTAAAATGAACCCCCTAAAAAATCATTAAACGTAACAGGACAATCCACCATCAACCATGAAAATATTACCTGTAAGCCAAGCTGAGTCTTCGCTGGCAAAAAACAGCAGAATCCCTTTCATATCCTTTGGATAACCAACCCTTTTCATAGGAAACAATTTGTTCAGTTGCTCGATTTTTCCGGCTGCTTCAAGACGTTGCATTTCTACTTCCATCATATCAGTAACAATATGAGACGGACATAGGCAGTTAACTCTGATATCCGGTCCTAATTCGGCGGCCAAGGCCTTGGTTAACTGGACTACTCCACCCTTCATAGCACAATAAGCACTTACTTTTTTTCCCCCCAGCACTCCGAGTATAGATGAAACATTAATGATACTTCCACTCCCGCCTTCTTTCATTAACGGAACCATATATTGGGAGACCAAAAATACGCTGCGCAGATCGACCTGATACAAGCGATCCAGATCCTCCAAGGTGGTATCCAAAAATGATTTAAACAGAGAAGATCCCGCGTTATTAACCAAAATATCCAGCCTGCCATATTTTTCCTTAATCATATCCCTCAATTTGGCAATATCTTCAATGCTACTTACATCTGTGGGAAAAGCCATTGCTTTTCCGCCAGACTTGGTAATTTCAGCTACAGTTTCTTCCAAAGGTGCTATACGTCTCCCGGCAACAATGCTAATACCTCCTTGGTCTGCAAAAATCTGCGCTGCAGCTTTTCCGATGCCAGTACCTCCACCGGTAATTAATGCTATCTTACCCTCTAATTTCATTATACAACCCTCTTTCTCAGCTTACCATTTCTACTGCTGCTTCTTCCCCTGGTTCAAAAACTCTGACATCCTTCTTATCATTTCATCACTGCCCGCGAAGTTTCTAAAACCCCAAATTTGAGTGCGTATAGCTGCTTCAGTATCCATCCCCGGTATCCGGTTGGTTTGATCCTTATTAGCTTTTTGGGCTTGGCGATCGAATGATGCTATTTTCCTGGCCAATATTTTGGCTTCTTCCAGATAACGGTCTACTGGATAAACGTAATTGGCCAGAGCCATATCCTTAGCTTCCAATGCACCATAAATCCTCCCCGTCATAGTTACCTCTTTTGCCCGGCCCATGCCAATAATTTTCCACAGGGGATCATTTAAAGGGGTCACAGCCCATCTTATTTCCGATTGACCCACTTTAGCAGTTTCCGAAAAGACCCTAATATCAGCCAAAACCATGATGTCAAAGCCCGCTGCTATAGCAGGTCCGCTCACAGCTGCTATAACCGGCATGGGATAACGCAGAACACTCAAAAATGCCCTTTCAATTATATCTACCTTGGGCATTTTTTCTTGTCCCAAATCCATTAGGGTGTTCATGTCGAACCCAGCACAAAAGACTTCATCACTGCCGGTAAGTACTACTGCATTTATATCCGTATCCTGTTCCAAATCTGCAAAGGCATTTCCTATTGATTCCAGCAACGGAAGGTTTAAAGCATTCTTAAGTTCAGGACGGTGGATTTTAACTACAGCGATATTCCCATCCTTTTCTATCAGCAGGTTTTTGTATTCCATTTATATCCTCCTTTATCTTTTTTATATATGCATATTAGGATTATGCAAAAATCCATCCCAAATATTTCAAAGAAACTTTATCATTAGTTCCCTGAAATTCCACATACTGAAGGCGTTGTTGGTTTGAGCTAGTTAAGTTAGTTAAGTTAATTTTTCACCTAATATTATGAACCTCTAATAAGCAAACTAAAAATTTAGCCGGCTAAGATACAATTCCTGGAAACCGGTACGCTCAGCCAGTTCGATATGTCTAGTCCGATCCCTCAGGGTTTTGGCTCTTTCCCAGGCCGAATAGGATAATAAGGCCTGCATAACGCCCTGACCGGCGGCATTACCTACATTTTTCATAGCATTAGTGGGTACCGGGGGCAGCATCCCAATCCGCAAAGCACTGACCGGGTTTATGTAGTTACCAAAGGCTCCAGCCAGATATATGTAATCAAGGTCCTTATACTCCATTGACGCCTCATCCAACAAAACATCAATTGCAGAACGAATCGCGGCTTTGGCCAGCTGTGCCTGCCTGATATCTTCCTGGTCGATAAATATTTTTAATCCATTTCCGGTTTCCTCTTCAGACATCAGAACTATCTGGTCTCCACGACTGCTAGCCTGGTTTTGAGGTAAATCCTGAGTGCTAATGGTACCATTATGGTCTATAAGCCCTTTTTCCAAAAGACAGGCCAAGAGGTCTATAACAGCTGATCCACATAGTCCCCGGGGTAATTTATGACCAAGTACATTGTATTCCAGCCTACCGTCCTCTCCCAGATAAACGCGATCAATGGCACCTTCACTGGCTCTCATGCCGCAGCTAATTCCACCACCTTCAAAGGCGGGACCGGCAGCGGCCGACGCAGCCCACATTTGTCCTTTCTTATTGAGTACTACCTCTCCATTGGTACCAATATCAACTAATAAATAATTAATATTCTCCCTTTCAGGAATGGTCAGTAAAGCAGCAATCGTATCTGCTCCAACAAAACCACCTATCTGTGGCAGTATAAAACATTCTGCCTCCCGGGCCGATTTAAGTCCTAACTGACAGGCGGGCAAGATAATATCATGGTCAAATATCCCTACATAAGGTGCCGCTGCAAATCCAACCGGGCTTAACCCTGAAAAGAAATGAAGCATGACTGGATTGCCAGCCACACTAAAAACATATATATCCTGCTCAGAAACACCCGTTTCATCCAACATCTGTTCAATACATATGTTTATACTGTTTATTAGTACCTGATGCAGGGTTTTCATACCATCATCGTTTCCCATACCGTAACTAAGGCGAGAAATTATGTCAGCACCGTAAGTCTTCTGCAGGTTGCTCTTGCTGATCATAGCCCTGACCTCTTTTTTTTGTAAATCCAGCAGAGCAGCAAAAATAGTAGTAGTACCGATATCCAGTGCAATACCAAATACTCTCGATTGTTTGGGAGCAATATACTTGATCCTATTTCCTGGATATACTAACGCATTAAGCTCCAACACAGGTCGACCGGTGCGGTCCAACTTGGATAGCAAGGCTAAATTATCAACACTCAATTCCAGACTATGAGATGCTAGTATCTCTCTCAATCGGTGATGTATAGACACCGGATTTTCATTGTCTATACCCGGTATGTAAAGTTGCTTGCATTCTATTAGAGAAATGTCTTTTGGTGAATGCCTTAAGTCTGGATATCTATCATTACCACTTAATTCCTTATCAGAATAATCAAGATATACCTTTAACGGTGCGTGGACATTACAATAGCATGCCAGCCTGATTCCCTGTTTAATTTCCTCTGGCAGCAAGTGCTCTCTTTCTCGATCTGATATGGGCGTGGTTTCACCTTCAACCCGCACCTTGCACTTGCCACAGGTACCGTTACCAGCGCATACGCCGCCAATATCCAGACCACTGTCAGCCAGACTATCCCATAGCCTTTTCCCCGCCAGAGTCCATAAAACATGCTCGTTCCCATCAGCCGTTACAACCCTTATTATTTCCTGCTCTGTCATTGTCTATCACCTGCGGTCATTTATAATAATTCTTTCAGGATGAGAATAAACATTAAATCTTTCACCCCTGGCAAACCCAATCAATGTTATTCCACTATCCTCAGCCTTTTTTCGGGCTAAATCAGTTACCGTGGCCCTGGATACAACGATTTTAACACCCATATAATCAGTTTTTTCTATTATTTCATTACTTATCCGGCCGCTGCTAAGAAAGATCTTGTTGTTGCAATCCAGATCATTCTTCAAGCAATAACCGTATAACTTGTCTACGGCATTATGCCTGCCTATGTCTTCACGGCTTACCATCAGCCTCTTGCCATCGCTCAAGCTCATTATATGAACTCCACCCGTTTGTTTGTGGATATCTGATGCATCCAGGTGCTGCTTCATAAGCAAAGCAATATCCTGAGCATCGATCTGGAATCCTGCTGAATCTCTACAAATCCGGAAAACTCCCTGTTCTACCTCATGTATGCTAATGCAAACTTTATAGCCTTCAATTTCCAGCTTCTTTATATCTTTTATGGAATTGATTATCTTATCGAAAGCAAGAGAACCAATAACTAATTCATCAACATTTATGGGGGAACAATAGGTTCTTTTATAAAACTGCTCGTTAACAAATATATCCAGACCAGCCTCCACAATCATAGGATCTTCTATTTCCGTTAGTCCCTGACTTAGTGAATAGCGTTTTATATAACTCGATGTAACTGCTTTGTCCACAACCTTCACCCCCGCTGTCTGTATCGTAATAGTATCATTATTAACCCCCATGATCAGGAAACACAAGCTAGCATGAAAATTTTGGCTATGCCGGACGGGCGGTCAAAGACCACCCCTACTAATATTTGGCAATTAGAAACATTGGTCAAATCCGGAGAAACCATTTTCGTGTGCACTTATAACCTATCAACTTAGCGATTTTCGTGTGAATATCTACTAATCAAAAAAAGGCGGCAACCGCCGCCTCTAATTGTACTACATCAACTATTTAGTTTCAGCCATCAGGGTAAACGCAAACACGAATGCCCACACGATTGCCGCAAGCAGTGCTATGGTAGCCATCCCCCAACCATTTCCTGCTGTTATGGCAGCATTACCCATGCTATACAAAACGTTAAATCCGACTAAACCTACAGCCGTAAGAAGAAAAATCGTCTTCTTAAATCCGCCCGATAGCTCAAATTTCTTCGCCCAACCACAGAATTTTAGAAAAATAAAAATTGCTAATAAAACCATTAAAAACGTTATTAGCGGGTTACCTCCACTGGCGCCATGAGCAGCTTCTGATCCAAATGCTAACACCTTTTCACCCCCTCTTCCATCTACATTACTTATTTTATTACTTTATTTTTCCGAAAACAAGTTAATGATATCTACAAAAACATAAATAAAACTCGAAATCACTTTCCTGTTTTCAACACTATTTTTGTAAAATATTCTCTAATAATTTCTTTTTTCCTGCTCATCTGACGATTATTTTTTAAAAAGCTCCAAACTTTGCAACTTTACTTCCTTTGTTAAGTTTACTATAATAAGTAGGCAAATTGTAATTAAAGTAAGTAAGTCAGATAGTCGCAGATATTTTAAACATCTGAGGAAAGTCGGAGCTCCATAGGGCAGGGTGCTGGATAACGTCCAGTGGGGGTGACCCCAAGGCAAGTGCCACAGAAATAAACCGCCCGGCAATAAATGGCTTATACCAGTTTAAAGATATCTTATAAGCTATTGATTGCCGGGTAAGGGTGGAACGGCGAGGTAAGAGCTCACCAGCGTTCAGGTGACTGAACGGCTAGGTAAACCCCACCTGGAGCAAGACCAAATAGAGAAACATTGAAGTGGCCCGCTTCGTTTCCGGGTTAGGTCGCTAGAGGTATCAGGTAACTGATATCCCAGATAGATGACTATCAAATACAGAACTCCGCTTATAGATTTGCTTACTTTAATTACAACCTGCTGGATAATACCTTTAGAAAACTTTTACCTCATGTAATAATTATTATAATGAAACTTTTATTGCTGCATTAATATACTCCTGTATGTTTGATAAGAACGGTGCATCCTTCGCAGCCTAGTAAACAGCGAATGTTTTCGTTTATGCTGCTACTTCACATATGTTTTTCTACATTAATACAGAAATAATTATCAGGTCGAAATCCTATAGAAAGCTGCCAACGTGCTAAAGACTATAAAGCTCTATCCTGGCAATTAGATACCCTTTAGGTACTTTAAGCCATAATTATGTCTTTTAATGCAAGAGTAGCGAATTCACAAAAGCAGGTAATTTCTAAAGCCTTGTAAAATTGCAAGGCTTTAAAAATTACCTGCTTGCTACTTTTCCGGGATTTTTCCAAATTATCTGCTTCTGCCATGCAATATTGCAAGGCATTCTTGCGATGTTGCATGGTTTGCGACAATCATTAAGCAAGATCTTTATGTATTTGTCTCATTTAACAAAACACATGAAATATTTTTCTAACTTCAAAGTCCCGACTTAGCTGCAAGATCATTTTTATCTAAGCTAATTATATCCATAATATTATTTTATGGCATATTATTTGCTATGTAAATTATTTAATCTGCTAAGGAAGGAGGGACGTGTTTTTTATTAAGGTAGTTCTATTGCCTTATTAAGCATGAATAGATATTATCCCCTGATCTGTGATGATTGATTGTAAATCTTTAGAGAGAAGACATAACAAAGGCTCGATTTATATGTTCTTTTACAAAACCCTTCGGGGACCACAATTTATACTCGGCATGATTGCCGATAGTGATATGGGAGGAGTGTTTTTTTAATGAAGGATATCGTACTAGTAAGCGCCTGCCGGACTGCCATAGCTCGTTTCATGGGTAGTCTGAAGGATATACAGGCTAATGATTTGGCCATCACTGCAGGTAAAGCTGCTATCGAAAGAGCTGGTATCGATGCAGGAATAATTGATGAGTTGACCCTGGGTCAGGTTTTTCCACACGGACAAGGTTCCCTGCCCGCCAGACAGGTAGCTATGGGCTGTGGATTAAGGTTTGATAGCACCGCCTGCAACGTAAACCAGAACTGTGCTTCTGGAATGCGGGCACTGGAGATTGCAGTACGTAATATTCAGGTAGGTAAAAATGACGTTGCTCTAATCGTCGGCGTAGAAAGCATGACCAATGCTCCTTATCTGGCTTTGAAAGCCAGAATGGGTTATCGTATGAACGCTGGTAAATTAGAAGATTCCATGATCTTTGATGGACTATTTGACGGACTGGTACCAGGTCACATGGGTGTCACCGCCGAAAATATCGCCGAGAAATACGGTATCACTAGAGAGGAATGTGATGTACTGGCTCTAATGAGCCATCAGCGTGCAACTAGGGCGGTTCAGGAAGGTACTTTCAAACGCGAGGTTGTACCCTATGAAATTAAGAGTAAAAAAGGCAGTAAATTCTATGAAAATGATGAGCATATGATTCCTGATGCTAGTTTGGAAGCTATGGCCAAGTTGCCTTCAGCGTTTAAAAAAGGTGGTGTCGTAACCGCTGCCAATGCATCTGGTATCAACGATGCAGCAGCTGCTGTTGTAATCATGTCCAAGGAAAAAGCTGATGAACTTGGAATTAAACCTTTGATGAAGCTTATTGATATTACTCACGGCGGAGTTGACCCCAAAATTATGGGTCTAGGTCCGGCAGTGGCTATTCCCAAATCCTTGAAGAATGCTGGCTTGAAATTCGAAGATATCGACTACTGGGAAATCAATGAAGCTTTTGCGGCTCAGTTCCTGGGCGTTGGCCGTATGTTAAAGGAAGACTTCGGTATAGAATTGGATATGAACAAGTGCAACCTTAATGGTTCCGGGATAGCTCTGGGTCATCCGGTTGGATGTACTGCACTCCGTATTATTGTATCCCTGTACTATGAACTGGAAAGACAGGGCAAAACTGTGGGTGGCGCATCCCTGTGCGTGGGTGGCGGATCAGGTATGTGCTCACTGTGGACCAGAGATATTTAGTGGTCATGGTAATGCGATTCCAAGTTAATTTTTTATAAAATAAGAGGGGGAATATTAATGGATTTTCGTCTGTCAGATGAACAAGAAATGATGAAGAAAATGGCCCATGATTTTTCGGTAAATGAGATAGCTCCATTCGCTGGTGAATGGGACAATACTCATCATTACCCGGAAAACGTTATCAAGAAAATGCAGGAACTGGGATTTATGACTCTGGCTTGTCCGGAAGAATACGGCGGAGTTGGTCTCGATCATGTGGCCCAAAATATAGTTGCCGAAGAAATTTGCTGGGGTGACGCAGGCATAGGAACTACCATGGTGGCCAGTGCTCTCTTAGCTACTGACCCCATTCTTGTGGCTGCTAACGATGAGCAGAAAAAATGGTGGTTTGGCCGTCAGAATGAAGGGGTTTTAGGGGGATTCTGTCTTACTGAACCTGGTGCTGGCTCTGATGCCGGATCACTTTCAACTCGCTGTATAAAGGATGGCGACGATTACATAATCACCGGTGTAAAGCAGTTTATCACCAATGGTGGTATAGCTGGACAGTATACTCTCCTGGCAACTCTGGATAAAAGCATGGGATATAAAGGTATGTGTGCTTTCATGATTGATAGAGATACCCCGGGTATCAGCATAGGAAAAGTTGAAGATAAAATGGGCATTCGCACCTCCAATACTACCGAAGTTATCTTTGAAGATGTTCGCGTTCCGGGCAAGAACCTTTTGGGTAAAGAAGGTCAAGGCTGGTATGTTGTCATGAAAACTCTCGACATTTCCAGAGCCAGTATTGCCGCTATGGCTACCGGGGTAGCCCAAAGAGCTCTGGATGAATCACTTGAATACTCCAAACTCCGCACCCAGTTTGGAAAACCTATTTGCAGTTTCCAAGCTATTCAGTTTAAATTAGCCGAGATGGCGATGCATATTGAAGCGTCACGGCTTCTTTACCTGGAAGCTTCTTCATTGCAGGATATGGATGTTCCACGCTTCAGTAAAGCAGCTTCACTAGCCAAAGCTTATGCTGGTGATACTGCTATGATGTGTGCTACCGAAGCAGTACAAGTATTTGGTGGATATGGATTCACAAAAGAATATCCGGTTGAAAAGTTAATGAGAGATGCGAAGATATTCCAGATTTACGAAGGAACCGGTGAAGTACAACGCATGGTTATCGCTGGTGACCTGCTCAGGGGTTAATATATAGGTAGTTTTTAATCCTTCTGACGATCAGGGTCCTGCCCTGGTCGTTCTTTTTTTGTCAATAATGCTTTTGATGAACTTCATGGGGATGAAGGCTTAAGGTTAGCGCAGGGGGAAAGGCGATTCGAAGAGCATTAACATATCGCTTCTAATCAATCAAAGACCACTCAGCTAACTTATACTTAAGAGCTAAGACCGGCCCCAAGCGTTCTTAAGCCTTCAACCCCACCTTAAGCCAATGTTACAAAACCAAAAAGAGATACGCTAATTAGCGTATCTCTTTTTCTTTTTTTTTAGTTACCCCTTACTTCTTCTTAGTAGCTTTCTTTTTGCCTTTAGCAGCAGGTTTCTTTTCAACAGCCACTGCTTCCTTCAGGGATTTGCCGGGTTTAAATGCTGGAACTCTTGTAGCTGGAACTTGAATTTCTTCCCCGGTTGCAGGACTTATAACTTTCCTTTCTTTACGATCACGAACTTCGAAGCTACCAAAACCTATAATTTGTACTTTATCTCCATTTGCAAGCGCCGATTGAATAACTTCTACCGTGGCGTCCAATGCTTTTGCAGCATCTTTCTGAGTAATTTCTGCTTTTTCCGCTAAGGATTTGACAAGTTCCGATTTGTTCACGACATAGTCCTCCCTTTAATTTTATTGACCTTATTTTACATTCCCCAAAAAAACGGCAATTCCTGCTAAAAATCAAATTTTTTTGAAAAAATATAGAAACATTTTTTATGTTATCCTCTTATTTACATTCTGGCAAATATATTTTGTTTTTATTCATTCAAACCCTATTTCAAGGCCATGTTATAATATTCTAAGATTTACTTATTCTGTATGCAGCTCTTAAGTAACGATTCGCGAAATACAATACCCAAAAAATATCACTGGGCCAATATTATATATGGTGCTAGGATGGCTTTTTTGGCTCCGTAATATTCAAACAATAAGAGGGAATAGAGTAATTAGGCCGCAACTCAGGTAAATTATCTGGTCTTTGTTTACAGACTGTGAAATAGGTAAGCAGAATATCCCGAGATGAAGCTTATCTGAAAGCCCTTTTCCTTACTTGCTGATGATAGGAGATTGCATAGGTGCGAACTTACTATCTGCTCGGTTCCCTGATGGCCAGCATCAATAACTGCTAATCCATTAGCTACTGCATTTTTCACCTCATGGTACTTTACATCACCGGTTATCAGGACGTCAATATTCTGGTTAACAACCCGGTCAATGAAGCTGGCACCAGCTCCGCTCACTACTGCTGTACTTATTATTTCTTTTTCCATATCTCCAGCAACTCTAATACTCTCCAATTGTAGTAGATGCTTAACCAGAAGCGCTAAATCCTTCAGCTTAAGTGGAGCTTTTAGCCGTCCTTTTCTGCCCATACTGAATAACTTATATTCATTCTCCAGACGGTAAACATCATAGGCTGCCTCTTCATAAGGATGGGCCATCTTCAGAGCCTCAACCACATTTTTTAAATCCTTTTTATACAATACCATTTCCAGACGAGACTCATCAACTTCTTCTAACCGGCCTCTTTCTCCGATAAAGGGTCGGGTATCTTCACCAGGAAGGAATGTTCCCTTACCCCTGGTGGCAAAACTGCATTCACTGTATTTCCCAATATGGCCAGCTCCGGCTTTACTCATAGCTGTCCTTAACTCTTCCTGATGGGATATGGGAACGAATACTACCATTTTCAGAAGATCCTCCTGCTTATACCGATCCAGAGGAGTAATCTCCAGTAGTTCCAGTTTTTCTGCCAAGACCTGGCTTAAACCCAACTCCCCGGCATCTAAGTTGGTATGAGCTGAATATACGCTTATATCTGACCTTATTAGACTTTTAACCAGATCTCCCTCAGGCATATCATAATTGATGCTTTTAATGGGATTAAAAAACAGCGGATGATGGGTAATTATCAGGTCCACCCTTTCCTGCAATGCCTTTTCAAAAATCTCTAAATCCAAATCCAGACTGATAAGCACTCGCTTAACCAACTTATGACCAGAACCTATCTGAAGGCCAGGATTATCCCATTTCTCCGCCAAATGCAAAGGAAAATAGCTTTCCATCATGTTAATTACATCGTTTACTCTAGCCTGCATCTATTATCGCCTCCAATGCCTTTATTCTCTGTTCGTAGTCTAGTATTAATGCTCGATTTTGAGTGGTATTGGAAAGCAAAAGGCTCTGGTAAACAGCATTATATTTTGCCATCCAGTGCTCCAAATAGAGCCTACCCGGCTCACTATCCTTGTCCCCTAGTATAATTGGACCTATATCCAATTCTAATCTAGATAGTGTATAAGGAATTTTCCCCGGGCGGCTCTTGATAATAACAAATATCCGGTTATTTTCTGTTACCAGTATCTCGTCCAGGATAGGCCAACCTTGCTCAGCCAAGGTAGCTCGCAGCATATAAGGCCGGCTCATAGGTTGAAACACAAAACGCTGGAAACTGGCCGCCTTATCCCAATCATGGGATAATATGCTGCAGATGGTATCTGAGCCCATTCCTGCAATAATAACTGTAGCAACTTCACCCTTTTGAAGCGGCTGCAATCCATCACCTTTCCTTAGTTCTATATAATCCTTACCACGGCTCCCCACAATGGTTTCTTGAGCCCTGAAGAAAGGTCCCTCAGTAATTTCAGTGGCGATGACTTTCGGTACTATACCTTCTTCCACCAGATATATTGGAAGAAACGCATGATCCGAACCAATGTCGGCAGCTGCCTGTCCAGGAATTATCATGTTGGTTATTGCCAGCAATCTATTGGTCAGCAAATGAACACCTCCCTTGGCAAGCCAGAAGACTATCGACCTTTCTATGGCTGGCACTGATCATTGCTCTCAACCTTACTTCTATTTTACCCAATTTCTTACCATGTTCTATATTAATATCCCATCCGGTATGCTCTACCTATCTCTATGCCCATTTATTATCCTAATCCCACATCAGAAAGCTTCCTCTTTAGCATAATTCCATTAGTTATTGCCGGTTATAACTAACTAAGATTATATTACTGAGCTCATAACCTGGTTCTGATATTATGGCCAACACCCACATATCGCCACAAATTGATTAGACCCTGGTATTAAAAATCCCGGTGCTTTTACAGCACCGGGATTATACTTTTACATGATTAAAGCACTTAAATCTGAGGTAAGGTTTGCAGGCTCTTTTGCAGCGCTTCTTCCGGGAATTCGATATCTTCAGTCTTACCGGAAAGATAGTTGTCGTAAGCTGCTAGATCAAGATGCCCGTGACCGCTGAGATTAAATACTATGGTACGGGAAACCCCTTCTTCTTTTCCTTTAAGAGCTTCATCAATGGCCGCTCTAATGGCATGAGAAGATTCAGGGGCAGGCATGATACCTTCAGTCTGGGCAAAGAGTTGCGCCGCAGAGAAACAATCGTTCTGCATTACGGCTTTAGCTTCTATGAGACCATCATTGAAAAGCTGAGAAACCAGGGGAGATTCTCCGTGGTATCTCAAGCCGCCGGCATGAATACCGGGGGGCACGAAATTATGTCCCAGAGTCTGCATTTTCAATAATGGAGTAAATCCAGCTACATCACCCAGATCATAGGCAAAAACGCCTCTGGTCAAGGAAGGGCAGGCGGCTGGTTCTACACCCAGCAAACGCACCTTTTTCCCTTTAAGTTTATCAGGTATAAATGGAAATGCTATCCCGGCAAAGTTGCTTCCGCCGCCGCAGCACCCTATTACTACATCAGGATATTCATCTATCATCTCCATCTGCAGTTTGACTTCCTGTCCGATTATGGATTGGTGCATACATACATGGTTTAAGACACTTCCCAGAGAATATTTGGTATCCTCTCTGCCAACCGCATCCTCCACTGCTTCGCTGATAGCAAGACCCAGGGTGCCTGGAGTATCTGGATTCTCGGCCAAGGCCTTCCGGCCACTTTCAGTAAGCGTGCTAGGACTGGATACACAAGTAGCCCCGTACATTTCCATAAATATGCGGCGATAGGGTTTCTGATTATAGCTGACTCTAACCATATATACCATGGCTTCTATATCGTACATTTTACAGGCTAGTGACAAGGCTGTTCCCCACTGCCCTGCTCCAGTTTCGGTGGTTATTCTCTTTATACCCTGTAATTTATTGTAGAATACCTGGGGAATGGCCGAGTTCAATTTATGGCTTCCTACCGGACTGGCCCCTTCATATTTATAATAAATCTTACAAGGGGTATCCAGAGCTTTTTCTAAACCGAATGCTCTGTGAAGCGGCGAAGGCCTCCATTTTTTATATTCTTCACGGACTTCTTTAGGGATTTCAATATAACGTTCGGTGGATACTTCCTGGGCTATCAATTCATTGGCAAAGATAGGTGCCAAATCTTCTGGCCCCAGGGGTTGTTTAGTTACTGGACTAAGTGGTGGTGCCAAAGGTGTGGGCATATCTGCCTGGACATTGTACCAGAATTTCGGCAATTTATCCTCCGGCAGAATAATTTTGGTAAGCTCATCTCTACTCATCTCAACTATCTCCTCTCGTCTTATAAAATTAAAATTTACTCGTACATTTTAGCATAAGAGTTTATTTTTCACAAGCATTTGACTGCTGTAAATAAATGATTTAATATTACAGTTAATAAAAAAAGGGGGGCTGGACCAATCCGGCTGAGAGTGGACGATAGTGGCGTCCTTACCCTGGAACCTGATCTGGGTAATTCCAGCGTAGGAAGCATACTTGTTTGTTACCTTAACTGCTTATTACCCATTGGTTTTAAGCAGTTATTTTATTGAAGGGAGGTTTTTAAGATATCACTATGTAACGTAAGCCTGCAGATACTGCCGGTGGTACCGGAAGAAAAAATCTATGAAGTGGTGGACCAGGTAATTGAGCTTATTAAGAAGTCAGGAGTCAAACACATAGTAGGACCCATGGAAACCAGCATGGAAGGTGATCTGGAAGAACTCCTGGACCTGGTGATAAAAGCCCAGGAGGTTTGTGTTCAGGCTGGTTCAAAAAGGGTAATATCGATAGTAAAGATTGATTATAAGCCAGACGGAGTGAGTATGAATGAAAAAATCGACAAGTATCGAGTATAGCCTGTTGCCTGGTCTCAGCCTGATGCTGGTATTGGCCATCTGGGAAGCGGCGGTACGCCTAAATGACATACCGGTTTGGCTCTTACCTGCTCCTTCCAGGGTTATCAAGACTATAATCGAGATATGGCCTTTGCTGGTTTTCCATTCAACTGCAACCTTGTTGGAAACCGCCTATGGTTTTTTACTTGCTATAATCCTGGCCTTATTAACAGGTTTTTTACTGGACCATGTTTCATTCCTCAAACAAGCGGTCAATCCAATTCTGGTTATATCCCAGACTATACCCTTGATAGTTTTGGCGGTATTATTGCCCCTGTGGTTTGGCTGGGGTATGCTGCCTAAAGTATTGATCGTGATGCTGGTATGTTTTTTCCCTATAACCATCAACCTGATGAAAGGGTTGGATTCAGCAGATCCGGATCAGCTCAGTTTATTTCGCTCCATGGGTGCCGGCCGCTGGGAAACCTTTAAAATAGTCAAATTCCCTGCCGCCCTGCCCGCCTTTTTCTCAGGTCTTAAAATATCTGCTACTTACAGCATCATGGCGGCAGTAATATCTGAATGGGTAGGAGCGCAGCGGGGTCTGGGCTATTTTATGACCATTCAGCAGAAGAGTTTTAATATTGACCAGGTCCTGGCAGCAGTAATCGTTATATGTGTATTAAGTCTACTGCTGGTAAAGCTGGTAGATATGTTGGAGTATCTGCTGGTACCATGGAATCGCACAAAAAATATCAATTATAAAAAACTATAGAATTGAGGAGGTTTTAACTTATGAAAAAAACCCTATCGTTCCTGATCATTTTTGCATTACTTATACTCCCATTAGGCTGTAACCAGAATGATCTTCAAGATAAAGGTTTACAGAAAGTAACGGTCTTGCTGGATTGGTTCCCCAACACCAATCATACCGGTTTATATGTTGCCAAGGAGCTGGGTTATTACCAAGAAGTAGGCCTGGATGTGGATATTATTCAGCCTTCCGAAGGTGGCACAGCTCAATTAATAGCCTCCGGGCAGGGGGATTTTGGGGTCAGTTACCAGGAAGAAGTTACTATTGCCCGCTCTCAGGACATACCGGTAGTAGCCATTGCAGCCGTAATACAGCATAACACTTCGGGTTTCGCATCTCCCCCGGACAGAAATATTAATACTCCGGCAGACTTTGAAGGTAAAACTTACGGGGGATGGGGTTCACCCGCGGAAACAGCCATGATCAAAGCTCTGATGGATAAATATGATGCGGATATCAGCCAGGTTAATTTCATCAACATCGGTTCAGCTGATTTCTTCACCAGTATCGAAAAGGATATCGATTTTTCCTGGATATACTGGGGCTGGACCGGGATAGAGGCAGCTAATAAGAATCTTGACCTAAACTTTATCCAAATAAGTCAGGAAATCGAGGCCCTGGATTTCTATACCCCGGTTTTGATTACCAATGAAGATAAAATCGCCCAGGACTCGGAATTAATTGAGAAGTTCCTACAGGCTACAACGAAAGGTTATCAATATGCCATATCTTCACCGGATGAAGCGGCCACATTGCTGCTCAAGAATGTACCAGAATTGGACAGCGATCTGGTCCAAGCCAGTCAGGAATACCTAGCCGGGCAGTACCAGGCTGATGCTCCTAGGTGGGGAGATATGCAGCCGGGAGTCTGGAAAAGTTACGCTGACTTCATGTATGAAAATGATCTGATCGAAAATAATATCGAGACCGATAAAGCTTTTACCAATCAGTTTCTGCCCTAGAAGTATGGTGAAAAGCTGTGCTCATGGGTTTATCGCAACCCTGCTGGATAATTATTGCAGCAGAAATTTAAAGGTATGCACTGACGTGTTACTAAAGATAGGACGATAAATATGGCCAAAATCATTGCAGACAAAATAAGCAAAACCCTGGATGGATTGTATACTCTGGCAGACTTATCCTTAACGGTAGGGGAAAACGAAATAGTAGTAGTTCTAGGTCCCAGCGGGTGCGGTAAAAGCACTCTGTTAAACATCATATCTGGACTACTAATCCCGGACCGCGGCACCATCAACATTGATGGTGCCGACTGGACCGGAAGGACTGCCCGGGTGAGCTATATGCAGCAAAAAGACCTGCTATTGGACTCGCGCAATATACTCGATAATGTAACTATTCCTTTATTATTAAAAGGTATGCCTAAAAGCAAAGCTCAGAGGTTTGCCGGCAATCACTTCACTGACTTTGGTTTGGAAGGATTTGAGCATTATTATCCCCGCCAGCTTTCGGGAGGAATGCGGCAAAGAGCAGCGCTTCTGCGCACCTATCTTTTTGCCAGCGATATAATGCTATTAGATGAGCCTTTCGCAGCCCTGGATGCCATAACCAGACGAAAAATGCACCTATGGCTTTTAGAACTGCATAACCGATATCAATCTTCCATCCTCTTTGTAACTCATGATATTGAGGAAGCATTACTGCTGGCTGACCGGATATATATTCTCAGCAGCAGGCCGGCTGTTATTAGAACGGAACTAATGTTGGATAAAACAGCGGCTGTTACCCTGGAGATGAAAAAGGACCTATTAGCTATTTTAGAGGAGGAAAGCAATGACGATCTTTTTTAAAGATGAACACGCAAAAAATTATGATGAATGGTACAGTACTTCTTAAGGGCCAAAACCTTTACCGCCAGCCATGTTGTTTATATTACTTCCCGATGTCCAAGAGATGTTTCCCACATCTTACAGCGATCGCCCCAGTATGCCAGAACCTCTTTATCCCTTTTAATACAGACTACCTCACACATGTTGGGGCAGCCCTTGCACTCAAAACTGCTGCTGTTAAACTGGCCATCCATGATAAAGGTATCCCCTTTAAAGGCGCTAGCCCGTTGATACTGTTCTATGTATTCTCTGGCCAGTATAGCTGCCCCTACCGCTCCCATAACATCATAGTAGGGCGGAATCTTTACCTCCATCTGCAGGATCTTTTCAAAAGCCTTCTTAAGTCCAGCATTGGCTGCTACCCCACCCTGAAACATAACTGGGGCTTCGATCTTTTTGCCCTTGCCGACATTATTTAAATAGTTTCTAACCAAGGCCTCACATAAACCCATCAATATATCTTCAATAGGATAGCCCATCTGCTGCTTATGGATCATATCCGACTCCGCAAAAACTCCGCAGCGCCCGGCAATCCTAACTGCCTGTTTCGATTTCAGAGCTGTAGGGCCAAAGTCTTGAATGGGAATATTCAATCGAGATGCCTGCTGGTCCAGAAAGGACCCGGTACCTGCCGCACATACTGTGTTCATGGCAAAATCACTTACTATTGCATCCTGTAAAATGATCATCTTGGAGTCCTGACCACCAATTTCGATAATAGTCCTGACATCAGGGTAGTATAAGGATGCAGCCACTGCATGAGCCGTGATTTCATTCTTGACTACATCGGCTCCCAGGATTATATCGGCCAAGTGACGACCGCTTCCGGTAGTTCCCACCCCCAGGATTTGTTCAGTATCCCCCTCCATAATGAGTTTATATCCCTCTTTTATAGCCTTGACTGGATTACCCTCGGTTCTCAGGTATATTTTCCTAACTACCTTCGACCCCTCATCCATCAAAACAAAGTTGCTGCTGACAGATCCAATATCAACTCCTAAATAATAAGACAATGTTTTACCTCCTTAATGGGTTACGGCAGTTAGTATGTTTTTTCGTTTTAACATATCGCTAAAAGCTTCTAACCGAGTTTGAATGCCAGCCGTACCCGCCTGTTCATCAAAATACAGAGTCATGCACGGAATGTTTTCTTCTTTGCTGACCATGCTCAGTACCGATTGAGCAACAATCTCCGGCATACAGGTCAAAGGCCCTACCTGAATTACCCCATCAAACTTTTTCCTGGCATAATCAACGGTAGAACCAACTGTTTCCAGCCCATGCCCACCAACAAAATAATTTAAATAGGGACTGGCACATCGGACCAGATGGTGGTGATGGGATTTTTTCACCATTCCCCCCAGCAAATGGTCATTGAGCCAGTCGCTTATATATATGGAATTATCCACTTCCACATTCAGTCTACCCAGACAGCGAGCTATATTACAATTAGCCATTGGTTCCAATACCGTATATATTTCACCTACTAAACCAATTTTTATTGGTTCTTCCCCAGTCAATGCCATTTTATTCAGATATTCCAGGTATTTTAAACCCACCTGGTCAACCTCACTTTTATTATCTGCGCGTTGGATTTCCACCAATCCCTGGTCATAAATATCTTCCGCCCGGTTTTTGTCGACGGCCCGAGGATGTATATAGGCAAATCTTTTCTCCAGGTTTTCAACTATTTTTATCTTATACCAAGCATATCTAAGTGCTTTAAAAGCTTCCCACATACTGACGTTCTCCCCCAGAGCTTTCAATTGAATAAATAGTTCTGACACTTTCGAATCGGGTGCTTCCAGGATGATCATTTTATGTTCAAAACCTAAATCATTTAATATATCCCGTTCCACCTGGGCATAATATCCAAATCGACAAGGCCCCCAGCCACCAGCCATCAAAATGGTGTCAGCACCCATTTCCATAGCTTCGATAAAATTACCCAGGTTTATTTTTAGAGGGAGACAGGCAAACTCAGGACAGTATTTAACCCCTAATTCAAATGTTCTTTTGCTAATGGGAGGTGGGGGTATAACCTCAAGTTTTAGTTTTTTCAGCATGGCATGAATGGCAATATGAGCATTACCCATATGCGGAAATGTGATCTTCAAACTGTTGCCTCCTCCTTCTTCTCAACATATCGCAAAAAGCCTCCAGTCTGGTGACCAATCCACCTTCGCCGGTGTGTTCATCGATTACAATCAACATATAGGCTTTGTCATTTACCTTTCTTTCAATGATTTCTCCTACTAAAGAATCTGGTCCACAACCAAAACAGGCCACATAGATGATGCCATCAATATCAGCCATCTTTTCCATATTAAGCGCGCTGCCTACCATTTTTCGCCCCAGGGTCCAAAATATTCTCTTGGGCATAGTGGCCGCCTCTTCTTCTATCTGTTCCAAGGGCAGAACTTCAGGCAGAACCACCGTACATCCCATTTCCCTCAAACGGCCGATGATATTCATGCTGATAGCTTCATCATAGAGAGAATAGCCATGTCCCAGAACTCCAATACGCAGGCTGCCATTACACTGTGGTCCGATATCCTGGCCTTCCCATATATCGATAGCTTCAGCCATGGTATACCCCTGGGCGGCAATAGCCCGACAGTATTCCAGTTCCTGCTTTCCGTGTTCATAGGCATCTTGAATCCTGCTGCCCTTTTTAGTAAATAGCCTTCCAGTTTTAAACACCTGATCTTTAAAGTCTCGATCTGATCGGCTTAGATCGACAGTCATATCAATCAGCGGGGGCAGATCGGTTAATAAAGCCCTGATCATATCCGGTACTCCCATAAATTTAGGACAGATATAGCTTCTGGGCTCTATACTTACCAAGCGGGGAACGAACAGGTAATCTAATTCATACTGGCACAATTCTCTTACATGGCCAAAATAGACTTTTATGGGAAAACAGGTTTCATCTACTGCCGCATCAATACCCTGATCTACAGTGATCCGGGTAGTTTTGGATGACAGAATAACCTGACCCCCTAGCTCGCTGAAAAAGGTCTTATACAACGGATAGTAATAGTAATAAAACAATCCCCGGGGGATACCAATTTTCTTCACAATTAATTTTTCCTCCTTTTAAGAGCCGGTGCTGGCTGTCTGATCGTATCCAGCGGCTTGAGAATCTCCGGCCTGATATTCTGTATAGGAACCGGTGAACGAATTATTATGCTTTTAAAAGCACGGTAATTAAACGGTATCAAAGGCCACAAATAGGGAACATGGAATGATCTGGTAAAACCAGCCAGCAATAACGCAAGTACGCTGGTAATAATCAGACCCGGCAGCCTAAAAAAGCCGGTGCCAATTAAAATAAAAAACCGCACCAGTCGATTGGCCATAGACATTTCGTAACTGGGGGTACAGTATGACCCTACAGCTACTACCGCCGTATAAAGTATTATCTCTGGAGCAAAAAGCCCGATACTAACAGCAATATCTCCTATTAACAGAGCCGCTATAACACCCAGGGCAGTCGCCAAGGGGGATGGGGTGTGAATGGCCGCCATCCTGATCAGATCCAAACTGATTTCTGCAATTACGAATTGTATAAAGATCGGTACCTTTCCGATTTTTTCAGGTCCGATAAACTTTAATGACTCCGGCAGGATTTCGGGCGATAAAGCAACCAGCATCCATAATGGAGTGATTATGATAGAGGCAATGATAGCAATAAATCTGACCCAGCGAATATATGCGCCAACAACCGGGTTTTGCCGATATTCTTCAGCATGCTGCACATGGTGGAAATAGGTAGCAGGGGCTATTATGACGCTGGGAGAGGTGTCAACCATAATCAGCACATGACCTTCAAAAAGATGTACTGCTGCTACGTCTGGCCTTTCAGTATATCTGACCCGAGGAAAGGGATTCCACCAACTCCCGGGTACGATTAGTTCTTCCACCGCTTTCTCAGCCATGGGGATGGCATCTATTTCGATCCCTTCGATTCTGGAAATGATGGTTTTTACCAGCTCCGGATCTGCTATGTCTTCGATATAGCAGAGACATACATCTGTTTTGGACCTTTTGCCAACCCGCATAAGCTTTATCCTTAGTTTAGGGTCCCTTACCCTCCTTCTGACTAAAGCGGTATTAAAAACAATAGTTTCAGTAAAACCATCCCGGGAACCTCTCACCACTCTCTCTATTTCGGCTTCTTCTGGACTTCTGGCTGGATAAGTCCGGGCATCGATCACAAAGACTTCTTCACTGCCATCAACTACGAATAATATCGAACCAGATAATACGAAATATAATAACTCATCTATATTGGACTCGGTAGTAAGTTCTATATAGGGAATTGCCTGTTGTAAGCATGATCTAATATTACTGGATTTAAAGCTGTTATCCGGCAATAAAAAAAGGGATTGCATAATCCAGGTCAGCACATCATCTTTAATAAGTCCATCGATGCCTACCAGAGCACTTTTTCTGCCAGCCACTTTAAATTCCCGCACCACTATGTCAAAACTCTTTCCTTCACCCAGTTCCTTTTTCAAAAGATCCAGAGTACGATCATAATCAGAGTCCAAATCAATATGAGCTTTATTTTTAGACAAGATGTTCCACCTCTTTAAGCTACATGCTTTTAGCTTACTCTAGTCTTTGGGATTAAACAGTACTGCGGCCACATATCCAAAAACGATGGCACAGGTAATACCTGCTGCTGCTGCCTCAACTCCTCCACTGAATGCCCCTAGTATTCCATTACTTTCGACGGCTTTCAAAGTTCCTTGAACCAGAAGATGTCCAAAACCCGAAAGGGGTATAGTGGCCCCGGCTCCTGCTACATCCACCAATGGTTGATAAAGTCCTAAAGCGCTTAAGACCCCTCCTATGGAAATATATCCTACCAGTATATGCCCAGGAGTAATGTTGGCCTTGGTAAAATCCATAACCAATTGACCTATCAGGCATAATAAGCCGCCCCCCACAAAAGCCATATAAAGTGGTGTCATCTGTTGCTTCACCTCCAGTAAATCTTCATTATTTGCCTTTAGTTTTCAATCGCTATAGCATGAGCAATACCAGGTATACTTTCTCCTTGAAAGGCCATAGTTGGACTCATTAAGGCTCCAGTAGCAATCAGGAGTAATTTGTTAATCTCCCCTTTTTGCATCTTCTTGAGCAAAGGGCCGCATAACATGGCGGCTGAACAGCCACATCCACACCCACCGGCATCCACATCCTGGTGTTCATCATACAACAATACCCCGCAATCACTGTAATTAGGCTGGGGCGATAATCCATCCCGAATAAAAAGCTGCTCAGCTATGGCCATTCCAACTCGGGCCAAATCTCCGGTTACGATCAAATCATAATAATCAGGTAAGCGGTCTAAATCCGTTAAATGGGTTTTTAAGGTATCTGCAGCTGCTGGAGCCATGGCACTTCCCATATCAGCCACGTCGTTCTGTCCCATATCAATTACCTTACCTATAGTACCGGCTGTTATTCTGGGTCCTACTCCTGCCCATTCCAATACTACAGCCCCGGCAGCAGTAGCTGTCCACTGAGTACTAGGGGTGGGCTGGGTTCCCTGTTCGGTGGGAAAACGATACTGCCTGGATGCTGCATAATGATGGCTGCAAGTTGCAGAAACTAACCGGTTGAAAAAATTTCCATCTATAAACATGGCCCCTACCAGCAAAGCTTCAGCCATGGTAGAACAGGCACCATATATCCCCAGAAAAGGACGAGCCAGTTCCCGGGCTGCATAATTGGATGAAACGGTCTGATTTAATAAATCGCCCGCCAATATTAATTCTGCATCATCAACCTGTAAATCTCGCTTATCAAGTGATAATTTCACAGTTTCCCGCAGCATTTTTTTCTCTGCTTTTTCCCAGGTGTCTTCCCCATATAGATAATCTCCCAGAATCCAATCAAAATCCGTTCCCCATGGTCCTTCACCTTCCTTGGGTCCAACGATGGAAGCCCAAGAAGTAATAACCGGTGCTTTTTCAAATACCACAGTTTGGCTTCCTCTTTTTTTTAACCCAGGCATCACATTCCACCTTCACTATTGATCTAGCTTGGTCTTGCTAGGTACTCAAAAACACTTTGATTAAGCCAGCCACCACTGCCACTGCGAAACCAAATACCAGCGTAGGTCCAGCTACACTGAATATCCTGGCCCCTACCCCAAATATGAATCCTTCTCTTTTATACTCCATTGCTGAAGCAACAATGGCATTAGCAAATCCTGTAATAGGGACTATAGAGCCGGCACCGGCTCTTTTGCCCAGTTCATCATATACACCTATCCCGGTAAAAAAGGCGGCCAGAAAAATCATTATGCAGGAAACAGCAGAACCCGCATCAGTTCTGCTCACTCCCAGAGACAAGAGGTAATTTACCAGTACCTGGGCAAATCCACAAATCAATCCTCCTACCACAAATGCCCAGACACAGTGTTTTAATATATCCGGTTTAGGTTTGATCTGATCGACCAGATTCTGATATTCCTGCATCTCAATCTGGTGCCACTGTTTTTCATCAACATTCAAAACTAATCGCCTCCCGATAAGATATTATTGACCTGCACTATTTTTTTTATGCACAAGAAGGTAAATTTTCCCTTAACTACTGATTATTTTGCTGTTTACAATTTGAAGCTGTTTAAATCATCATGGTCGCTTTAACAGGTAGGTGGCAAACACTCAATGACCCAATAAAAAAAGAGCCTGTCGGCTCTATACTTCATACTCTATGGTAATTATTCGCAATTATTCTAAAATGGTTTTTAGTTTCTTAATGGCGGTTTTTTCTATTCGTGAAATCTGTACCTGTGAAACTCCTAAATCTCCTGCTATCAATGACTGAGTCTCGTCTTTGAAATATCTTCTCAGGATAACTTCTCGCTCCCGCTCGTCCAGAGTACTCAATGCTTCCCGAAGCGCGATCTTTTCCAGCATCATAGCACTGCCTTCACTGGTGGTCAATCTGTCCAGCATAGATAAATTATCATTCTCCTCCCGAGGTAAAACATCATTTATATAGGCCGGCACCTGGCAGGCTTCTATGGAAATAACGATTTCTTCTTTTTCCATACCCAGCAAATCTGCAATCTCGTCCACTCCAGGGTCACGCCCTAGGTCGCCTCTAAGTTTATCCTGAGCCCAACGGATTTTACCATAAGTTTCTTTAATTCCTCGCTGAACTTTTACAATACCATCGTCGCGTAAAAATTTCTTGATCTCCCCGATTATCATTGGTACGGCGTAGGTGGAAAATCGAACATTATAGCTAAAATCAAATTTATCAATGGCTTTCAATAACCCAATGGATCCTACTTGGAAAAGATCTTCATATTCGTATGAAGTGTTTTTAAACTTTTCCAAAACCATATAGACCAGACCAATATTTGCTTCATGCACTTTAGACCGCGCTGATTCATCACCTGCTTGAGCCATGGCTATTAATTTCTCATTCTCTTTATAAGAATTCATGGAGGACATTATCATTCCCCCTTCAAGCGTAAGCTTCTTTGTCTTTAGTCATGAAACTTCTTTTTAACTGCACAGTGGTGCCTTCACCTGCTTTGCTGAAGACTTCCATCTCGTCCATAAATGATTTCATGAAAGTAAATCCCAATCCCATTCTACTTGGTTCACTGGAATAAGTAGGCTGCAACACGCGATCAATATCTGCAATACCTTTTCCATAATCTTCGATTATAATCTCCAGGGTCTGGTTATCCAGTAAACAAATTACCATGGTTATTATTTCATTACCTCGGTTTTCATAGGCATGAATTATACAATTGGAAACAGCCTCGGAAACCACCAACTTTATTTCTTCAATTTCATCCAGCGTACATCCCAGTTGTGAAGCAAAAGCACCTGCACATGCCCTCGCAAAAGAAATATTTTCCGGCAAGCTAAAAATTTCAAATTTACAATAATTTTTTACATTCATAATAGACCCAGCCTGAGCTGAGATTCACCTCCCTTGTAGATTGATTACCTCCTGTTCATTTCGATACATTGAAACCAGTTTGTTTATTCCTGAAAAGTATAATATTTTTTCCACCTGCGGCCTGGCACCAACAATATACATACTGCCTTTTTTACTGCTTATTTTCTTATATCGGCCTAGTATTACTCCCAATCCCGAACTATCAATGAAACTTACTTTCTCCATATTAAATATTAAGTTCTGTATTTCATGGGCGTCTAACTTCTTATCGATGTTACTGCGTATTTTATCTGCCACCAGCATGTCCAATTCGCCTTCGACTCTAACTATTAGAGTATTTCGTACCTGCCTTAACTCTACATTCATTTCATTATCCCCTCCCGGCTTTCACCCTGACATAGAAAAGATTCTACCTGGGAGGGGATATATCCTTCCACAAAATTCCATTTATAAAAGATAGGTTTCGGCAAACATTTTCAAAAATTCCCTTAATAAACCTCCTCGTTGTATATCCTGGGCCGCATTTAAATTCACTTTTTTAACCAATTCATTATCTTTATATATCATTATTTCGCCCAGTTTTTGCCCTGCGGCTACGGGAGCGTCAGTGTATTGGGCCATACTCTTCTTATAGGTTATTTTCCCTTCTTCCCCTTTGGGGTAAATTGCCCCTGCATTTTCACCCGCTACCACTTCGACACTATTTTCCATACCTTTTCCAACTTTAACTATACCACAGGGACTTCCTTGGGCAAAAAATGACTTATAACCATATTGGGCAAATCCATAATTAAACAGCTGCATTGAATCACGAAAATGTCCGTGCTTAGCAGGTGATGACATAACAACTGCGATTAACCTTAAATTATCACGTTTTACCGTAGAGGTTAAGCAATATTTGGCTTCATCGGTCCAACCAGTCTTAAATCCATCGGCTCCCTCATACCACCAAAGAAGTTTATTGGTATTAAACAACTTGAATTCACCCTGTCTTAAATTGTATTCCTTAATTGAGGTATATTCTAACATTTTAGGAACATCCAGGGCATAACGTGCTATGAT
>CAZXIR010000004.1:0-11837 GCA_964640845.1 uncultured Syntrophomonas sp.
AAAAAGAATTAAGAGCATAAAAATTAAAACCAGCAATAATAAAGAAAGAATAATATTCATTAGGCACCTACCTTTTAAGCGATATTATTTTTCGCAGGTCCAGTTTTTTGCCCACATAATTTCTGGTGGTGTTCCCGGCAGTCTTTATGAGACTGGCTCCAGGCAGGAATTGCATATAATTAACTGCAAGTTTCATAGAAGATGTTTGTATCTTATACACATCGGCCAAGGAGGCATTTTCCGGCGTGGAAACTAATTCTGAAAAACAGCGGTCAAAAGTAGTTGTTCGCAAATGGTCTATTTGATGATGGGGTATATCAATTTGGGTATGAAAACGATAATCCCAGTCCAATATTTTTAACTGGTTTAATTCCTTTCGGCAATCAGAGCAAATTTTGAGATGCTCTTCCAGGAGCTGAGCTTCTAGAGTAGTCAGTTCTCCATCCATGTATTCCTGCAGTAATTCTTTGTTCAGATCACACATTTTTCACACCTCCAGCAGACCAGAACTTTCCAATTTCCTTCTTAGCATATTTCTCGCCCGGCACAGATTGCTTTTTACTGTGCCCACCGGCTGATTCAGGTTATATGCCATCTCCTGGTAACTCATATCCTCAACATATTTCAGAGTTAATACCATTCGGTAAGCATCCGGAAGCTCCTCGATTGCTTCTTCAATAATTCTTTTCATATCTTTTACCACCAGGTCTTTTTCTATATCATGGTGAGAATCAATTATATTGATCAAGTCAGGTTTATCCAGATCCAAACTGTCAAGAGTCGTATAAACATGTTTTTGTTGATCACGTTCATAATTCAAACAGGTATTTATGGTAATTCTTTTTAACCAGGGCCAAAAAGGCCTTGATTCATCAAAAGTAGCTATCGAACGAAACACCTTGATAAATACCTCCTGCATGATATCCATGCTTTTATCATGATTGCGGGCATAGCTGAAACATAATCTGTACAACTGCCCCTCATAAGAGCTTAAAAGTATATCAAAAGCGTCTCGTTCCATTTTTTTACATCTTCGGATTAGATTTATTGAAATGTCCATAATCCAGTTTCCTTTTTATACCTGGAAGTTCTGCACAAGTAGCTTTAGCAAAGTTTAAGAATCCAGACCCTACATATGGGTGCATCCCCATTGATTCTAGAATAGCGCAAAATCCCCACTAATTATAATACCCCTGCTTCCCCAAAAGGTTGCAGCTATTTCCTATAATATCAAATACTATGGAAAAAAAAAGAAGATAAACATACAAAATATTATAATCAAATTCCAGCCTGTCCAGAAGATAAAAGAAACTTTTCTTAAAATATTTCATATATTAAAAGTGTAGATAAAATTCATAGGGCTGGGAGGGATAATTAATGATAAAGATATCTGACCTTAGAAATCGGGATGTAATTAACGTCTTGGATGGTAAAAAGCTAGGCAATATCATGGATATAGATTTGGACCTGGAGAGTGGAAGAGTATTGTCGCTCATTATGCCTGGGCAGGCGCGTTGGTTTAATTTTTTTTCCCGCCGGGAGGAAGTCAATGTGCCCTGGAATAAAATTGTGCGCATTGGACGGGATGTAATTTTAGTGGAGGTCCCGGTGGCAAGTAATCTTGATGATTACCGAAGAGAATACCTGGATAACGACCGCTATTAATCTGCTAAAACCTTGCAATATATCCGGGTATTGGTCATAATAAGGGCATACATGACCTAATTTGGAGCAGTCAGGTAGGGTGATTATAATGCGATGTCCGTTCTGTAATGAGATGGAGAGCAGGGTAGTTGACTCCCGAGCCAGCGAAGATGGCTCATCCATACGCAGGCGCAGAGAATGCAACGGGTGCAAGAGACGTTTTACTACCTATGAACGATTGGAAGAAAAACCACTCTTGGTTATTAAACGCGGTGGCACCCGCGAACAGTTCAGCCGGGACAAGCTTCTAAATGGCATAACTCGGGCCTGTGAAAAAAGACCAGTCAGCATGGAAAAAATCGAAATCCTGGTAGCTGAAATAGAGCGGTATTTAAGGGATGAATATGACCGGGAAGTAAGCAGCATGATAATTGGCGAAAAAGTAATGGACAAACTCAAGGAATTAGATGATGTTGCCTATGTGAGATTTGCCTCGGTCTACAGGCAGTTTACCGATGTCTATAGCTTTATCAAGACCATAGAACAGCTAAAAAACCAGCCGGATGGTATAAAGAAGACTGAATAAGAATCTGAGCAGGTCAGCATTGTCCGGTCTTAAGGTAGTTTTCCAGTTTATTAATAATCATGTTAATAGGAAAAACCTTCTCTTCAACCGGGTTTGCCGGGCGTCCATATAGGTACATACGGTCAATATAACTGCCGGTTTTTCGAGTGCTCTGGGGAAGGTCAGCCAGGTTTTCCATCCAGCGTTCAGCCGAAGCCAGAGGTAGATGAAAGGTAAATTTATACTCCGCCAGTCTTACTCTGAATTCTATAAGTGAATAATATTCTTTATCAACCGATTGCAAAGAACACTTAGGGCAGAAATACTCATTTTTAATGTAGGCAGTGTAAGACATGCCAGAGGATTCGGCAGAATCCTTACAATCTTCGCACAGCCATACCCGGTAGCGGTCTGGACCGGTCAAGTACTTGGCAGAAAATAATGATGGATTTTCCAGATACATTTTTGCCAGCACCTGATTTTTCAGTCGGTAGAGATGATTGCTATTTTCATAGGTTTTGGCATAATGGTTCAGGTGAAAGAGATAAAAACAGCAACGCAAAAAAATATCTTCCGGATAATCGGTTATGTTTTCCAAAAAACGGTCATAGTACCGTACTGCACCCATGACCTGTTTGAAACTTGAGCCAGGTCTTGATTTGGTGCGGGCAGGGGAACCCTGTATTTCAGCCAGTAAGGAATAAATATCGAGATTTGCGATCTCTTCCTCTGAAAAGAGATACGTTACCCCCTGATTGTTATTTCGGTGAAGATGGGTGACATTTAAATATCCATGCTCCACCAGTTTATGAACCTGACGATTGCTAATATTGAATCTTTCAGCTATCTGACTGACAGTTAGCATTGTAACACCTGCTTTGCTAATCTGGCTCTGAATCATTATTGGTATCTATTAAAGATAAAGCTTCGTCCACTATTATTTCCGGAACATATATATCGGTTTCTGCCATGGGACCAATACCTAGCGGTATTTGTGATACTTCCCGTCGATGCAGTCTTACCGGAATACCATGGGCATTCAGTAGACTTTCAATGATTATGTCATCAGGTGGGTAAACCTTTTTTATTGATATCCACCGGCATTTGTTCAGATCATAACCACAGTTTTTACAGCGAAGGTTTTCTAGATATTCTTTGCAGAAAGGACAGTTCATAGCTGTTCACCTCCTAAAGCCTATTTTAAGCTAAAAAAGGATGATGGACAAATGGATAAATGGAAATGGGAAAAAAACCAGCTAATATCATATATTACCATTCCTCATTGGTCAGAACAGGGGGTTAATATAGGATTCTCAGCCCGTCATGGGGGAGTCAGCCATCACCCCTTCCATTCATTAAATATGGGTCTGCATGTAGGTGATCAGCAGGCATCAGTACTGAGCAACCGCCGGCAGTTTGCAGATATTTTTAAAATCGGTCTGGATAAAGTAGTATGCTGCCAGCAGGTACACGGCAGCCAGGTGGCACATGTAGATATGGAGCAAGGGGGCAGGGGAGCTGAAAACTATAATACTTCATTACCCGGAATAGATGCCCTGGTTACCAGTACTCCGGGGATAATGTTGGCTACATTTTATGCCGACTGTATTCCGGTCTTCTTTTTTGATCCGATTACCAGAGCAGTAGCTATAGCTCACGGCGGGTGGAAGGGCACTATGGATCGGATAGTCTTAAACACCTTGCAGAGCATGGTCCAGAAGTTGGGATCCAAATTAGGTGATATAGAGGTGTTTATGGGTCCCGGCATAGGTCCCTGCTGTTTTCAGATTGCCCCTGATTTGGCTGAAAAAGTTAGTAAAGCCTTTATTAAATTTGATGGTATAATGTACAGGAATAGAGAAATTTACTGGGATTTAAGGCTTACTAACTGGAATATTTTGATTCAAGCAGGCATTAACCCCGTAAAAATAATTGACTGCGGCTTATGTACTTCATGTCGGACTGACTTATTCTATTCCCATAGAAGAGAACAGGGTAAGACCGGTCGTATGATGGCTGCGATCGGATTAAGAATACCGAGGTGAAATGTGTGCAGAATGCAAAAATACTAGTAGTAGATGATGAGGCATATATTGTAGAACTAGTGAAGTTTAATCTGGAAAAAGAGGGCTATCAGGTTATTGTAGCCCATGATGGGTTAGAAGCTTTGGCGGTAGTTAAAGAAGAACTGCCAGACCTTATAATACTTGATATTATGATTCCCCGTATGGACGGACTGGAAGTATGTAGACTGCTCAAACAAGATCAGGCTTACAAAACCATACCTATAATAATGCTGACTGCAAAAGGAGAAGAGTTCGATACCATTTTAGGTCTGGAAATGGGTGCTGATGATTACATTAAGAAGCCCTTCAGTCCTCGGGAAATGCTGGCCAGGGTAAACGCCCGGTTAAGAGCTCTCAGAATCTTAAGAGCAGAAAAATCAGTAGGTCAGAAGATATGGGTTTTTAAGGAACTGATTGTAGTGCCGGAGAAATATGAAGTATTTTTGGGAGAAAAGAAGCTGGAATTAACTCCCAAGGAATTTGAGTTATTGACCCTGATGCTCTCCCATCCCGGCAAAGTCTTTACCCGGGAAGCACTCCTGGAAAAAGTATGGGGTTATGAGTTTTCGGGAGATACCCGTACGGTAGATGTGCATATTCGCCATTTGCGACAAAAGCTTAGTGATGATTTCAGTTATCCTGACTATATAGAAACCGTTCGCGGGGTTGGATATAGATTTGCAGAAGAATAGCTAAAAGGTTGGAGGATAAGGTAATTGCTTTTGGATGATAATTACCAAAGCTATGACAACTGGATTATGAAGGTTATTCTTTCTACCATGGTAGAAGGGGTATTGGTTATTGATAAAAATTCCCATGTCATTCGGGTCAATCGGGCGGCAGAAAACATTTTTATGCAACGTCAGAATGTTTTATTATACCGGCAACTTCAGGATATCACCACCAGTTCTGAATTGATCAGCCTAGTACGGGAAGTATTGGGCAAGGGGAAAGAAATTTTTCAGGAAATCTCCATGATTTCTACCAGACAACTGTATAGGGTTCATGGTGCTCCCATAAAAGATTCTCATGGCATGGTACAGGGGGCTGTGGTGATATTTTATGATGTCACCGAAGTGCGGGATTTTGCTCAGATCAGGTCCGAATTCGTAGGGAATGTATCCCATGAATTAAGAACCCCTTTGACTTCTATAAAAGGTTTTGTAGAAACACTACTGGACGGGGCCATGGAAAACAGTGCTATGTGCAGAAGGTTCTTGACCATAATAGATGATGAAAGCGAGCGCTTAAGCCGTTTGATTGACGATTTGTTAACTCTTTCATCCCTGGAATCAAATGACAAGATATCTCGGTTGAAACCAGTCTGTATCGCCGGATCCATGCGTAATGTAATGAATATACTGGGGCCCCAGATAAGCGAAAAATGCCTACAAGTAGAGTTTATTTATTCCACGTCTTTACCCTATATTAAAGCAGATGAAGATATGTTGGGTCAGGTTTTAATAAACCTCTTGGATAATGCTATTAAATATACGCCACCTAACGGTAAAATCGTTATTAGATCCAAGCGCAATGAAAGCCGGGTCATAACCACCTTTACAGATACCGGCATGGGCATACCGGAGGAGAGTCTGGCCCGAGTATTCGAGAGGTTTTACCGGGTGGACAAGGCCAGATCCAGAAGCCATGGTGGTACTGGATTGGGATTATCTATAGTAAAGCATATTGTGGAATCACATGGTGGTGAGGTCTTTGTTAACAGCGAATTTGGTAAGGGCTCTACCTTTGGGGTAGGTTTTCTGGTAGTATAGCAGGTAATTACAGAATAATTGCAGATGGGCAAGTAATTTGACGATTTATATGAAAAAATATGTGAATAAATAGGACGAAAAGGTGATCCATGGTAAAATTAAAGCAAAATATAGAAAACATTCAAACCCGAATAGAGAAAGCAGCAGGTCGAAGCAGTAGAAAAACATCAGACATTATTTTGCTGGCGGTTAGTAAAACAGTAGACATCCACACGGTCACGCAGGCCTATGAGCTTGGTCTTAGGCACTTCGGGGAAAACCGGGTACAAGAACTGCAAAGCAAAGTCGATAGTCTGCCTGAAGCGTACTGGCATTTAATCGGTCGCCTGCAAACCAACAAAGTTAAGGACATAGTAGGCAAAGTAAAACTTATTCATTCACTGGACCGGTGGAAACTGGCCGAGGAGATGGATAAAAGAGGGCAGCAGGCTGGAATTGAAGTACCAGCACTAATAGAAGTCAACATATCTGGAGAAAAACAGAAAGCCGGTTTTGCGCCAGATGATATTGAGGCACTTCTACAACAAGCTGGCCAGTTTAAAAAGTTGCGTATTTACGGCTTTATGACCATGGCTCCGCTGACTGACCATGCGGAATCAAGCAGGCCGATATTTCGGGAACTGGCAGATATGAAAAAAAGACGGGAGAAAAAATCATATGCCAATGTTCAGCTTAAATATTTATCTATGGGAATGTCGGATGATTTTGAGGTTGCTATCGAAGAAGGGGCCAATATAGTTAGAATTGGTACAGCTCTTTTTAAAGGATAACTTAAGCAAGCTAACAGACAGAGTGGAGGAATAGCACCATGGGTAAGATGCATAATTTTTTGGTCTGGTTAGGCATAGCAGAAGAAGAGGAAATCACAGAAGAAATAATGGAAATCCCGGTTAGTTCTAATGCGGATCAGCGTGGAACTGCAAATGTAGTTAGTATCCACACCAACAAAAATTTGAGAGTTATCGTTTGTGAACCTCAGAGTTTTGAGGAAGTTGAACTTCTGACTGACCATCTAAAAAACCGAAAACAAATCATTGTCAATTTTGAAAATACTCCAGAAGAAACTACTCGGAAAATATTTGACTTTATCAGCGGAGCTACATATGCGCTGGAAGGAAACAGTCAACAATTGGGAAGACATGTGTTTATGTTTGCCCCCAGTAATGTAGAGATTTCAAAAGATGCTCGTACTCTGATGATGAGGAACAGATTTAGTAAGCCTTCCGGGGGTGATCAATAGTGGGTCAGGTACTGGGTGTTATTGGCTGTGGTAAAATGGCTTATGCGCTAATGCAAGGTATCAAAAGAGACAAAAGTCAAATGTTTGCCACAGTTTATTGCACAGATATTGACCGGGGCCGGATGGAATTATTTAATAATGAATTTGATGCAACAATAGAAGAACTGCAGGAACTAGTGAAAAAATCCAGCCTGGTAGTTCTGGCCGTTAAGCCCCAGCAGGTGTGGCAGGTGCTGCAGCAGGTAGAGGGAAGTTGGAGACCAGGTACCCTGCTGGTTTCTATTGCCGCAGGAATAAAAACGGCTGATCTGGAGCATGCAGTTCCAGCTTTTGTGCCGGTGGTGCGGGTTATGCCCAATACCCCCTGCCTGGTTGGAAGTGGAGTATGTGCGGTGGCAGGAGGCAGTCGGACTCGTTGGCAGGATGTGGAACAGGTGCGTAATTTATTGGCCAGTATGGGAAATGCACTAGTTCTGGATGAAAAATATATGGATGCCGTAACTGCAGTTTCTGGCAGCGGCCCCGCCTATGCCTATCTGGTAATAGAAGCTTTTATAAATGCCGGGGTAAATGTCGGCTTGGATGCCGCCCTATCCAAAAGACTGGTCTTGGATACCTTGCGGGGGAGTATAGATATGATAGAGCAGAATCAGGAGCATCCGGCTGCCCTTAGGGAACAGGTATGTTCACCTGCAGGAACTACCATTGCCGGGGTCAGGCAGTTGGAACAAAATGGACTGCGCAAAGCCTTTTTTGATGCAGTGGAAAAAGCCTACTTGAGGTCTATAGAATTGGGCCAGGTTAAATAGGGAGGGAAAGATCTTTGTTTGCTTATCAGTTGATACAAATAGTAAATATTGCTTTTCAGGTATTGATGTATTTGATAATTGGTAGATGCATCCTGTCCTTTATCAGGCACGACCCTCATAATCCGATTATCAAGTTTGTATATGATGTTACCGAGCCAATTATGGGTCCCTTCAGGAGACTTTTGCCCATGGGCTATGGGATAGATTTCTCACCCATACTGGCAGTGTTTGCTCTAGGGCTTCTTAATAAAATCATCATTCAAGTAATTTTTATGGTTTTCAAGTTTTAATAAAAGGAGCCGGACATGCAAGGATATTACGAAGTGGAATTACTAGCCCCGGCCGGGAATTGGGAAGTATTAACTTCTGTAGCAGAAGCCGGGGCAGATGCAGTATATGCAGGCGGGAAAAAGTTTAACATGCGCGGTCTAAGGCAGGATATGAACTTTACCCAGGAGGAAACAGAATCGGCCGTCAAGTATCTGCATGAAAAAAACAAAAAACTCTACATCACCATTAACAACCTATATTATGATTATGAACTGGACGAATTAAAAGATTATATAGAATTTCTTGCCGCCGCCGGGGTGGATGCTCTAATAATTCAGGATATGGGTGTAGCCAAGATATGTGATGAATTGAATTTAAACATACCGTTGCATGCCAGTGTGCAAGTAGGGGTATCTAATCTGCCAGCGGTAAAATTCCTAGAAGACCAAGGTTTCACCCGGGTTATCCTTTCCAAAGACACTTCCCTGGAAGATATAAAATCGATTAAACTGGCCAGCGGTATGGGGATAGAGTTTTTTGCCCATGGGGATCTTTGTATTTCTCATACCGGACAGTGCTTTATGAGCAGTTTCCTGGCTGCTGAAGCTGGCAATCGGGGTAAATGTATCAAACCATGTCGTTGGGAATACAGCCTGCTCAACAGTAAAGGAGCAATCAAAGAGGGTCATCTGCTGGCCAATAACGATCTCTGCCTTTATCCCTATTTATCCAACCTGCTCAGTGCAGGGGTAGAATCTTTTAAAATAGAAGGGCGTATGCGTACCCCTGAATATTTGGCTCAGATTATTAAGATTTACCGGAAGGCTCTCGATAAAATATTGGAGGATTCCTCAGCATATTCAGTAGATAATCAGGAAATGCAAATACTGCAGGAAAACAGGATTAGAGATTTTTGTTCTGGTAACCTATTTGGCAGACCAGGTCCGGAATCAATTGGAGTAGGTGGAGAAAGAGAACCATTTTTTATATCCAAATCTTTTTCCATCAGGAATGATAAACTGGAGAATTACCCGACCGGGTTAAAAGCTGAAGGCAGTATTCAAGAGATTAGCGTTAAAGTGGGTAGCCTGAAAGACCTGAAAGCAATATGCGATATTGGGGTAGATAATGTTATACTGGACTGCGAATCGATGCGGCATCCACCAAGTGGGTGGACAGCCCGAAAAATCAATTCAGCCCTGGAAGCTACCGTGAATAGTAATATAAAGCTGGTACTGGAATCGCCACGGATTCTAAATAATCAGGATGCTGAGGATTTTCAGCGTACCTTGGAAGAGGTTGATCAGACTGGTATACATGCTGTTATTGGTAACGATGGTGGTTCCATCAGAATAGCCAAAGAAATGGGTTTCAGGTTGTGGGGTGGATATGGTCTTAGTATTAGCAACTGTACCGCAGGCAGATTCTATCATGAACAAGGACTTCAGAGATTGGTACTTTCCCAGGAAATGCAGCTTTCAAATCTGAAGTCAGGTAAGGAATATGGAGCTGATATTGAAATTACAGTTCACGGGCCATTATGTGGAATGATAAGCGATCACTGCATCATAAGGGCAGGTCATGTTTACCAGGATCAATGCCAGGTTTGGTGTACCAGAGATGACTATGTTTTAAAGGATATTGAGGGACAACTTTATCAGGTGCGAGCTGATCTTAAGTGCAGGAACTATGTTTACTACCCATATCACATCTGTCTCTTGCCATATCTCCCGTTGATCAGTTCAGCAGAGATAAAACACATACGTATTGATGGCCAGCATTATGATACCGAACTCTTGTATAAAATTACTTCCATTTATGTTGAAGCGGTACGATGTTTGAATCAGGGCCAATGGAATGAGGAGGAAAGCTATAATCGGGTGCTTAATATGTTCCCGGGAGGATTAACTTCCTCACCAACATTTTTGAACCAAGCAGGGCGTTGACTACAGGGTCTCTTATTCATTAAGGAGGGTTTTGCTTGATCACTGCGATGGAAATAAGGAAGCAGCAATTCAGCCGGGGTTTTCGCGGCTTGAAAGAAGAAGAAGTCAAAAATTATTTGAACCAGGTTGCGGTGGATTATGAAAATCTCTATAGCGATAATTCTCGTCTAAAAGAGGAAATTCAACGATTGGAATTCGAGATCAAAAAGTACCGCAGTATGGAACAGACCATGAATAACAGCCTAATAATGGCCCAGCAAACAGCTCAGGAGTATCAAAAAAATGCCAAATTGGAAGCCCAAAACTTACTGGAAGCATCTAAGCGGCAGATAGCCGATCTTTTGATGATTTACCAGGAAATCATCAAGCGTATGAATGTATATAATACTGAATTAAAGGCTCAGGTAAGCACACAGGCAGATCTGTTGGATAGAAACCAGAATAAGATCGATGAACTAGCCAACTTCTTTTATGCCGCCGATGTGAAAGAACTTTTGCAAAACCTGGAGAAAATTAGTGTCGGAGAAGAGTGAAAATGCTTATTATTAATGAAGTACCGGGAGGTATAAGGTTGGAGATAAAGGTCCAGCCAAGGTCTTCCAAAAATCAGATAGCCGGTGAACAGGAAGGGGCTTTAAAAGTAAAACTTACCGCGCCCCCAGTTGACGGGGAAGCCAACCAGGCCCTGATCAACTTCTTGTCCAGCTACTTTAAAATACCCAAAAGAAACATTACCCTTCTAAAAGGAGAAACCTCCCGTCACAAATTAGTTGAGATACAAGGAATAGATAAAACCACCTTAACCAAACTTGTATTAGGGTGACACAGGGACGGTCCTCTTTAGCCACTGCCTTCCGGTGCCATTGTTTCAGCATCTTCGTTGCCAGTGTCACTTTCTTCAGTATCATTTTCGGTTTCATCCGGCCCGTTAGTATCTTCCTCGTCGTTTTGATCTATAGTACCTTCAGGATTATCTCCATTTTGGTCAGGATTGACTGGATCAGCAGGATTATCCCCATTTTGTTCAGGATTAACTGGATCAGCAGGATTATCCCCATCTTGGCCAGGATTGACTGGATCAGCAGGACCTTCGGGATCCTGAGAGGTGCTTGTTTCTTCTACCGGCTGAACCGGTTGTGAAGGGGTTGCAGAGGGAGCCTTCCAGTTGGGCGGGTCACTCATTACTTCAAAAGACTCTCCGGCAAACAGAGCATCAATCATACCCGGTGTTATCTCCTCATCCGCATGCCAGTAGCTGGCCCCGGTACCTGGATCAGTAAATGAATATCCGGGCAGAGTTTGAGTAATCATATTTTCTGGGGAGAAGTGGCGGGCTATATTAGCCAGAGTGCCAAATTCTTTCAAAGGTACATTGGTCTTTACATTATCCAGTAATTTAGGTAATAGTTCAGGGATTTTAGTAATAGTACTGGTACTTATCATTTCATCCAGCAGGGCTTTCATAAATTTAGCCTGACGTTGGGTACGGCCTATGTCTTCTGTTGGGCCTCCCCGGTATCTGACA
>CAZXIR010000004.1:11847-38275 GCA_964640845.1 uncultured Syntrophomonas sp.
CATATCTTAAGGCATCGTCTCCACTTAATAACTGCATTCCCTTGGAGAGATTGATATATAATTTAGGATCAGGGTCAGCATGATACATATTGGTTTCAACATCGATATGCACACCTCCCAAAATATCTATTATCTCAGCAAAGCCGTCAAAGTTTGTGGTTATGTAATAATTAACCTTTAATCCCAAAAGATCTCCGGTTACCTTGCATGCCTCTTCAGGTCCATGTAAATAGTTGACACTATTGATCTTATCATAATGACCATTTGATACCTCAACTCTGGTATCGCGGGGAATCCAAACCATTACTGCCTTATTGGTCCGTTTATCAATACTGGCTAGAATCATGGTGTCACTGCGAGAGTTATCTCCATTTGTTCTGGCGTCAATACCCATAAAAAGTACGTTTAACCGGCCCCCAGGAATTATTCCTTGCATATTTGCAAACATGCTTCCATTTTGCAGCACATTTCCTATCAAGGCTCCGATGAAAAAAGTTACCAGATACACCACTATTACCACTACAGCTAAGCCAACCTTGCTGATGCGCTTGCGCTTTTGCAAATCACTACCTCTTTCCCCAAGTTTATTATATAAATCCAGCTTATTTTACCAATATGCACTAAACATGTCTATATAAATACGCACACTAAGGAAGCAGAATTACTCAGGGGGGAAATATTCTGACAAATGAGAGCTGTAGAAACCAAGGCAATCCCGTCTTGGGCCGGGGTTAGAAAAGGTATTCTATAACTAACAACTCAGTTGATTGCAGAAACTGCAGCAGGAGAGACTGGTTCCGCTATAATATAAAATAATGGTAATTTTGGACACAATTGCAGTAAAATAGCTGTATATGGAAATACGAGATAAGTGTTCAAATATTATAAAGGATTAAATAATTATTACAGCTAAGGCCTAGGTTTGATTATAGGTATAAGTTGGGACAATATTAGCCACGAAAGGTCTGCCAGCAAGAAGAGGCTTCTTTCGGGGAGAGAATGAATGAGTACGGTAAAATAAAGTCAAGGATAAAGAGCGCCGACCTATAAGTATTCGCTTTTACAGGAATAGTGGGAGTTATTATATTAAAGAAGTTTGCATACTGGAGAAATATCTATGGATGATAATTTTATTGTGCCCTCTTACATAACAAACATTTTATATATTTTAAAACAAAACAAACACCATGCCTGTGTGGTAGGCGGTGCTGTAAGAGATATGATTATGGGGAGAGAGCCGCATGATTATGATGTAGTTACTTCCGCAGAGGTGGAGGAGATATTACAATTCTTTGGCAAATCCCTGCCTATCGGTGAGAAACATGGAACCGCGGTAGTTCTTATGGATGGAAAGCAGGTTGAGATTACCCGGTGCAAATCCTGCAGCGGGCAGAAATATTATTGGCCGGCATGGCTCAAAGAGGACTTGTATCACCGCGATTTTACCATCAACGCCATAGCTGTAGCGGAAGATGGCAGTCTTTTCGATCCTTTTGGCGGCCTTGATGATATTGAAAACAGGACTATCCGGTCGCCCCAAGATCAGTCTGGCGAGCGTTTCCGGGAAGACCCTCTGCGTATGCTGCGCGCTGTACGGCTGTGTACAGTGCTGAATTTTCAGGCCTCCCCTGTTATACTGGAGGCCATAAGTGAATACGGGTCATTGCTGACTGATGTTTCTCGGGAGCGTATCCGGGATGAATTAGTCAAGATTATACTCTCTGATCGACCCGGGCAGGGAGTAATGATGCTGCTGGAAACCGGGCTTATGCAATATATTATGCCCGAAATATTACCCCTAGTGGCCTTTGAACAGCACAATCCGCATCATCTGGAGGATGTGTTTTCCCACAGCCTGAAAGTGTTGGGAAATGTTCCCGCCCGGCTGTCGGTGAGACTGGCTGCACTGTTTCACGATATAGCCAAGCCGGAAACTTTCAGCCGGGATGAAAATGGAATCGGGCATTTTTACCAGCACGATTCCATAGGAAGCCAGGTTACCCGTGTCATTCTGGAGCGTTTGAAATTTGACCGCTTAACGGTTGAAAGGGTCGCAGTCCTGATTCAGGAACATATGAGCCGATTTGCTGGTCCATCCCGGGCAGCAGTGAAGAGATTGATTAACCGGGTGGGCCGGGAGAATATAGAGGAGCTGTTCTGTCTGCAAAAGGCCGATATCCTGGGGGGAGCGCCGCCATTTGAGCTGTCCGGTATTGAGGAAACCGAAGCAATAGCCTGGCAGATATTAAGCGGCCAGGAGCCCCTAACGGTAAAGGATCTAGCCATCAACGGCTATGACCTGATCCAAATGGGATTTACCCCTGGACCGGACATAGGGTATATCCTTCGGGGTTTACTGGAGATGGTAATCCGCGAGCCCGAGAAAAACCTAAAAGAGATACTCCTGGGGTTAGCGAACGACTGGATGCATGAGGATTAAAGCATGTTCGCCACGCTGAAGCTGTTACCATCTGCAAAAATTGATTCAATGTGTAATAAGGGGAGCCTGGGCGGTGATTGCAGTAAGGAGATATTTTACTTATCATAACCCGGTATTACAGATCAGAGTTGCATAAGCCCAGGAGGATTTGGCTTCATAATATGCTCAGGATGGGGTGATATAATGGTGGATTACAAGTATTCACCGGCGGCCCGGTGGTCGCTGGAACTGGCTCAACGTTTGGCCCGCACCAGCGGAAGAGATCGGTATACAAATGCTGATCTCCTGGCTGGCCTGATTTCGGTATTGCTGGGGACTGATGCAAGAACGCCCGCGGAGGAATTTAACGAGAAAAACTGGACGCAAGTATGCGGTGAACGAAGTGCTTTTAAGCAGGCCTGGGTCAGCATTCCCAATATAATTTTCTCACGGGCGGCGTCGATATCACCAGGGAAAGAAGCAGGAGAATCAACCCTGGGCCACACAGGCAGAAAAGAACATAGACTAGACTATCTGGCAGGTATTATGGGAATAGACCCGCAGAAAATCAGGCGGCTTCCTCCGGCGATGGAATTGGAACCCCATGAAGAGCTTAAAGCTCTGTTGGATGCGGCTTATCTTCAAGCCCAAGATAGGCCTGATATCAACCTGTTTGACCTGTTCATGGCGGTTATAGAGCAGGAAGAGCCATCCTTGAAATCATGGTTGGATGAACAGGAGATAGCAGTTGACGTTTTAATGGAGATAATGGGACAGGCCCGAGAAGGGCTTTTGATAGTTCGCAATTCAACTTTTTTAGTGCTGCCATTTGCCTACCACAAGAATTACCAGAATGCCCTGGAACAGCTGCTGACTGAATCGGTGATCACTAACAAAGGTAAGAGCATTAAGGTTTGGAATCCGCTTGAGTTTAAAACTGCGCGATTTTTTTATTATATCCAGATGCTGATTCGTACAGAACAAAAACATCCGGCTACTATAGGCTGCCGGTTTCAATTGACCGGCGAACAACAGGTGCGGGCCAAATATAAACTACCTTCCAGGCCCAATCAGCTTATATATCTGCATAGAAAAGAGGGTACGGTACAGTTCTATCTGGATGATGTGGAGATATTCCTGTTTGAAACCCAGGTAGGGTTTTTGGTCTATCAGATTCATTATGAATCTACTCAGGGCATTGATAATATTATACTGGGCAATTATGGATTGAAGACCTTTTGTCTTGATGACCAGAGCTTGGGTTTCCTAAGCAAAGCTGTCGGATCTCCCGGGGAAAATGTTACCTTCCTGAAAGAAATCAGCTGGAGAAGACTGGACTTTATAGAATCCAGCCTGGATATTCTCCACCAGCTGGAGGTGATAACATTTTTTGAACAGGAGGTAAAGAAGGGGAAAGGCAAAACTGGAAGAACGGAAGCTGATTCTAGGGAAATATCGCCTCCCCCAGAGCCTGCCCATGCTCTGGTTTACTCTGCAGTAGTAATGGATAAAAGCCTTGCCGATTATAATGGCTGGAAGCAGATGCTTATGGAAATTCTATTTCGTTTGCGCAGGTCATTTAAGGAGTCTTATAAACCATCTCCTTCTGAATACGATGTGGACGGTAATCCCGAGGTTTTGCAGTTTTTTGCCAACAGCTATTGGGGGATATCTTCCGAGGCCCTGGCCAACCTGGTTTACTTGATAGATGACGAAACCACCAATGCATTTTTTAGCGGAAATTACTTTGGCAACTTGAAACAGTCATATTACTATTTATACATATTGGCACTGCATCAACGATACGCCCTGCTTCATCTAGCTATAGAAGCAGCTGAACTGCCTCTTGCTCTCCAGGACCTGACTCACCGGGATGATGGGAATGAATGGCAGCAAGAAGAGAGTCTGCTTGAAAGCCGTAAAAAAATGGCCCTCTTTGTGCTTCGCTCCATGTTTCGTCAGGTGAGCAATATAAGCCATCAGAATCGCCTTTATGAATCCATCCGTACCGAATTTGGCATTGAAGGTCTAATTGAGGAGATCAACTGGGAATTGAAGGCTATTAACAGTCTGGAACAAGAGATAGTGAGTTTGGAACGGCAAAAAACCGCGGCCTACCGGGAGGAAGAACGCCAGCAGTGGGAGCTGGAGAGGCTGGAACGGGAAAAAACACGGGATGAAGAAAGAAGCCGGTGGGAGCAGGATAAACAGGAAAGAGAGAGAATGCAGCGCGAGGAACATAGCAGGATAGAGCAGGAACGGAAGGAGCAGGAGGAACAGCGCAATCGGGAACAAGAGGCCGAACAGAAAATGCAGCGCTTTATATTGCTTGTTTCAACTGGGTTTTTAATTATTACCACTATTGAAGCATCATGGCAGATATATTCATTTATAACCAATGGCAATTATCCAGAACCGGGATCCCTTTGCTTTATTCTCATGCTGATACTAATAACTTCGATAATAGGCCTCGTTATTATAGGGGGGATTTACTACTTCTCCCAATGGAGGAAAGTAAAAAACCAGCCTGAACCATTAGCAGACCAGCATCAGCAGAATACGGCTGCCAGGGTGGATGCTTGTCTTTAAGAGACAAGAAAAGAGATAAGTTAAAAAAGAGACCACAGGCTTTTCCTTAAGAGGAGGATTTTGTAAATATTTAGCGAATTATTTCATGTTGGAAGCTGCGTTTGAGGACCAGCGATTATTTATGAAATAAGGCTTGTGCGGGTGCAGGGGTAGGAATGTTGCCGGGAGGGAAGAGGGTTTGAATAAGAATTACCGGGTTTGTTTTTTAGTGTCCTTTTTTATGATTATTAGTGTCATTCTTTATGCTATCCCCATTGAAGCAAATAATGCTCAAATTCAGAAACACCGTATAGTTGTCCTGGTATATGATGACTCGGGCAGTATGGATTATCAATGCAACAGCTGGGAAAAGGCCAATTATTCACTACAGGCACTGACCGGACTTTTGGATAGTAAAGACCAACTCCTAGTGGTGCGGATGAGCACGCCGGAGCAAGTAAGCAATATAGAGCTGGGTGACAGTAGGCGGCAGAGTTCCATTAACGGTATAAGGAATACCCCTAATGCTAATGGATCAACTCCCTTTGCAGCGTTACAAACTGCGGCTAATTACTTGGGCACAGCTGACCAGGATTATGAGCGCTGGTTGGTGCTCATAACCGATGGGGAGATTTATAAAAATGAAAACGACACCTTAAGTACCGGCGAGTTTTCGAATTTTTTGGAAGAGTTTTTAAATCAAAAAGATAACTGCAAGATAAATTGTATATTCTTGGCCATAGGAAATCAGGTTCCATCTGAATTTAAAACCGCCTGGAAAATTTCAACCGGACAATCTGCGCTGGAGGCCAGTGACGCCAGTGAAATAATACAGCGAATGGATGAAATATCCGCTTTGATAACCAGCCGTGATCCCGGGCATGCGGTTGAATCTCCCCTCGAAGTCAAATATATCAGCCCGGATACGGTGGAAATTAGTTCTCCTTTTCCGGTAAGACGTTTCACCATACTTCGACAGTCAGGAGCAGACACTTCTCTATCGCTTCAAAAAGCTCAAAAGGATAGCAATAAACCCCTGCAGATAACCGGCCCATTTACGATTGGCACACCTGTTGGCGGCACTGATCGAGTAGCTGGCCGTATTATACATATCCAGGACCCGGCGGCGGCAATGCCGGCGGGCAAATACCGACTGGGATTCGCAGCGGACGTCTCTGCACAGCAGGAACAGATTAAATACCTGGCTGAGCTCGCAGTTGATTTTAACTGTGGCTTTTATAAAACAGAAGGTAATAAGCTAGTTAAGATAGATTCTACCAATTCATTTACCGGCGAAAAGGTGCAGGCCCAGGTGGAAATCATCGATGCCGGCAGTGGAGAGGTACTGGACGTTTCGCAGCTGACAGGGCTAATAGAAGTAGTAATGGATATTGATGACAGTCCTACTGAGATTTTGCAAATGGATGCGAACAGCAATGCTTTTGTTTCCCGGGCTTTTACACTGCAGGCCGGGAAATCGAATGCCAGGTTTACCATGAGCATTACCGGATGGTATCAAGCCAGCAAAAATTGTGTATTGGAAATAACAGACCGGCCGGTAAGGAATTTGGGTTTAATAATCGAACCGGCCGAATGGCGGGGGAGCCTGGATCAACTGGATGAAACTGATCCCATATACATTATCCCCACTGTTGACGGAAGGCCTATGACGGAGAGTGAATTTACTGAGATAAAGGATAATCTGCAGGTTAATACGGAAGCGAAGATCAGAGTGAAGGCGGCAAAGGACCATTTCGAAATTCATCCTGAACTTGCTGCCCTGGGTATGGCATTTACTCCGGCAGGCAGCCTGGAGGCAGAGGTTCAGCTCACCGGTCGGATACCCGGGGAAGAGGTCCGGGACGGCTTGAGCATATATATTGAAGACCTGCCCTGGTGGATAAAATACCGGCCATGGATAGTCTATCCACTGCTCTTTTTATTTGCTTTATGGTATATAAACGGAATTGTCCGGAAACCCCGCTTTGCCCGGGACGAGGCATTCATTAGTCACGAAACCACATCTATTTTGAATGGACGTCCCAGTTCAGCCAGCAATCCTGTTACCGAGCGACTGGCGGGCGGTTGGTTCCAGCGCTGGCTGGTACCTTATCGAGCGGAAACCCTGGCTATTGCTGGCCTTACCTTCATAGCTATGCCGAATAAGAGCTGTATTAAAATTTCTCAGGAAAGCCTGGAGAATGAATTGGATGCAGAAGGCACCCGGATTTTTGCTAGTGGGATAAAGGTGGATAAGGAAGACCTGGCAAGCGATATTATTTTGAATGGTGGAGAGGAACTTTTGATTGAGAGGAGAGTCCGCCGGGAAAGGTTCAAGTATATTATATAGTGCTTTTACTTGGGAGCTATTAAAGCTCTCTGGAGACAAACGAACATCACAATGGGGGGAATGGAGTATGATGAATGCGCCGACATTACTGGTAGGATTAGGGGGCCTGGGCTCCAAAGTAGTTGATATGGTGTATGATTGGGTTCCTGAGTTAAAAAAAGACAGTGTGGGTGTACATGCATTTGACACTGATGTCAATGACATAAGAATGATGAATCATCTCCAAGGTAAAGTAACTCAAACTAGCACACGTATGTCCGTGGGCGAGTATCTTCATCGAGACCCCAGTGTTATAATCTGGTTTCCTGAAAACCGTATACTCTATGAAAAGACCCTGGAAAAAGGTGCAGGTCAGATAAGAGCCTGTTCCCGGTTGGCCTTTAGATCTGTTATGGAAGCCGGAGGATTGGCAGGTCTGGAAAGGGAACTGGACAGTCTTTTCCCAGTAAAGGGTGATACCCTCGAGCACGGGGTCAGGGTGCTGGTGGTCAGTTCACTGGCGGGCGGCACCGGGTCCGGTATTTTCCTGCAGGTGGCCATGAATATAAGGGATATATTAGAAAATCGTTTTGGCCGGGACCGGGTTTTAATAAGAGGTGCTTTTCTTTTGCCTGATATTCTTATCAATACAGGAAAGCTGGATCCCACCGAGCATAACCAGGTTCGTGCCAATGCCTATGCATCCATCAAAGAGCTGGATGCTATAACCCGTACCGCCAGGGGACTGCTGGATCCCAGGGTGGGGGTTACCATCGACCTGGAGTATAAGCCGGGGCAGGTAGATATTGAAGGACGAAGAAAACATGCCATTACTTCCAAACAAAGGCCTTATGACTTCTGCTTCCTGTACGATTATGAAAATGTAACCGGAGAAAATCTGCGCGGTGTTTATTACAGCTACATGATGCAGGTGGCCCGGTCTATCTACATACAGTTGATCAGCCCTATCGGCGATCGTCAATTTTCCCAGGAGGACAACCAGATACGAGATCTTATTCGGCAAGAGGGAAAGAACATGTATTGTGGTTCTGGTGTTAGCACCCTCATATATCCTTATGAACAGATTGTTAACTATTGTGCATTGAAATGGGCAGTCAGCGGTTTAGATGACTCATGGCTGCTGCTGGATAAGATATACCTGGAAGAAATGATCAGTTATGAAAACGATTTGAGAAATGGTATGGTGCGGGAGAAGCCTGATCGGGGCAAAAGATATGTAGAAAACCTGAATGCCCTGGAGCAAGAGGAAAATGCCCAGGCATTTATAAGGCAGATTGTCCGTCAGGTCCGGGTAGTAGGAGAACGGGGGGTACTGGGAGAATACAAAGCCGACTTATTACTAGACGCGGTAAACGAACATGTAAGGACCCTGCTTGATACTGATGAGGATCTGGCTGTACTGGGCTCCCAATGCAAAGTAGATGAAGTGAAATTGAATGTAAAAAATAAGGCTGCCGCTGAAATATCACGGGTCGAGGATTCCCTTTTCTTTTTACAGAAGGAGATCGAGAGAAAAGCTCCCGAATACAAAACCGTGGTGATGTATCAAGCTTTAGGGCTGGATAACTTCAGTACTGGCAAAAAAGAATCTCGTAATCATTCGTTGAATACCTGGATGCTTTCGAAAGATGAAGCCGTTCATCCAGTATCAGTACGATACATATTCTATCAACTGGCCTGGAGACTGGAAGAAAGGGTACAGGAACTTCGCAGCGAAAACCGGCAGATGAAAGAAAAGATCAAGAAATATGACAGTGTTTTCGACCTGGCTGATACCTCGCATATCGAGAGTGCCGGAGAGCGAGTTAGGCTGGCTCTCAACCAGGGATTTGTTGGTGCGGTGTTTAAGAACCAGTTTAAAGATTTTATCGAGGAGTATACGACAAAATCCATGCAGCAATTGAGAGTATTGCAGAACTACAAGCAGTCGTATCTACTGGAGCTGGTCTATACCTCCTTACTGAAAGATATTAAAGGGATGATAGGAGAATGGGAGCGTTTTTTCAATGGTCTGGTGGATACCCGTAACAGCCTGTTGAATGAATTAAATCTTGTCGAGCAAATGCTGAATAACAAGAATGATCCGACCATGGACTACATTCTAGCTGCCCGCTCCACTATGGGTAATATCTGGGATAAACTGCGGCCCAATTTGATTACTGATGTAATGCCCAGTGAAATTTCGGAAAAAATCTATCTGAGCTTTTTTTCATATTATGTTGATAATTTAAAGGGTGAAAGAACAGAACAGATAAAAGTGGAAACATTATACCGGGAAAATGTGCTGGATTACTGCAGCCAGGAACTTAAACGCCGGTTTACCGACAGCCTGGATATGGACGCCGTTACTGCTCTTCGTGAAGAAGGGATTCTGAATGGAATACCCTTTGCAGAACTTGATACATATGTGGCCAGCCGAATTAAACCCCTTTTAAATCAGGCTCGCCCATTTATTCCCGGGGTCAACCGTGCGCGTGAACTGGTTTACTGGGGACTTAATCCCGACAGCATCAAGCAACTCAATGATAATACCAAACAGGACATTTTTGGAGGACATGAGATCGTTGACCAAGCATTTTCGCAGTACGAAATTATCTGCTATCGGTCCCATTATGGTCTGCAGGTAGAGGATTTTCCCAAGTTTGCTGCGGAGAATCGTACTGAGACTCATAGCCAGGAAGCAGGATCATATTACAAAGCTTACAAAACCCTGGTCAATCGACTGGTTAATGAAGGCAGTGAGAGAGAAGTAACCCCGCATCTGGACAAACGCTGGCATCTGCAGGCTTTTATGCCAGACATCAATGATATAGAAGTGCAAAGAGATAGGGAGAAAATTGATAGAGCTTTCATACTGGGTATCACTTATGACTGGCTGCAGGTAGTGAAGGATCAGGAAACCTGGGTTTACCAGTATAGGGATGAAGACAGCAGCAGTCTTGTTTTAATTGGGGATAGGCCGGTCAAGGGTTATGTGTCTGAACTGCATAAAGCCTTAGGCTTCAATCCCGGCATAGTTGAGTCTGTGTTGGCAAGAGCAGAGGAGTACATGGAGATAGATAGCAATCAACGCCTGGAAACCTTGCAGCACAGGTTTGTATTTGGCGCATTAAACGTCAAGTTAAAAAACAATCCGGTTATAAATAATATCCTGGATATCGTGTTCACATTACCAGAAGATGCGCAGGGAGATCATAGTCTGCCGGCAGTGGCAGATCGTCTTTTGAAAAAGCTGTTGGAAGAAATTGAAAATTACTATATTCTAGTCTTCGGCCGTCATAAAACAACTGCAGCCAAAAAGGATGCAGCTCGATTGATCATGCGCTTATGGGTGGAATCATCCATTCAACAGGAGGCTGATCGCGATTCCAAGGTCTATAACTCCTGGGTAAACAGCATTGAAAACGCATTGCATAGAATGTCGCCAGGCTTAAAGTGGTCACCGGATGAGCCTGTTAAAACTAATTAATTTATCCAGAAAATCAACAGGATAAAAACAGCTCAGGTAAAGATACTTTTTCAGATGAAAGAGGGCCGGTGAATGTTTAGCTTTATTATTAATTTACATAATTCACTGAGGGACTGGCAGATGGTGGAACCTTTTTTCTATCATATCCAAGCCCGGGATCAGTTTAAAATATTTTCACAAATCAATAACATAACCGGGGTTAACGATATGCTGGCTAAAACAGTACATCATTATTTGGAGCAGCATAATATAAGGGACTGGCAGGTTGTTTTCGTTTTAGACATGATTGCTCCCGTTCATGAGAAACGCTTTACACTGGGAGCACAGCTGAAGATTGTTAAAGAAAGATTCATTCAACAAATATCTAATCGAGGCTTTCCACCGGCCCATGTGTGGGTTATTGCTGTGGACTCCGGGCTTGCCAATGATAATGAACCATCAAATCCTATGGAAGGACGTATTGCGTGGGAGCTGGACTGTTTTGGCTACTTAAGAAAAAGTCTAACTGCTGATGAAGAATCTTTGTATTTTACTGCGGGTGAGTGTTCCCTGCTGGATCAAAGTTGGGGAGATCTTGTCAATCTAAACCGTGCCGGGCTGCTGCAGCAGCCAGATCCTGAATTCCTTACAGAACTCCAGGACCGGAGCCAGAAGGTTATAAGTGCTGTAGACACCATTATAGAAAATAAAATTAACCTCTATCAAGAGAACTCCGGGGTTAATCCAACCTGGGAAGTGATACCTGAGGATAGCCTGAGGGAAATAAGGATTGAATTCAAAGAGACTCTTACAAAAATGCTTAAGCCCCCTTTATCCAATAGACTGGATATTTTTTATCCTTCCTCAATATTAAAAGACATTCTTAAGAAAAGGGTAGGTCTGGCGGGAAGCATCACTGGTATCAGATTGCTGCGCCTGCAGGTTGAACTCAGATCAAATTATGAAAGGAACCTCGCCTTAATCAAGCTTGCGGTATTAATATTATTCATCCATTCGTCTGTTAACAATTTCAAAAGTGCTGTTCAGGGGAGAATTGTGGAAGGAAATATCTATCAGGTTGATATGCAGTTGGATAGCAGCTTTGATACTTTCTTGAATGAGTATCTGCTCTTCTTGGGTGAAGCGGAGAAAAGGATAGAGACCAGACTTATGCATGTTGAAAAAGTTATTTTGCCATGGTTTGAAGAACAGGGTGATTATACCAGTCCGTTAAGCAGGTCTATCGAGGAAAACGCAGTTAAGGTATCTATAAGTAAGATTCGTAATCTGGCTGATTTCAGCTTGTGGGACAATTATTTAGGTCAGGTTGCTCACTATCTCCAACGTACAGGAGAAGAAGTACTTGATTCCACCTGGGAAGATGCTCAGGCATTAAACCAGACTCAGAAGTTGGGAACACCGGAAGCAGAGATCGAGATTTTCCGGGTAGATGATTATCGGAAAGACCTGGATAAACAGCGATCTAATCTGAAAAACAAGCTGTCAGCAGGCAGAATACTGTTTTCAGATCCAGTAGATGAATGGATTCGCTATCAAAGAAAGAGCTTATCTGGATTCCAATATCTGTTGGAATCCAGGCCTGGTTACAGCGTAATGGCAGTATGTATGGCAATGAGTCTTCTGGTTATTTTATCGGCATTTGTACCCAAGTTATACGGAATGGACTGGGCTTCAAACTGGATCAAACTATTTATAACCCTGCTTATCATTATTACCGGCCTATTGGGTATAACCCTGCTGTCACAAAGGAAGGTTTTCCGGCCCATCAGTGATATGGTTAGTAAAACCCAGGATAAAGCTGATGAATTGATGCGACGGCAGAAGGAGATGGCCTTCAAATGCAAAGACTATCTCAACCACATATATCATATGTTCCGACTTAACCAGACATCAGCTGCTGCTAATGAAAAACTGCAGGCCTTGAGTAGGGAAACCTTGCTGCTTCGCTATCACAGGAAACAAATTAACCATCAAAAAGATCTCCTGGAATCATTGCTGCGCAGCGCAGCCGCACAAGGAGAAGATTTATATTGGGATATTGGTTCCAGGGTAAGCGATATGAAAAACCTGGGTTTATTAATTGAACAGAAATTTAATCTGAATGAAGATATCTATCACAGCCCACTTTATTCACCGGTTGCAATTAGAATGCTGCTTTATCCGGAATTGAGCAATCAGCAGGTAAAGGTGAAGATCGGCGGGGTGGAAGAAGATGTTCAGATGAAACCATTCAAAAATGATGAACTGCACATTACCTTTGAAAGGGATCAGGTGTATACCATATGATACCAATGAAACTAGTTGAATTGTTAATCTTGGTATTCTTAATACTTTGTTTTTTTCAGTGGAGATTCAATCTTCCCCGGAAAATACGGTATCAGCAATTCTGGGGTCCCATTCTGGCCTTGATATTTGTTATTGGGGTATTATACTTGCAGTCCTATCATTCAGCTTTAATTAATAAACTAACGCTTTATTTGCAGCAGTGGCTGCCTGGATTGCAGGCATTGTTCATCTCAGCCACCAGCATTATCACCAATGGGCTTATCCTGATCACCTTCATATTAATCAAGTTAACTGGTTTAGCCTTAAATTTTACCTTGATATGGCTTAGGAGATTCAGGAAAATTGCTGCTAAATTATCCTCACTTTTATCATCCCTGGGTATCGATCCCGAAAAATGGTGGGGAAGAAAGGCCAAAGCAGGGGGTCCTCACAGCGTATCCCTGGCCTATTACTATGTTCCCGGAAAAGAAGTGTTTCTAAAACCAGAGTGGATTTACCCGGCTGTGTTCGCTGCCTGGACAGTTCTGATACCACTTTTAATGCTGGTGGTATTGTTGCTAAGCTTCTCCATTCCGGCACTTAATACTATTTCAGATGTCCTGCCTGCGCTGCCGGTCTTACCCTTTATTCTGCTGGCAGAAACCGCCTTGTTTCTTGGGGGAGAACGAAGACATGAACCGGATTATGATATCTCTGGTGAGGATGTCAGGGCTCAGACTATAGGCCAGTATCAAAAGCTATGGGAGGAATACCAGGATATATGGCCGGACCGGGTTCTAAGTGCTCAGGTGATAGAACGGGATACTAACATAGTACCGGAAAAAAATCCATTGACCTGTGATGGGTCAGTTAGTATGAAAATTTATTGCGATTCACTTAGAAAGATGGATGAGACTAAACGAGATTATAACATGGACTGTAATATATACTGTACCGCCCTGGACAACCTGGCCCGGGGAGAAAGTCTGCTGCTTTCGGATGCCGCCCATTTTGACATTGCACCATTCATATTTACCGCCATAATTGACTGTCTGGTGGATGGGAGAAAGGTACTGGTAATACTAAAAGAACGTGGAGATATAGATGAAACGGTAAACTGGATACAGGAAGGCATTAATCAATGTGGCGGACTTGAGTCGATATGGAAGATCGTGAGCTATGAGCAGTATTCGGAAACCAAACATGAGCCGGACATTTTGGTGGTGGCTATGGATGGATTATGGCGATATCACGAGTGGTTTAAGTTGGATAAATCATGGATGAAAAAGTTAAATGTGGTCATGATGCCGGAAGGTTTTGGGCTGGCAGCTGACCAAGTATTGGCGGTCCAATCACTAATGCGGTCAATTAGAGATGTAAGTGAGGAAAAAATACAGTATATTATTTTTTCCAAAGCCTATCAGGGACGGGAGCCATGGCTGCGTGAATCGCTTAAGACCTCGATCACCGAGTTCTACGCGGGCTTACCCTGTGCTGCCCGCTTATATTACATTGTATGGCGTTCTGAAGGGAAGGAGGATTTTCAAAATCGTATCCTCCCCCAGTTAACCAGGGCGTTTGCCGGCGAAGAGATTATCCTGGGTTTACCGTCGGTAAGAGCAGGTATTCAAAAGATTTGCTTGGTAAGACAGCAAGAGCAGCCCTGGAACGAATATATTGAGGAGTTAAGAAATGAACGCTTTACTATCAACCGTTTTGGGCTTAACGAGAGTCAGTCCACAACCATTGATAAGTTCTATGCTAATTATGATAAAACCTGGATGCTGCCGGTTGGGAACTCGTCATTTATTATAATCAGAGATAGCGAGTTTAATCTGATAACAGCCCTGCAGGACTGCTGGTCAAGAGGAAGAGAGACGTGTTTTGTCCATATAGTTTCACCTCCATATTTGCTGCGTGATTATATGGCAGCCAATATCGACTTCTTCCTGCAAGCTGATCATTATTTGACATCATGGGCACCTGCCGTGCCAGAATCGGATGCTGCTAAAGCTTTGCTTCTTTGGAAGAGGCTGCAGGCTTCCTCTGTGAGTGAAAGTGAACTGAATGAAGTGCTAGATGATTCAGACCGACAGAGCTATTCCATCCGGGAACTACTGATCAGGCTGTTCCAGAAGGTTTTTGGAAATCATATTGATTATGCCAATTATCTGCAGATAAGAATACAAAATGACTTTGACCCTAAATGCGGACAGTTTATAGAGACCATTGAATACGGGCTGGTAGGGACCGGCAGGCTCAACATGCTGCCTGCCTGGGTGCGGGTTTTTAAGATAGTAGATGAAGCGGACCGGATCATTGAAGAAATCCCAGCCGGGTTGGTATACCAGACTTATCTTCCGGGGCAGTTTCATGCTTTTAAGGGTAAACTATACCGCATTGCAGACATAGATGAACATAAAGCTATAGTTAAAGTGAATTTTATCGACCCATCAATAAGCTACAGGCCTATGGCATACAGGTCAGCCAGAAAGTATCTGATATCCAGCTTGGATGTGAATAGGGAAATGAAAAATAAAGCTATCGCGACCGAAAATGTTGGTAATTGGAGATTGACGCGCTTTATACTGCCAGCCGATATTACCGCCGAGGTTAAGGGATACACTTCTTTTATAGGAGAAATCAACCTCACCGACCAGCAGTATACCTATACCGACTTATCATCCCATTCCATACCTGAGCGCCATTATGCAAATAGAAATGTTTTGGAGATTATTATCAAGCAGACTTCTGGGAGTATTATTGATGAAAAGGGAAACATCGCATTCACCTTGGGAGTACTGTTGAACGAGTTATTTTTTACACTTTTCCCAACGAGCCATTACTTGCTTGCAGTTGACGGCCTGTTGCCCCCTGATTACATCAACGGAAAAGACCAATTCACCTCCAGGTTAATGTGTATTCAACCAAGGATAAGCATTAAGAATCAGCAGTGGAGCAAGCATGAGATCAGGATCTATATCATCGAAGACAGTCCTTCCGAGCTGGGTATTCTAGAAACCATCAGCCATCGCTGGACAGATATAATGATGATTTTGGAAGATTATTTAACCTGGCTCAACGAAGATACATCTTTAAAAGAAGGCAAAGAAAAGATCAAACTGCAGAGCAAGTTCCTGGGTTACGGCAGCAAATCGGTGATATCAGAATTGGACATTCCATCTGTATTGAAGTTATTAAGAGAATTATTACCTAATCGTGATCTAGTAGCATCCAGACACCAGAACATGCTGGATGGGCAGCGACCCACAGAGGACAAAACGGTAATGCGAAGGTGTGATTTCTGTGGGATAGAGTACCCCGCAGCTCAGATAGAGCAGCTTGATGATGGGCGCGAACGCTGTTTGCAGTGCAGAAACAGCGCTGTAAATACACTGCAAATGCTAACACCTCTATTGGAGAGAGCCAGAATGTACTTAATTAACCATTATAGTCTTAACTTACGCCCAGAAATATCAGTCAAATTCGTTAGTGCTCAGGAAATACACCGACTGGTGAGGCTGCCTTTTGTGGCCACCTCAGATTCTGATGCGCGCCTGGTAGGACTGGCCACCGAAGAGAAAACTGAACAGGGAACCAAGGTTTTGATATGCATTGAAAACGGGGCTCCTGCAAAAATGACATTGAGTACTCTGGTGCATGAATTAACTCATATCTGGCAGTATGACAACCTGGATGTGCAGGCAATGAGTCTTCCAGAAATCGAGGGCTTGGCCAGCTGGGTCGAAGTAGCTTTTCTTAATGAAATAAGTGAAAAGGAATATGCAAAAAGATATCAGCAGCAGTTGTTGCAGCGAGATGATGAATATGGCAATGGTTATCGACTTATCCTTGACATAATAAATAAAAACCCGAAATTAACATCACCGTTTGAATACTTTTTATCGGTTTATCCGGTGGCATTATATGGTTAATCTTATCTAACAACGAATGTAATGTTAAAAGTAAAGGCACTTAAGAAGGCGGACCAGGTAAGCCAATGGCAGCGGTGCGGCGACTGGATATATCCGGATACCATTTATTGTCACCCTGATGAAATCACAGGTTATGGATAAATTATACAAATCTATATTTTTATTGGTTTGGCTGGTATATAATGTTTTTGGATGATATAGAGAGGTTTTGTTCGGGTGTGGGAAACATCGCGATCTGCCCTGGATTAAAATGAGTTGGAACTGTTAGGAGAGGAGTTGCGAATGAATATAAAGTTCTTTAACCTGCCTAATTTGATGAGTTTTCTAAGACTTCCGTTAGCCCTATTAATCGTTTCGGACATCGGTTTGATCGCCAAGTACGGATGCTTTGCCCTGGGATGTTTTACAGACTATTTGGATGGGCATATAGCCCGTAAGAATAATCAGATCTCCCCCTTGGGAGCTTTTCTCGACCCTTTGTTTGACCGGCTTTTTGTGCTTATCGTTTTTGTATTCTATTTCATTAAACTTAATCTTCCCTGGTATTTTATTGTCTTCTTCTTTGCCAGGGATCTCTGCACCGCCCTAGCCTCGCTGATTATTTTAGCCCTGCGTATGCAATCGAAAATAGAAATTAAAGCAAGATTTTCCGGCAAAATGGTTACTATAATTCAATTCGCGGTCCTACTGGCATTGATCTCTGAGAATATGTCCTTAATGGTGCCAGGTTTTTATCTGACCCTGATTATGTCAGTAATTTCGCTGGCTGACTATGCAGTATATGTAATTAAGGGTATCAAAGCGGTTGATCAAGCTGAGTTGGTTAATTCAGACTGATTTAAGTTTCTGTGGCATAAACGTTATTATTCGGACAGGTGGGGGGAGAAATATAAATGGAATGTCCTAAATGTGGAGGGGAACTGGAATTTAAACAGAAATCGGGCAAGTATTGGTGCGATAATTGCGAGGAATTATATAAGCTTGAGGATTTGTGCAACAATGGCGAAGATACTGATAAGCCCGAGGATTTGTGCAACAATGGCGAAGATACTGATAAGCCCGAGGCTTTAACAGCCTCATTGCCAGAATTCATCAGCACTCTGCCAAGTCCGGTGGCCATACCTCTGGCCGACTACTGGGGTGAAGACAATCCCTATATAAAACTGTACCGCTTGTGTGATGCGGCGGAAATGATTACCCGTTTCTTTGCTGTGGTGTTGCTGAGTGATATCAAGCGTCAATTGGGAGATTTCCCTGATGAGCTAAAACAAACCCTATGCGAAAATTTAAGCCGGCCTACCTTCGGACAATGGATTGCCATCGTACGAAAGGCCGGTGAGACGGTACACAAAAATCATCTGACCCCTTTTGTAGAAAGCCTTAACGATTTCCTGTATAGAACCTGGAGTCCGCTTTTGTCTGGTAATGGCTCAATTGAGCAGGGAATTATTCCGTTGCGCAACTTTCTGGCCCACAGTGGCAGGATCGCCAATCAAGAAGCCGCCAGATTACTAGAAATACATTGTCCGGTTTTCGAGACCGCCGCGGGACAACTGCAGTTGCTCACCGATTATATTCTGATTGCCACACGCCAAGGGATAGACTGTCCCTTCGCTCTTCAGGGCTATTCCATTGATAATATTAACCAGCCCTTGGACAATTTTTATTCAAAATTACTTGCTAATTTACCCGCTTTTACAGAACAAGTGTATCTTATTAAAGCCTCGGGAGATGATGAACCCCTTAATCTTTTTCCACTGCACAGCTATAATAATATTCTGATCTCCTCTCCTGCGAAAGATTTTGTCGCCACTGACAAGCATGCCCCGCTGCTTTATTTTCGTTATAACCAGAGTCAGGAGCGCTTTGAATTTACATCTCTGGCTGAAGATTATTCATTCAGCCAGGCTGGAGCAGATTTTGCTCCCCATTTTTTTGAGGTGTTCGATATAAAGAACTGGCGGGAAAAATTAAAAACGAGCACTAAGAAAAAAGGCAGCGATTTAAAGATCTGGCCGGAGCCGGATTGGAAATACCAGTTTAATGATATAGTAAATGAGCTCACTCCGGGTCTGGAAGGCCGTGACCAACAGCTCGAAAAAGTAAAAGAGTGGCTTCGTGATGCCAGCAGATCCGATAAAATCCTGTGGATAAGCGGCAAACCAGGTATGGGCAAATCAGCCTTCATGGCCAAACTTTATCAGGACATAAGGCGCGAATGCGGCAAGGCGCGTATATGTTTGATTCCCTTCTTTTTCAGGGCCGGGGACAGCCGATGCAGTACTGAAGGTTTCTATCAGGCCGCATCCTATTACCTGGCCAGAACATACAGAATTGAGCCGGAAAATGGAAGCAAAGATTCTCATAAAGCCAGGTTTGAAAGATTGCTGGACAGAATACTGAAGGGAAAGGAAAGAGAAATTTATCCTTCAGTTATTTTTTTATTGGATGGCCTGGATGAGTTAAGCGTGGGATATGCGCATTTGCTGGATCTGCCGCTGACTCTGGACCTTCCCAACTCACGCTGGGTGCTGTCGGGACGAAATGAAGGAGCACTGTATGGGAAATATACTGCAGCCGAGAAAACTGACACCTTATGGCAGAATGGAGAGTTGCCCGCTCTGACCTCGAACAATATTCGTGAAATAATCAGCCTGGAACTGCCGGCGGATAAATATGATCTCTTCCAGCTGGATCAGGAAGCCGGAAACGGAGAATACTACAACTCATTTATAGAAGAACTAGTGCGCAAATCGGAAGGGCTTCCAATATATATACAGCTGATCATAGAAGATATTAAAAATAGGGAAATCGGGATAAAGAGCCAAAGCACGCTGCCAGATAAACTGGTTGGGTACTATGATGCTATTCTAGAGCGGCTTAAAGTAAGCGATGTTTCCATGCAGCTAAACTACATTCTGGGCATCCTGTGCTGGAGTAAAGAACCTTTAACCAAACAGGATCTGGCAGGTATACTGCATGAGCATCATAGGAGGACTAGAACCTTCAATTGGCGGGATTCTTTCGATAAGGCTTTAGGTCAGGGGAATATTATTCTCAAGCTTTCCTCGAATTCCTTCGCGGAGCTGGGATGGACCCTGTATCACCAATCGCTGCGGGAACACCTGCGGGCCAGCAATGGTACTGAATTAATGCGCAATACTGGTCTTATGATTCTGCTGGATTGGACGAGAGGCTGGGATAAAGAGGACTTGTCTGACTCAGCCTATCATTATGCCATTCGGTATCTCCCCGCTCATCTAGCAGATGCTTATCATATAAACCCGGAATCCGATGAGTCGTATGAGGATTTATTGGAATTGGCCAACCTTATGACCAATAATGATTACGTAAATCGAAAAGTAATGAAGTTCGGGTTATTATACGAAACAATCGAGGATTTTTCCGAGTCACTTGAGCTGTTACTAAGTAGTTTTTCAACTGCTGGCTCTAAACCGGAATTTAAAAAGCTGGTTATTAAATTATTGGAATATGATTTTTCATCCATTGACCAAACTGATCAGAGAGAACTGCTGGAGGAAATCTGGTTTGAATCCTCTTCGGAAATTATCGCGCGGTTTTGTCGGACCAACAGCACCGCTGGCCAGGAAATGCTTAACGATTTATTCTGCCGGCGAGAGCGAAACCTTAATCTCACCAAATTGTCATTGCGGGCGGCAGAGATTAATGGAGATTATGAATTCCTGATCAAAGCTCTCGAATATGAATCTGCCGGGGGCACCGGGGGAATTGAAGACACCAATGATTCCGAAGCCGACGAAGACCTGGCCGGAGTGAACCGGTGGGTGGTTGATGCCATGTTCCTGGTAGCCAGGCAGGATATCGCAGCGAGGAGATGGGTGCGGTTCGAAGGCCTTATTGACAGCCTGGTAGTAAGTCTGGAAAAGGTTTTAATGGCGGGAGAAAACCAATGGGTTTCAGCATTAAAAATGGCTCTGCAGAGAAAGAAGATTACTTTCCACCTGAAGTCCGTTTTTGAGGTGGTTTACAAAATATTCATCAACTACCCGCAGGATCGCGAAGTGGTACAAAGGCTGGGTAAAATAGGCAGTTCTCTGGGTGGTATCATCTATGACATGCCGGTAAAAAAGCTAGTTAGAATACCTGGATTGATCTCCCTGATTTATAGTATGGTCAGCATCAAGTGGAACAGTGTTGCTGAGAATAGCAGCAAGATAAAAAGCATCGAGGAAATTTTCACGGTCAGCAGCCCTAAACAGGTCAAAATCATCGGAGATTTCATCAATCTGATCCTCCTCGCGGACTATGAAAACCGGGATGCTCAGGTGGTTTTCCCCTCGTTGGTAGAACTGGCTTTCTGCTCTGGACTGGTTTCCACTTCCGATGAAATGTATCAGGTTAACCGGGCGGTTCACGGTCATGTGCTGTATCATATGTGCAAGTTTTTCCCGGATGAATTCGAAAATCAGTATATCCGCAAATATTTCCTGAATGCTGAAGCTGGCGGGGCCCAAGGGCTGGTTGAAAACTTTGCGGAGCCAATCAGCCAATACTGTCCGAATAAATCCTGGGATGAGAACCTGGAAGGAAGCCGCGGCCTGTACGAGATGCTGGTTAGATTCCTAACCTATGAAGCCGTTTCGACTGACAACCCAAGGGGGTTGTTGGAACTTAACGAAATTCTGATAAGATATATCATTGACCGTGACCTGGAGCTTTTCTGCCAAGACTACAACATCGTCGGACGACCACTGCACATTCTTACCGCAGTAACTATTGCCGAAGCCCGAGTGGAATCTGAAGGACTTCCTCCAACAGTGAAGATAATTAAGGAATTAGCAGCAGGGAATCTGGCCCAGAGAGCAACTGAAGCGGAGCGCTGGGAAGCCATATCCAAGTGCTATTTCGATTTATTCTATGCCGGCATATTCCAGGTCGACCATGTTCTAAATTGTTTTGAATGTCTGGTGGATTTGAAAAAATTGTCGCAGAAACAGGCTGAGCAGGGTCAAATAAGTTTTGAACCAACCCGGCAAGAAATAGCGGACCTGTTCATGGCTTCTGATATGGATTCATCCAACCAGGCAAAAATAGAAGCCATGCAAAAGGCCACCGGCCGCTTTGCCCTAGTCATGCTGGCTCTGAAAACAGTTAACCGTTCTAAAGTCCAGGATTATATAAAACGCAATGAGATACCGGAAATCGTGTGGCAGAAGATGAAGAGATGGTCAATGTTCATGGAAAAAAGCTACCCAGCCCCGAGTAAAAAGGTGATCAGTATCGAGCAAATGGTGGAAAAATACTATGAGCAGCTGGCAATTGGCCTGTTTACCAATATCATGCTGATTGAAAATCAGCAAGTTCGCGTAATGATGGCCAACGTCTTCAGCAATCTACTACAGGTTAATTATAAGACAAGCAAGCAAGGCGGCCCGAAGAAAGACGATTTGCTGGGACTGCTGCGAGGGGTAATGGAAGATGGATTTGAAATCCTAAAAGGTGTTAAAAAAGTCTGATTATAATAAATTAAGGTGTGGATGAGGAAAATGAAGCAAGAATTATTAATCAATGGAGACAACTCATTTCAAAGGATAATTCAGCGTATCCGGGAGGCAAAAAGCACCATATACATGCAGATGTTTATATGGCGCGATGATCGGATCGGAAACGAAATGGCCCAAGAACTGCTCGCTGCGGCTGACCGGGGAATTAAGATTAGAATTATAAAAGACGAGGTCGGTGCAATATTTGAAAAAACTGAAGAAAGCCGGCAAAGCTTTTTTCATAAACAATTTAACCCCCGTCTGCTGGTGCAGCAGAAGGTTATGGCTCTTTTATATTTCCAGCATGTTAAGCATCTGGATGGGAAGCAAAAACCTAATGGGTTAAGCGAGAGAATGTTATCCCATCCGAATATTGATTTTGATTCATCCATCAGAAACGATCATACGAAATTCTACATATTCGATGAAGAAATACTAATTGCCGGCGGTGTCAATATAGAGGACAAAGAATTATATACGGATTACCAAAAGCACAAATGGTGTGATTACATGATTGAAATCATTGATAAGGATATGGTGAGCTACTTTTTGCAAAAGTTAGATAAACCGAATACCAAAGCTCCTGATTCAACTATCGATTTCTTTTTCAATTTCAATAACCGCAACATCTATCAAGTAAAACCAAAATTATTTGCACTTTTGGATCAGGCACAGCACAATATTACCATTGAGATGGCTTATTTTGGTGACCCGGACGTGACCTTAAAAATAATTGAAGGCATACAGCGGGGAGTCAAGGTCAGCATTCTAACCTCTTTGGAAGCCAATATTCAGAACTCGATAAATCACCATGTTCTGAACCAGATTTCAAGCGGAGCCAGAGGTGATGTAGAGATCTTTTTATCCGACCGGGTCGTTCATTCCAAACTGGTATGTGTTGATGACAATAAGTTTTTCTTCGGATCAGCCAACTATAATAAAAAAGGTATGGTACAGCTTTCCGAACTGAATGTATATTTTGAAGCTGACGAAGGGATCTTAAAGGTTTGGCAAGGGTGGAGGCAAAAGCATATCGAAAATGAATGCCGCCCGTATCCAGGGCACCAAAAAGACAAATACAATAAAATCCTGGCTCTGGCGGAGAGTATTTTCTGCTAATAGCTGAGTGAGTCAAATGAACGTTCCCGCTAACTCACTTATGAAATGAGGAATAACCATGAAGAAGTTTCCAAAAATAATCGCTCATAGGGGAATGCCCCATCTGGCGAGGGAGAACACGCTGCCCTCGTTTCAGCAGGCTATCGAAACCGGAGCGGAAATGATTGAATTCGATGTAAGACGTACAACTGATGGTATGCTAGTGGTGCACCATGATCCTGATGTTCTGTGCGGCCATGAGAACCTGGATATCTGCAATCTGACCTATGATGAATTAAATATTCGGACCGAGTATCACATACCTACTCTGAAAGAAGTCCTATCGCTCTGTTCCGGAAAAATCGAACTGGATATTGAACTGAAGGAAGCAGGTTATGAGAAAGAGGTCTTGGACGTTGTTATGTGTTACTACAAGCCAGAGTCTTTTATCATAACATCGTTTCATGACGAAGTAATCAAGGCGATTAACGGACTGAAAAATGGTCTTAGAACCGGGTTGCTGTTCTGGATGAAAGACAATTGGGATGTACTCCTGGGCAGGATGCGGGAATGTGGCGCCAATAGTCTTGCTCCACATTTCTGGCTGGTTACGGAGGAATTCATGGACCACGCTAACGGCCACAACATTCCATTATATGTATGGACTCCTAATAAACGCCAAACCATGCAAAAACTAGCCCGGTTAGGTGTAGCCGGGATCATAACCGATCATAGCAATCTAGCCATTGAAATTAGGGAAGAATATTGGCGTAGGGAATGACCAAATGAGAGAGGAAAAATTATGAATAACTTGGTGAGAAAGTTTTTTGCCTGGACTGGCTTACTCATTTTAGCTTGCATTGGTGTTTACGCTATATTTTATTTCCTGACCCCAATCTCAAAAAACCTGCCTGATAGCGCTTACATTACCCTGAAGGACGTTCCCAGTACAGGCCAATGGATGTATACCTCGGAAAAAGAACCCGCGCACTGGCTGGGTCAAGAATACCTGGGCAAAGAACTGCGAGAACCTATTAATGTTGTAGTTATTGACGAAAAAGCAACTTCGATCTCCGAAGCCGAAGGTCACTTCATGGAAGCCTGCAAACTCGCGGGATACGCCAGCCGCACAGGGCATTCGAGCGGCTACCAGGGGCTTATTGGAGGATCATATTTCAATCAACTCCCGAGAGAAGAAAAACACGCCTTTTCCGATGCTTTGTTCATATACCCCAACAACCACGGGCGGGCCTTCGGATTGTACGAAGAAAACGGAGTTTACTATATAACCGCGGCCTTTAGCAGGGAGAACATTGATCTATTTGCCGATGTTAAGCATGGCTTTGTTTCGTTTAACGAGGCCCGAGATGACTTCGCGGTGCGCATGAATGAGAATACTGACTATAAGATAATAGGTAAGCTGGATCTTAAGAATGCCTATCTGCCCACCCATCAACTGACGACAGCAGACCATGATGGAGCGGCAATTGTATTGGTGCGAAAATTGAATCAATAAAAAACTGCCACTTTCCTATAGCCTTTTAACGGAGGAAGATCAGCACTTAAGTATATTAACAAATATAAGATATGGATTTGCAATTCTTTTGACGTTGGAAATCGGATTATAAAATGCTGGTTATAAGGTGACCTGCGAGTTTTTTTTATTCTTCCCCAGTATAGATAAGAGCATAGCTGCTAGTATCAATGCCATACCGGCTATGATGCGCAGGGTTAGGATATCTCCCCCCCAGAGATAACCTGCCATGCCGGCAAAGACCGGTTCCATAGTCAATATGATGGCAAAACGGGTGGGGGTGCTGTATTGCTGCATAGCATTCTGTAACAGAAAGGCCATGGTGGTAGCAAAAACAGCAGTAACTATTATAGCGCCGATAACACTGGTTGGAAAACTCTGGGGGAAAGGTTCGAAAATGAGGCCAATGAGTAAACAAATCACAGCCACAAATAAAATCTGTACTGCAGTTATGGCTACCGGGTTATGGCGGTGTGAATAACGATCAACCGATATGATATGCATAGCAAAACCGATAGCACAAACCAGAACCAGCAGATCACCCCGGCCCAGGTGAAATGTGCCCGGTTGGACTGACATAAGGTAAAGGCCAGCAGCAGCCAACAATACCGTGAATATGATGGATGCCCCCAATAGACGTCTGCTTATGATGGAATAGATGATAGGCACCAGCACTACACTCAGGCCAGTAATAAAACCGGCATTAGATGATGATGTATACTGAAGACCTACCGTCTGAAAAACATAACCAATCAGAAGAAATAATCCAATTATAATGCCATTCCTCAATGTGGAACGATCAATTAGTTTAATGCTTTTAAATGAAAGTAGGGTTAAGAGAATAAATGCCATCATAAACCGTATGCCCAGAAAAAGGAAGGGACCTATATCGGCCAGAGCATTTTTGGTCATCACAAAAGTGGTACCCCAGATAAATGCTACAATCAGCATGGACATTTCAGCCTGCGATCGCTGGCTAATTTTGTTGAGCATAATATAACCCCATTCTCGTAAATCTTGTCGACAAAAAAACACTAACTATACTACATTAACAATATACTACCGGTAATTCAAGACCTATATTATTATTTACTTAGGCCATACTGAGATGGGGCTGAAGGCTTAAGAACGCTTGGGGCCGGTCTTAACTTTTAAGTGTAAGTTAGCTGAGTGGTGCTTGAGATTGATTGGATAGAAGAGCTATGTTTTCGCTCTTCGAATCGCCTTTCCCCCTGCGCTAACCTTAAGCCTTCATCCCCATGAAG
>CAZXIR010000005.1:0-36014 GCA_964640845.1 uncultured Syntrophomonas sp.
CTCAGTGTAAGATGAACGAGCCTGCAGGTTACTGAGCGGCGTTTATGATGTGAATGGATGAAATATTTGTATTGACACTAATAAATCATTATAATATTATAAGCATATGCTTATATAAGGGAAAAGTTATTCAATAATGGGGGATGAAGGATGCAAACCATGATGGTTATGTTTCAAGGTGGAGTTCAAGAGATTTTAAATTATCTATCAGCCCATGTAATTACCTGTCTGATACCGGCTTTCTTTATTGCTGGGGCCATGGCGGTTCTGGTAACGAAAGGGGCGGTCATAAAGTACTTTGGTGCTCAGGCTAAAAAATGGGTATCATATGGGGTTGCTTCGGTATCAGGAATGCTCCTGGCAGTATGTTCTTGTACCGTATTACCCCTGTTTGCGGGTATTTATAACCTGGGAGCCGGGTTAGGACCAGCAGTTACTTTCTTGTATTCAGGGCCAGCCATCAACATCTTGGCCATTGCTCTTACCGGGGCAGCCATTGGCTGGCATATGGGTATTGCCAGGGGGGTAGGGGCAATATCATTTTCTATCATTATTGGGATAATAATGTCATTCCTGTTTCGCAAGGATGAAGCATCACGCGTTGCTGATAACGATGTACTGGTAGATGAGAAGACCGAAAAGTCGCCGGTATTTTTGGTCATATTCTTCGGGGTAATGGTAGCTATACTAATCGTAAGCACCAGCAAACTGGCACCATGGATAAAGATAGCCATAGATATAGGCTTGATAAATTCACTGGCCATTATGGTGCATCACTATTTTAATGAAGGTGAATTTGGTTCCTGGATGGATGAAACCTGGAGCTTGATTAAGATGGTGGTACCAACATTATTAATTGGGGTTTTTGTGGTAGGAATGGTAACCGCCGTTCTGCCCCCGGAATGGATAGCCCGCTATGTAGGTGCAAATACTATTACTGCCAATTTAGCTGCTTCCCTGGTGGGAGCCCTGTTCTATTTCTCTACCCTTACCGAAGTTCCAATTGTCAAAGGGCTAATGGATCTGGGTATGAACCGGGGGCCAGCTTTAGCCTTGCTGCTGGCAGGACCGGCGGTAAGCATTCCTAATCTGCTGGTGGTTAATCGTATTATGGGATTCAAACGCACTGCAGTTTATTTCATACTGGTAGTAGTCATGGCAACTATAACTGGATGGCTATACGGTTTTATGATATAAAAATAAGAGAATATTAAGGGAGGACAAAAATATGAAAATTGAAGTATTGGGGACCGGGTGTGCCAAGTGCAACAAACTGGAGAAGGATGTCTACAATGCTCTGGCAGAAATGGATGTGGCGGCTGAAGTATCCAAGGTCCAGGACATTAAAAAAATTATGGATTACAAGGTTATGCTGACCCCGGCCCTGGTTATAAACGGTAAGGTCAAATCCAGCGGGGGAGTGCCCAAACCCCAGGATTTAAAGAAGTATATTCAGGAAGAGATATAAGTCTTGGAGTTGGAGGTCGTCAGCAAAGGCTGGTTCCGATTATAAATTATAAAACTGTACCCAATACCAGATATACTATGAATTTTGCCAATATGAAGTTTTATGAATGGGATGAAGAAAAGGGTACGATGGTGGTCAAACATGAAGGATGTATAAACAAATGTCATGGCTGCCAGTTTCAGTGCCCAGGAGGTGCCATAAGATATCATGGTAATAGGTAAAGTTTTCACGAGGAGGAGAGCATGAACAGAAACATTCAATGGATAATTATTGCTCTAATATTAGTATTGGTTGGGGGCATGGTATATAAACAGAATTTTGCTGCTGCTCCTGTGCCGCAGGAAGATATAACTGCCGGATCACTCTCACCCTCCGAGCAGGAAATAGACACCGCCCTGGAAAATGGAGACAGCATATGGATCCTATTTAAGTCTACTACCTGTGAGCCCTGTGTGGAGATGCAGAAAATATTTGACCAGCTAAAACCTGAATATGAAGGAAAAGTTAGATTTATTGAGGTGGATGTAAACGATACAGCCAACATTAATCTACTTCAGCACTACAAACTTCAGTATATTCCCACCAGCTATATTTTTGACGGGCAGGGGAATATAACCTACCACAACGTAGGAGTGATCCCACTGGACGAACTAACTGCCGAGCTGGACGGGGTGGTGAAGGAATAATGGAGGCCTGGATCAACGATATTGCGCCAAGATTTCTTAGCACTTTCTCTTTATATGGCTACGGCTTGGTCCTCTTAGCAGGGGTTATTACCAGCATAGGCCCATGCAATATGAGCATGGTCCCGATAATAGTAGCCCACGTAGCCGGGAAGGAGGCCACGCGCCGGAAAAGCTTTGCTATATCTATGGCCTTTATGTTAGGTACAGCCACCACTTTTATGTTATTGGGTATATTCATTGCCATGGTAGGTGGTATTTTTGGAACCAATAGAAGCGTCATATATTATTCAGTGGCCGCTGTTTGCATAATTATTGGTTTAAACCTGGTGGGAATACTCAGGTTAAATATTAACTTTGGTGGTAATCTGCTGAACCGTACCGGAAAGCTAAGCGGTTTGGGCGGCAGTTATCTGCTGGGTATGACCATGGGGCTGGTTGGCTCACAGTGCGGGACTCCAATACTGTTGGTAATTTTATCTCTGGCCTTTGCCAGCGGCAAATGGCTTTATGGAGCAACCTTGCTCTTTGTGTATGCATTGGGAAGGGGTGTGCCGGTAGTATTGGCAGGAACATTTACAGGAATTCTAACCCGTATGCAGGCCTTTGCATCCATGAACCAGGTGATGGAAAAAGTGGCCGGATTCATAATTATCCTGGTGGGAGGTTATTTTGCCTGGATAGCCTAGTTGTGCAGACATCAGCAATGATTGATTTCGGCGCTACTTCTACCAGTTCGTACACCCACATTTCCTTGATAGGAAGAAGTTTTAATATTGTTAACCCCTTTGCCTATAGTTTGTACAGAATTACTATGTCTCTTACCAATAATCCCCCTCTTGGTTAGTGGATAAAATTGTTACCAATATTTTCATTTTCAGCATATTTATTGCACTCATAATAAAAATATTATAATATAATTATATATACAATCTTGGGTGAAGGCGTGTAAAACACATCTGGTCTGGTCTTGTACTTGCATTTTCCATGGGTATATGGGGTGAAATACTTGTTAGGAGGTTTTTGTATGGGAGAATCAGTCACCAGCAGATTGTCGTTTTTGGATCGTTACCTTACTTTGTGGATATTTTTAGCTATGGCGGTGGGGATAGGAGCAGGATATATTTATCCGCGAATATCCGACTTCTGGGGACAGTTCCAGGTAGGGACCACCAACATTCCAATTGCTATCGGTTTGATCTTGATGATGTACCCCCCTCTGGCCAAGGTTCGTTATGAAGAACTGCCCACGGTGTTTAAAGACGTGAAACTATTAGCCCTTTCGCTGGTACAAAACTGGATTGTTGGACCGATTGTGATGTTCATTCTGGCGGTGGTATTGTTACCGGATAAGCCGGAACTCATGGCCGGTGTAATACTCGTGGGTTTGGCCCGCTGTATTGCCATGGTGTTGGTATGGAATGACCTAGCCGGAGGAAGTTCTGAATATGTGGCCGGCTTAGTAGCTTTTAACGCCATATTTCAGGTTCTTACTTACTCTGTTTATGCTTACATTTTCTTGGCGGTTATTCCTCGTTGGCTGGGACTATCCAGTGTAGTAGTAGATGTCTCCATGCTGGAGATAGCCAAGAGTGTCTTTATCTACCTGGGAATACCGTTTATCGCCGCTCTTATCACCCGCACCACTATAATCAGGCGCACGAGCAGAGATTGGTACGAAGCAAATTTTATCCCTCGCATCAGTAAGCTCACCTTAATTGCACTATTATTTACCATACTGGTTATGTTTTCATTAAAAGGGAATGTTATATTAAGCCTGCCCCTGGATGTTGTGCGGGTTATGATACCTCTGACCATATATTTCCTGTTCATGTGGTATGTTACCTTCTTTATTGCTAAATGGATAGGAGCCGATTATCCCAGGACAGTTACCGTATCCTTTACGGCTGCCAGCAATGATTTTGAACTGGCCATAGCAGTAGCAGTTGCGGTCTTTGGTATTCATTCGGCTCAGGCTTTTGCCACTGTTATTGGTCCACTGGTAGAAGTGCCGGTATTAATTATGCTGGTAAATGTGGCCCTGAAGTTTAAGGAAAAATACTTTAAACATGAAGTGGCTACGGAGTGATTGGCATTAATAATGTGATAGGAAAAGAGGAGGTATCTGCAATGAGTGAAGATTATATCGAAATAGGCAATTACATTGAAATAACCTGGGATAAATTTACCTTTAAAGTGGATAAGACCTGCTATTATGATACCAATGACTTTTGGGTTCGGGAAACCGAGGGATTGGTAGTGGTAGGGATAAACGATTATCTGCAAACCCACGCTGGTGATATTGCCTTTATCGAATTACCGGCTGAGGGTCAAAAGGTTCAGGCCGGAGACGAGATAGGGACTATTGAAACCATCAAGCAGACAGTAGCCATAATAACGCCCGTCAGTGGAACCATTTCCCAAGTGAATTCAAACCTGGAAGAAGAACCAGAGCTTATTAATAATGATGCTTACGGTGAAGGCTGGATATTCAAGCTCAAACCAGCAGAGTGGGAGTCTGACCAGTCCAGGTTGATGGCAGCCGCCGATTACCTGCCAGTTATGGAAGAGAAAATAAGAGCCGAGCTAGACCAGACTGATTAGGAGTGTGGGAGGTAGGGAAGATGAGTAATAATAAGATTCTGGTATTGCCCTGCAGCGGGATTGGCAAGGCCTATGGTGAAATAGGCCGTCAGGCAGTATATGAACTGGCTGAGGACCTAAAACCTGGTCAGGTGGATACCCTCTGCCTGGGCCGATTGATGATACGTGACCCTGACGCGCTGAAACGCATGGAGGATAGTTTCGTGATCACCGTAGATGGCTGTGCCAAGGATTGCGCTCTGAAGAATGTGGAAGCCACAGGCAAGAAAGTGGATAAGGCAGTCCGGACCCTGGAAGTATTCAAGGATCACCGGGACCTCAAGCCGGAAGGGGTTTTGAATCTGGGTCCACCGGGTATTAAACTGGCCCATTACCTGGCCGAGAAATTAGCCGGTGAAGTGGACTGTGGGATTAAGGAGGAATAAGTATATGTCACAGGCAACAGAAATACCCCTAAATCCTAAACCCGTTAAAGTAGGAATCATACCCTGCAATGGGGAGGAAATCTGCGCCGGTTCCATTACCCGTTTTGCCTGCCGCAAAGTGTTGGATGAAATGCGAAAAGGGCAGGCTGTCACTCTTTGTCTGCCCCTATTCATAGCCGGAGATAAAGGTGAACAGAAGTTTGCCACCCGATTTCCCACCATAACCGTGGATGGCTGTGACAAGAGATGCAGTGCCATCAGCACTGAAAAGCTGAGCGGTAAACCGGCCCATTCATTTGTTATAACCGATATGATTAAAGAAGCCGGTTTGGAAATTTCGGAATCTCCCCGCACCCTGAGCGAAAGTGATAAAGAGGTAGTGGATCTGGTAGCTGCAGAGATAGCAAAAAAAGTAGACGAAATACTGGGCAAGGAAGGTGATGAATGATGGCCATATATACCAACAAAGTGGTCTGGAAAGGTGAGCACCTGGGTTATACCTACTGCGAAAACGGAACTGAAATGGAATTTTCTGCGCCCCCTGCCCTGCATGGTCATCCGGATATAATGACTCCCGAAGATGCCTATATGATGGCTGTTAATACCTGTGTGCATATGATGGTCATCTGGGCGGCCCAGAGATTCAAACTAGAGTTGATATCATTTGAATGTACAGCCGAAGGGGAAGTGGAAGAGTTTCTTGATCAGACTTCCTGGTTTAAGACAGTCACCCTGCGGCCTCACCTTAAAGTTCGCAATAGCAGCGAAAAAGTAGTCCTGCGAGCACTGAATATGGCTCGCAAGTATTCCACCATCGCCCAGTCGGTAAAGAGCGAGATAGTTGTCGAGCCCATTATAGAGATTGTCTGAAAAGGCGGGTGAGAATATTGGAGCAATATTATGTGGTATCCCTGGGCGGAGGACCGGCCAGCTACCAGGAACCATAAGTAGCAGTCCTACTTTTGCTTATCAGCCAGCAAAATTTTTCTCATCACCATCTCTGCCACCTGACCGGTAATATATACACACTGATCAAGATGTTCAGAGCCACCAAATTCAAAATTCTTGATCAGAACTCTACAGCAGGTGCTTCGAAACTTCACTTTGAACTCATCGTGCAACTCCTTGGACACCTTGAACATATTGGGCATTTCAGCTCTGGGTTCGGAACGGCCGAATTCCAAGCCCAGGGCCATAATTCCGCCCGATAAAGCTCCGCAGGCACAACCGGCAGTACCCATGCCCACCGGGAAGCCTGACGCTAATTTTACGGCCTCGGCCGGCATTGGTTGTCCCAGGCAGTCATTTATCACAGTGAAAACTGCTTCCGAGCAAAGGTAATCTCCGTTTCTATACAGATTCTCGGCCCTTTCTCTGGCTTCCTTTATAATGGTTTCTTCTTTTAGATCAAAATTCATTTTTTTTACCTCCAGGGTTGTTTTCATTTAACATTCTTCAACTCCCTGATTAATTCCTTCTGGTGAAAGAATGTATAACTAAAAGTAATCAATCCTTGTGTGGTAATATCGGCATTAGTCGATACGTTCCAAGAAGCCCCCACCTCTAAGCGTTAGCGTAGGGGGCGGGAGCATGTCACTAAACACCTTTCATAAATCTGCTCATACTGCGCATACGCTAACTATGCTCCCTGTAAGCTGTTTAGCAGTAGTAGTCACCAAAATATTCGCTAGTTATTGCCGAAATGAAAGGTCTTAACAGAAACCACTCCAAAAAAGGTTGACATAAACAACTAATTACCTGCATAATATAGTTTAGTTGATACTGTCAACTAAAAGCAAAAAGGATTGGATGTACAATGGACAAAAACATTGGGGATATTTACCATTTGCTGCTGGAAATCGGATGGTATTTTGGGAATCAGGGGTTTGAGGAAGAATGTTGTGAAGATCTTACATTGGTAGAATTCATGGCTCTAAAGCATTCATATCAGGACCAGGAAATATCCATCCAAAAAATTGCCAACTCTCTTAATGTCACCAAAAGTGGAGCCAGCAGAATCGTAGATAGGCTTGAAAACAAGGGGTATGTAAGAAGGGAACGCTCCTCAGTAGATGGGCGGGTCTGTTGTGTTCCCGTTACTATGCAAGGAATTGAGAAAGTGACCAGGATATTGGGGACAAAAACCATTAATATGGAGGAGATATTGCGAGACTTTGAACCTGACCAGACCGAACTTATCAAAGATGCACTGCAGATGTTGGTAAAAGCAATCAACAAGGAACGGATCAATCCAGCCACATTGACTGGGGAGGAATAACTAAGTGAACTCATTTTATAACGCAATACATTATTTTCTGATCATTACTGCAGAATTAACTTTGCTATTTCTTGGGATAAGTACCATTGTAGCATTAATACTCATGCATATACCGCAGGAGAAAATTAGAGCATGGATGTCAGGTAAAGGGGTATGGGGTAATTTTATGGGTGCTTTCGTTGGAGCTTTGACCCCCTTTTGTGCTTGTTCCACCATCCCACTTACTATTGGTTTCCTGGAAGCCGGAATAACTTTTGGTTCTATTATGTCATTTGTAATTGCCTCTCCGCTCCTAAATCCTATCATACTGGCAATGCTGGTGGCATTGATGGGTTGGCAGGTATGTGCGGTCTATTTCATTATCGTGTTTGCTGGTGCGGTTGTTTTTGGCCTGATCCTGGAAAAAGTGGGATGGGCAAAGCTGGTAAAAAAGGTACGCATTGTAGGTGAGCAGGAAGAAGAACAGGAGATACCAAAGGCATTAAAGAGTAAAATCAAGTTAGCTTTTTTTAAAGCATGGGAAGACTTTATGGCTGTTTTGATCTATCTGCTTATAGGTGTTGGGATTGGATCAATTATATACGGTTATCTGCCCCAGGAGTTGGTATTAAGATTTGCAGGGCCTGAAAATCCTCTGGCCATACCGATAGCAGCCATTATTGGTATTCCTTTATACATTCGGGTAGAGTCAGCAATTCCCATTGGTGTAGCATTGCTGCAAAAGGGAATGAGCATGGGCGCTGTTATTGCTTTAATAATCGGTGGTGCAGGCATGGCAATCCCTGAAATGAGTATGTTGGCCAGTATTTTTAAAATAAAACTGGTGGCAGCCATTGTTGGAGTGATTTTTCTCACGGCAGTGTTGGGAGGGTATATTTTTAATCTGATTTTATGAGAAATCATTTAGTTATTGAGAAAGGGGATGATATTAATGAGCAAGGAAAATGAGAAAAAAGGGTTTATGGAGCGCTTAATGGGCGGGAAGAATAATAAAAAGAGTTCATGCTGTAATTTCAGGATAGAAGAAATATTTGAAGAAGATGTCAACAATAAAGATGCTAAGGAATCTATTAAGCCAGACACTAAGAAAAACTGAATTAGCCTCAGATGGAGTGATGTGGATGTCAATATGTTACGGTTACAGGTTTCACCAGATGTCTCCATTCAAAGATGTATGTTTGAAAAGGGAAAAAGAACATCCCTAACTTCTTTTCTTTCATCATTCAAAGTTAAGACCGAAAGAATAAATGACTTATCCAGGACTTTCACGTGTAACTGGGTTGCTGTAGCTGAAGGATAGAACAGATTGCTGCAGTTAAAATATGAGAATTACGGGTTTAAGATAGAGAGTATACAATATTGTTCATATAATCCTGCTTAAGGTGGTATAATACTAAGAGCAGGTGATGGGGCTCACCACGCTATAATGCGAAACTGCCTATGCTGATAGCTCCTATCTTAAAAGATAGGGGCTTTTTATTTTGCCCAAAAATATCAACAGATGGGGGACATGTATTATGAACACTTTGATTAGCAGGGTATTGGCTCGGGAGATTCTCGATTCACGCGGAAATCCAACCGTGGAGGTAGAAGTCTATGTTAACGGTAGTCTTGGTAGAGCAGCCATACCTTCAGGTGCATCTACCGGAATTTATGAAGCGGTTGAGCTCAGAGATAACGATAAAACACGGTTTATGGGAAAAGGAACCCTTACTGCAGTTAATAATGTGAATAAGATTATTGCTCCTGAAATTGTTGGGTCGGACTGTATGGACCAGGTTTTTATCGATGAGTTAATGCTCAAACTTGATGGCACTGAAAACAAGAGCAATCTAGGGGCAAATGCTATACTAGGGGTTTCGTTAGCAGTTGCCCGAGCTGCTGCTAACATATCCAACATGCCGCTATATAGATACCTGGGGGGCATTAATGCTCGGATGTTGCCGATACCCATGATGAATATCCTTAACGGAGGGGCTCATGCAGACAATAACCTTGATATTCAAGAATTTATGATTGCCCCGGCTGGAGCCGTCACTTTTGCTGAGGCACTGCGGATGGGTGCGGAAGTATATCATACCTTGAAAAAGGTCTTGAAGCAAAAAGGACTAAATACTGCTGTGGGCGATGAAGGTGGTTTTGCTCCCAGCCTGAATACCAACGAAGAAGCCTTGGAATTAATTGTGTCAGCAATTTATGAAGCTGGATACCAACCCGGAAAAGATATATTCCTGGCCATGGACCCTGCTGCCTCCGGTTTTTATGACAGCAGCAGCAATCGTTATATCCTGTCTGCGGAGGGTTTGTCTCTGTCTTCGGAAGAAATGTCTGCTTATTATGAAAACCTGGTTGATAAATACCCCATAATCCTTATTGAGGATGGTCTGGCAGAGGACGACTGGGAAGGTTGGGCTAATCATACCAAACGATTAAAAGACCGAATATTATTGGTAGGTGATGATATTTTTGTAACCAACTCGGAAAGATTAAAAAGAGGCATTGAACTTGGGGTAGCCAACAGCATTCTGATAAAACTTAACCAAATTGGAACTTTAACTGAGACACTGGAAACTATGGATATAGCCAGACAGGCCGGATACCGCTGCATGGTTTCACACCGTTCGGGAGAAACTGAAGATCCCATTATTGCTGATTTCACTGTGGCCGTAAATGCCGGTTTGATAAAAACAGGAGCTCCAACCCGTTCGGATCGGGTCGCCAAGTATAATCAATTGCTACGTATAGAAGAGGAACTTGATCGAGCAGCCATATTCGCAGGGCTGCAGTTTAGGTTTAAATAACATAGTCTGCCGATAGACAAAAAAAGAAGCATACTGGGATAATTACAGTATGCTTCTGTCATTTATCTTGGGGCGGCAGACCTCTCTGGCAAGAGCTGATTCAAAATCTCTAAATCCTTTTCAATCTCCGCTACTTGATTATCAATTTGCTCCTGGTCTTTTTCGCGTCTCCTTATAGCTTCCTGCAACTGCCAATTAATTTCACTGACTGCTTCTTCCACCATCATGCTCATAAGGGATTTGAGTTCTCTGACTCCGTCTTTTAAACACTCTAAATAATGATGGCGCAGCAGGCCGCAGTTTCTATCTACATCTATAGCTACCCGGTTGACAACCTCACGGTAGATCATGGGGTTGAGCAACGCTCCAGGCAGTTTGCCGGCCAGGGCTGAGGCGTTAATATCATAAAACAGGGGTTCCCGGCCTATCTTGTAATATACTGTGCGGTTGGTCTCCAAGGGAGGGATATCCACCTGTTGTTCCCATTTCAATCCAAACAATGCTGCCGCTTCTTGATAGATTTCCTCAATCAATCCTTCCAGACGACTTATAAAGCGAGTGCTGACTACATTAAAATCATTTTCAATTCTTTCAGCCGCATTATCACGGAAAGGAATTACCTGGCCCAGTATAGTCTCCTCAAAGGCTTCGTTTATGAGGTCCTTAAACTTATGACTTCCTTGCTGACGGTTTTTTTTATAGAAATCTCCCAATCTTTCATTTACCAGGGGTATGATATCCTTTTGAAAGGTTGATGAAAGGTCGTCATAATCCTGTAGAATAGTTTTAATGCTGCTATCTAGCAGGCTTTCCAGTTCCTTTTTGGTCAGGGCAACGTTTTCTATAAAGCGCTGAAAGGCATCAATGTTGGCCGTCAGTATTTCCAGGGGGGTTAGCAAAGCCTGTCTTTGCAGTTTCAGCATCTGTATTAGTTGAAGAACAGTTTTATTCATCCGTTTTTCCAATGAGGTATTGAGTAATTCGCCCTTTCTAAGGGCTAAGCGCTGATAAAGATAATGCTCCAGCGCTTCGATCCCACTGCTTTTTATGAGATCCCGATTATTATTTAATTTTCCATCCAGTCCTTGCAGTGCTGAAACTGCTATGACGAATACATCATCAATTTGCAGGTGTGATTCGATAGCCCTTTTAGAAAACTGCAGGAGCTGTTCCAGTTCCTCCTCATTTACCATGTCCAGCTTATTGAGAATGAACAAAATACTTATCCCGTGTGAGCTCATGTCATTCAAGAAATTGAGTTCAGTTTCATTTAACGGTGTATCTACTGAAAAGATAAATATTGCCACATCGATAGAATCCAAAAAATCGGTGGCGGTTTGAGTGTTATGAGCATATATAGACCCTACTCCAGGCGTATCAAATACACTTATACCAGCCTTCAGCAAGTCCGAAGGAGTAGACAAAGAAACCAGTTTAATGCCTTTGGTATTCTGTGGGTTCAGGCTTTCAGACACATATTCGTTGATGTGGGAAGGATCAATATCCTCTGTTGAGGAATTATCATATTCTATTATAACCCGGGGCTGTTCCCCATAGACTATAGCAGTAATAATGGAGGTAACCGGTACTACTCCGGAAGGAAGCACATCCTGTCCCAATAGAGCATTAATTAAAGTAGACTTGCCTCGTTTCCAAAAACATTTATTCCCAATTACAAAAGGAAGCATGGTTTTTGGAGGCAGTAAATATCTATTGTGAAGCGATTAAACGATTGGCAGATGATTTAGGCCTGATGGAATTGCAGTCCAAGGGGTTCCGGTTTTTGCGGGAATTCATCGGAGAATATCTCCAATCAGTGGGGTTTAGTTCACTAATGTCAGAAACCAGTAATATTAGAGCAGATTTAAGCAAGATAAGATATTGTTTGCTTATAGACGGAAATAAGAGCAGGATTCGCAAAAATGCTGTTTGTATTGAAGTACGGTCATATGCAGGTGAAGTGGACTACAGCTCGATGGTTGAAGATACCTTTGAGAAATTTAAGCAGGGGGCGGTAAAAAACTATGAGGTCGAGTTCCCGGATGAGCAGGGAATGAACCAGGTTGAACAAGGAATATTGGATCTGCTGGCCCAATTAAATCCTGATATTTTTGTGAAGCTGAAAATATATTATCAAAATCATCAAAATTATATGGATGAAAAGATAGGGGCGTTTAACCGGGAAATTCAATTTTATGTTGCTTACCTGGATTTCCTGATGAAGTTTAAGAAGATAGGCTTAAAATTCTGTTATCCCAATATTACTAGTCAAAGCAAAAAAATATATAATTGTGAGGGATTCGACTTGGCTCTGGCCAATAAACTGCTTCAAGATGATGCCAAGATAGTTTGCAACGATTTTATCCTGAGAGAAAAGGAAAGAATAATAGTGGTATCGGGCCCCAATCAGGGCGGCAAAACTACCTTTGCCCGTACTTTCGGGCAGCTACACTATTTGGCCCGCATCGGACTAACGGTACCGGGAAGAGAAGCCCGGCTTTTTATGTTTGACCGGCTGTTTACCCATTTTGAAAAAGAAGAAAGTATAAATAACCAGGGTGGTAAGCTGTATGATGACCTGCTCAGGATTAAGGATATTCTCCAACAATCAACTTCTCAAAGCATTATTATACTCAACGAAATTTTTACTTCTACTACCCTAAATGATGCCGTAATTGTAAGCACAAAAATCCTAGAAAAAATAATAGAACTGGATTTACTTTGTGTTTGGGTTACATTTATTGATGAATTATCTTCTTATAGTGAAAAAACGGTAAGTATGGTAAGCACGGTACATCCAGATGATCCAAGTTTAAGAACCTTCCATATCAAGCGGAGAAAGGCGGATGGACTTTCCTATGCTAAATCGATTGCTGAGAAGTATAGACTTACTTATGAGTATTTAAGGGAGCGTATAAACACATGAAGGTATTTCTCATGTATCAAGACCAAGATTTTGATTTTCAATATAAATTGAGTGCTGTTCAAGAAGATTTGGTCCGGGATTTGGAATTAGACATTCTTTTTAGTCATATGGCAGCAGGAGATAAATTTATATATGGAATAAGCAAAAAAGCACTATTATCCTCTATTACCGACAAAAACAACATATTGTACCGTCAGGATATCCTGAAAGATACTTTGAAAAATCCGTCTTTAGTAATAGATTTGTATAGTATTGCAGTAAGAGCCATCGAAGGAGAAAAGAAGCATTACTCATTTTTTGCAAGGTATCCTGACGGTATATTGCGCAGAGCTATAGAAGATCTGGAGATGTACGTGGAAATATTCAAGGAATTGAATATTTTCGCTGATCAATATGCCGTTAAATTCAATTCGGAAGGCTTCACTTGTTTCTTTAATATGATTAAAGAGGAGTTAAATGAAGAATATTTGAACCTAGTCCAGGATCATTTAAGAGAATTGAAATTTGGTAAGGGAGTATATGTAAGTGCTGATCTAGGGAAAGGTAATAAAGGCTATAATTACCGATTGAGGAGACTGATAGAACCAAAGAAAAACTGGATACAACAGATTTTTTCCAGAAAAATACCCCCCCATGCTTTGTATATCAATGACAGGGATGAGGGTGGGCACAGGGCTCTCAGAGAATTAAGAAACCGGGGTTTAAACCGGGCTGCCAATGCTCTTGCCCAATCCAATGAACACATTCTAAGCTTTTTCAGCATGATGCGGATAGAATTGGGGTTTTACCTGGGATGTTTAAATCTATATGAACATATCCTTAAGTTGGGGGAAGCAATTTCTATTCCCTTGCCCATGAACACAGGTACTCGCAATCATAACTACCAGAACTTATACGATCTTTGCCTGGTCTTAACTATGGGAGAAAAGATTACGGGCAATCATGGCAATTTAGATGATATAGATCTGACAATTATTACCGGAGCCAATCAGGGCGGTAAATCCACCTTTCTCCGAAGTATTGGTATAGCTCAAATAATGATGCAAAGTGGGATGTTTGTACCGGCTGAGTATTTTCGTGCCAATATCTGCAGCGGAATATTTTCTCATTTCAGAAAAGAAGAAGATTCGGCTATGGATAGCGGGAAACTGGATGAAGAGCTGAGCCGCATGAACGATATTGTAGAACATTTAAGATCTGATTCCCTTATACTGTTTAATGAATCGTTTGCTGCCACCAATGATAGAGAAGGATCAGAGATTGCACGGCAGATAGTATGCGCATTATTAGAAAAACGCATCAAGGTTTTCTTTGTAACTCATTTATTTGAATTTTCCAATAGCGTTTATGAAAATAAATTAGTAAAGGCCATATGCTTAAGGGCAGAGAGAAAAACAGGTGGAGAAAGAACTTTCAGAATAGTTGAAGGACAACCTTTGCAGACCAGTTATGGGCCGGATTTGTATAATAGAATATTTGAAGGTTGATAGAGCGTCTGTATATAGTGCACCAACGCTGTTTTTTAGGCGTTGTGACTAAAGTCTTTCGAGTCCTTCCTAGAGGTACCTTTTGGCCATGGGCTGGCTTACTGGCTATGTTTTTATTTACTACCAGAGTAGAAAGGGGAATCCAGCCGGTAGGCACAAATATCAGTTGGGTTCAGCTCTGCTAAAGAGTTATTATCCAATTATCTCTTATAATAGCAAAGTGCGTTATAACAAGATATTTTGTAAGCACACCTTTCTTAAACACACTTCCGGGGCATGAAACATATTTCCGTAATTACCGAGCCAATAAAAACCCCTCCAAAATTTGCATGTAAAAAAAAAGTCACATCAAGACGAGTGCCTGCATATAGTGTAAAGCACTCTATTTTTTTGGTTTGCAAATATCAGGAGGTGGTTTAGTGTCCTTCCTGGGATGGTTCTTAGCCGTTGCTGCTGTGGTAAAGGGCAGCCTGTTTTTGTTTGGTTATCTCAACAATCAGGTTTTCCCCCAGCCTTTAAATGAACTGGAAGAAAGACGATATCTGAAAGAATTAAGGGAAGGTAGTGAAGAAGCTCGAAATATACTGGTGGAACGCAACCTGCGTCTGGTGGCTCACGTGGTCAGAAAATACGAGAGTACCGGCGAGGATATGGAGGATTTGATATCGATCGGGACTATAGGTCTTATCAAAGGGATAAAAACTTTTGATAATGAAAAAGGGGTAAAATTGGCTACCTATGTTGCTCGCTGTATAGATAACGAAGTTCTGATGCATTTACGTAACCTAAAAAAGAAACGAACGGAAGTTTCCATATATGATCCAATTGGGTATGACAAGGAAGGAAATGAAATATCTTTAATCGATATTTTAGCGGAAGATAATGAAATAGTAGATATGGTAGACATGAAAATGCAGGGAGAAAAAATCCTGTCCAAGATTGATATATTAAACGATAGAGAACGTCAAATAATTGAGATGCGATATGGTATTTTTAGCGGGATGAAAGAGCCCCAGAGAGAGATAGCACGTAAGATGGGCATATCCAGGTCATATGTATCCCGCATCGAGAAACGGGCCATAAAAAAGTTGGTTAGGGAATTAAGCGTCGAGTCATAGTAGTGAAGTTGAATATGTTCAATACAGAATAAAAAGCCGTTATACGGCTTTTTTATTTTGAACGAAAAATGGAATATCCATCAATAAGCAATCAGGTATGATATATAGCCGCATATAACCGGCGGATATACATGAAGTTACTACCTTTGGGGTTTTAGATCCGGATCCTAACTAGGATATAAATTGCTAAGCTTTTTTCAACAGGTCTATAAAATGGTGCAGTATGGAGGCGGTAAGTCCCCAGATTATTTCACCTTCCCAGATATAAAAATACTGAGGGATACTGCCGGTTCGAAAAGGATAATTCCTGCCGTGGGGGATAAGGTGAAAGGGAAAGTCATCAGGTACCTGGGCGGTAGTTATTATATGATGAACTTCCGGTTCATTTTCCAGGAAAAAATTGAGTGGAATCAGTAGGATGTTTTCTACTTCGTCTTTATTTATCCTTAACCTACTTAGATCGTTGATTTTAATTTGGGCCAGATATGGAATTATTATTGAATTAAAGGAGCTTACCATAATATCCAGGGGAGCTATCACTTCAAAACAATTCTCTGCAATACCTAATTCTTCACTGCTCTCCCTTATGGCGGTATATTGGCTGTAGTCATCAGTAGGCTCTTTTCCTCCTCCGGGAAAACATATTTCTCCTGGCTGACGGTTCATGGAAAAGGCTCGCTTTTCAAAAAGCACAAAATACTTATCATCCATTACCATCAAGGGCAGTAGAACAGCTGATTTAAATGTATTCTCATGTCCTAAAATCTTAGCGCTGCGTCCACTAAAGGAGCGTAACTTCTCTTTCAACAACATATTTATCCTCCGAATCTTCCCGCGATTATTATAGATTTACCTATGCAATGTGCAACAATGATCGGTTACCTTTGCGAGCATAGCTCAAATCCAGATTACCCATTTACTTTAATTAACCAAGGATTGATCTTATATTAATGAATGCTTGATTATGCAACCCGCTATAGCTTAACTTCCACCATTTTTATGGTAAAATATTTTAGGAATATTAACAAGGTCAATACGAAAATAACTTTCATCCCTAATCTCAGTCTATTTTCATAAGTGACTGTGGCCTCTGGCCATAAGAAGTTAATATAGAAATAGCTAAAATGAGGAATTTGCCTACTTAAATGTTCTCAAGAAACAAAGCATGTAGTTTAGTCATCTCTTAGAACTACTATTATCGAAGCAGTTGTTTTGTAAATACAAGTTATGCAAAATCATCAAATACAATTCAAAGCGGGTGAAAATACGCTTACTAACAATAGATATGAACAACTGTTAAAACCGTTGAAGATAAAATCTATGGAATTGCGAAACCGGGTAGTAATGCCGCCTATGACTACCATGCTCGGTAAACGGGATCACACAGTTAGTGATGCCAATATCGCTTATATGAAACGCGTAGCAACAAGTGGAGCCGCTTTGTATATTACTGAGGTGTCTGCTGTACATCCTGATGGCATTGAAGGACCAGGAATGCTGGGAATATATGATGACCGTTTTATTAGCGGTTTGGGTAAATTGGCATCCCAGGTACATAAACAGCAACAGAAGGCGATGGTGCAGATCTTCCATGTGGGTCGGGAGAGTCAGTACCAGTTAGCTCGGGGTCGAGCATCAGCTCCATCAGCTTTGGCAGGAATTTTTAAAACTATTCCTCGGGAAATGAACCCACAAGATATTGCCCAGGTTATTAAATGTTTTGGAAAGGCGGCGGCAAGGGCTAGAGCAGCAGGGTTTGATGGGGTAGAGCTCCACGCCGCCCATGGCTACCTTCTGATGCAGTTTCTATCTGGACTTTCCAACCAGCGTCTTGATGAGTATGGGGGTAGTTTCAGAGAACGCTCACGTTTTATATTGGAAGTTATAAGAGAAGTCAGACGTAAGGTGGGTCAGGACTTTCCTATATCAATAAGGATTTCTGCGGAAGAATATGCTGTGGGAGGATATACCCTACAGGATATGTTGGGAATAGCACCTCTCTTGGTTGAAGCTGGGGTTGATATAATACATACTTCTTTTGGCACTCAATCCAGTCCGGGGGGTATTATATGTCCAACTATAGAATACGCCCTAGGTTTTAACGCTAAAATGGCAGCTAGTATAAAAAATGTAGTAGACATCCCGGTTATAGCAGTAGGAAGATTCACTAATCTATCAGTTGCTGAAAGGACTATAGCAAGAGGGGATGCTGATTTGGTAGCCTTTGGCCGGCAGCACCTGGCCGATCCCAACTTTTTTCGGAATGCCATTAAAGGTGAAGAAGAAGCTACTATTGAATGTCTGGCTTGTAATAAAGGATGCATAGAACGTTTATATAAAGGCAAAGGCATTCGTTGTGCTATTAACCCTATGACTGGTCAGGAATTAGTATGTCCAGAAAAAGCAATAGGTCATACCCGAAAAGTTTTAGTGGTGGGTGCTGGGCCGGGAGGGCTGACGGCTGCCGTGCAAGCAGCCCGACTGGGTCATCAGGTGCTTCTGGTAGAGAAAGAAGAAAACAGCGGAGGGCAGGTAAGATGGGCAGCTCAGGCGCCATTTAAGGATGGCTACGGTCGATGGATAAATAAGCTGACTGAAACTGCGGTGAAAGCAGGGGTAAACATCAAATTCAATCAAATAGCTGACCTGGACTTTATAAAAAAGCAAGCTGCAGAGGTAGTTATTATTGCAACTGGTGCCAGAAACACCCGACCATCTATACCAGGGATCAATTTGCCTCATGTTATCAATGCCTGGCAGATCTTGCAAGGTAAAGCTGAACTGACTGATCATGTGCTTATCATCGGCGGGGGATTGGTGGGAATGGAGACCGCCGACTATTTACGAGAAAAGGGGATATCGGACGTAGTGGTGGTAGATACTCTATTACGTTCACCGGTTAAACAGTCCAATGGACGTGGATATCGGCTGCACAAGCGTCTAAATGAAGCCGGATACCAATTATGGTTAGGAACACGAGTAATCAAGATAGAAGCTGATAAAGTGATAGTTGATAAAGCAGGAAAAGAAAAGCTGCTCAAACCAATCAGACAAGTTGTTTATGCCACAGGCAGCAGTTCATGCAATGAGTTAGGATATGAATTGGAGAAGGAGAATGTACTTTTTCATATAATAGGCGACGCCAAACAGCCTAGGAGCATCCTGGAAGCGGTCGAAGAGGGCGCACAGGCGGCCTGGAGCATTAAATAAGAGCTTGCCGGTAGAGCACAGGTTAGAAATGGCTCTGTAATAAGATAATTCTTGGTGGTCTCCAATTAGGTAAAACCCCTCACTTGGGAAAAATTAGAGGATATATACCATGAAGTATAGTATTTTAATTTTATAATAACACTTCAGGTATAATATCCAGCTTATTTTCATTATAATACACAGAGAAGCAGAATATCTTTGATATACTGCAATGGATTTAGTACCAGGGGAGATGACAATCTTATTGGTATACTGGGGGGGGAACAATGACTGAACTCCGTAGGGATCTGGTCAGAGATAGCTGGGTTTTAATAGCTAATGGAAAAGCATTGAAACCATCTGATTTTCCTATAAACAAAAGTGCAGCTGTATCTTCTCGTTTAGGTGATGAAATATGTCCTTTTTGCGAGGGGAATGAGAGACTTACCACCAGAGAAATTGATGCTTTTCGTCCCGGTGGTTCATTGCCTGATGAGCCGGGATGGGTGGTGAGGGCGATAACCAACAAGTATGCGATGTTTGGCATGAAAAAGGAAAGTTTGGAGTATAATTCTTCCGGTATTTATAGCCGCTGTAATGGTCTGGGGGCCCATGAGGTAATAATTGACACACCTCAGCATGGTATCCAACTCCATGAACTGAAGGCTGATCAAATATTTCTCTTGATAAAAATGCTGCAGAAGAGATTTAAAGCTCTGGCTGTCGATGAGCGTATAAAATATATTCAAATATATAAGAATAAAGGATTATTTGCCGGGGCTTCTCAGGATCACAGCCACAGTCAAATCCTGGCTTATCCTATGGTCCCAGATAGAAATAAGGGAGTGCCCAAATACTTTAAGGAGCATGGGCGGTGCCTAATCTGTGAAATGATTGAGGAAGAGAGTCGGCAAGATAGGATTATTTATGAAAGCGATTATTTTATAATCCTGAGTCCTTATGCAGCCAGGTTTTCTTATGAAGCATGGATTATACCTAAAAAGCACCAAAAATACTTTGCGGATATTGAAGATACTGAGATAAAAGACTTGCAAGCCGTTCTTAAGGGATATTTAGCATCTATGCTTGCTTGTTTAGATAATCCTTCCTATAATGTTATGATAAACAGTGCCCCAGTTAATGTAACAGGACAGGATGGTTATCACTGGTACATAGAAATAATACCGCGGCTGATAATTTCTAATGCGGTTGAGATAGCCAGCGGCTATTTCATTAATCCGGTAGATCCTGAATCAGCAGCCCAGATACTTCGAGATGGACTCCTTATTGAATTTTAGGAACCTTTTCTCCGTAAGTAAATAATTATTATAGTTGAGGAAAAAATATGTTGAAAATACTCTACCCAGATATTTTTGTTGAATCAATACAAGACATATCTTTGGAAACATTAAGCAGCAGAAGAATAAAAGGTTTTATACTGGACCTGGATAATACTATCACTTTATGGAACAGTAATGAAATAAGTGTGCAATTTAATGAATGGTTTAAATTCCTAAGAGAACAAGGGTTTAAAGCCTGCATCCTATCGAACAATGCTGAAAAGCGCATTCTGACCGTTGCTCATAGGCTGGATATCCCCTATATTCATAGAGCAGCCAAGCCCAATCCATCATCCTTTCTTCGGGCAGTCGAATTAATGGGTATAAAACCAGAAGAAACAGCTGTAATTGGAGATCAGATTTTTACAGATGTACTGGGAGGAAATCGGGCCGGACTCTATACTATACTGGTAGTACCACTGGATAATCGAGAGTTTATTGGAACCAAGATTTCTCGCATGATGGAGCGATTAGTAATTAATAAAATAAGAGAGATGAATACTTAGAAACGACAGCTGATTATGAGAATAACTGGTAATATAATATATTGCTGTTGAGCGAATGATAAGCATTCGCTCAAATCTTACCTGGGGGAGAACTATTATGGAAATAAACTGTCGCACCAAGTATCTGGCGATTATTGGCAACCCGCTGGGACATAGCCTTTCGCCGCTAATGTACAACACACTTTTTCGCAAGAAAAACCTGAATTGCATTTATCTTCCTTTTGAGAGCCAGGTAAATGATCTGGAACACGTGCTAAAGAGTCTTAAAACGCTTAACTTTGTAGGATTTAATGTTACCATCCCTTTTAAAGAAAAGGTAATTCCTTTTTTAGATCAGCTATCTGAAGAGGCTGGAGCATGTCAGGCAGTTAACCTGATCAAAAATGAAGGAGGCCTATTAAAAGGTTATAATACCGATGGACAAGGTTTTGTCAGAGGCTTATTACAGGCAGGAATAATCCCCCGGGGCCGGGTTGTAATTATCGGTGCTGGTGGAGCCGCCAAGTCGATTGCTTATGCGATGGCTGGGGCGGGTATGAAGCGAGTGGATTTTTTGGATATCGATTTTGGACAGGCCAAGAGAATGGCCGAATTCATTAGTTCCCAAACCGGTATCGAAGCATTTCCTGCTTTAATGAATCAAGCGGCTTTTAATGAGCTGGCACCTAAGAGCGATATAGTCATTAATTGTTCCCCGGTAGGCATGTTTCCCCAGGTGGATTCCTCACCGGTGGAAAGCCTGGAGGGGATGAGGGAAGAAACCGTAATCTGTGACATTATATATAATCCCCGTCCAACCAAACTACTTAAGATGGCAAAATCAAAGGGCATCATAGCTATTGACGGTTTACCCATGTTTATTAATCAGGCTTTGCTTACCCTGGAAATACTTCTGCAACAGAGTTTTGCCGCGTCAGAACTGGAGGAGGTAGTTGCTCCTTATGTTAAGGGATAAAGGCTTTACACTTATTGAACTGTTAGTGGTCTTGATTATTACAGCTCTGTGTTTATCCTTGTCCTGGCCTGCACTCAATGGGGTTTACCAGCATTATGCTTTGAAGACCTCATCATCCCAATTAGCTTGGACACTCCGTTCCGCCCGCAGTGAGGCAATGTTGCAGGGCCAGTCCTGTAATATTAAATTCTATGTGTCCGTTAATCGATATAAGGACGAAACCGGTTCCTACTATCTGGCCCACGGGGTAGAATTTGCCGGAGTACCTACCTTCCCCAGCAGAATTGGCAGTATTCCTGTATGCAGTTTTAGTCCTACTGGAGCTCCTGCCGGCGGAGGTACGGTGGTTCTAAAGAACCAGCTTAATGATAAAAAGTATATAATCGTAAATCCAGTGGCAGGCAAAGTCCGGATATCTGATCAACCGCCTGAAAGTTGGTAATACCAAAGGGAGGAGACAATATGATTTTACAGTTGTTATTCATATTCTTTGCCAGAATTATCGATGTTTCTTTGGGAACAGTGCGTATGATACTGGTTATTCGTGGTGATAGAGTATTGGCATCATTCATAGGGTTTTTTGAAATACTGGTTTATACAGTTGCCTTAGCTATGGTGGTAGGATCACTTGATGATCCACTCAAACTAACCGTGTTCTGCCTGGGTTTTGCGCTGGGAGTATTTTGTGGAAGTGTCCTGGAGGAAAGGTTGGCATTAGGTTACAGGTTAGTGCAGGTAACAATAAGTGCGGATTGTTCAGATCTGGCTGACGAACTTCGGGAGGCAGGATATGCGGTTACTAGCTGGGAAGCTGTAGGACGGGCGGGACCCAAAGTTGTTTTAAATATTATTATTAAACGTCATCTGTCTAAAAAAGTGGCAGAGCGGATATATGAGAAAGTACCGGAGGCATTTGTTGTGGTAATGGAACCCAAACAATTTAGTGGAGGATATATTACAAAGAAATAGGAGGAAACTCTTGTGCTTAAATTTTATACTGCCGGGGAATCCCATGGAAAAGGACTGATAGGAATAATAGAAGGTTTGCCGGCTGGTCTGGTGATAAACCAAGAATATATAAATAAAGAATTAGGCCGGCGGCAGATGGGACATGGTCGAGGGGGCCGAATGAAAATTGAAACTGATCAGCTGGAAATATACTCCGGAGTAAGAAACTGCATAACTCTAGGAAGTCCCATATCTTTCATAATACATAATAAGGATCATAAAAACTGGCAAAATATTATGGGTGCTGGAGTGTGTGAAAAAATAGATGACAAGAAGGTAAACCGACCGCGACCCGGTCATGCCGATTTACCCGGGGCTATGAAGTATAACCATGCCGATATGCGCAATGTGCTGGAACGGGCTAGTGCTAGAGAGACAGCAGTAAGGGTTGCCGCGGGCACATTTTTTAAGCAATTATTGGCCTTCTTTAACATATACATTTATAGCGAAGTAATTGCTATAGGTAAAGTGGATTATGTGGGGCATGAGATAAAAGCTGATAATTTATCTGAATTTTATGCAAGAGTTGAAGCATCCCCGGTACGTTGCTGTAACAAGGAAATTGGAGAACGCATGATAGGTGCCATAAACCAGGCCATTGAAGCCGGGGAATCACTAGGAGGATGTTTTGTTGTTGGAGCGGTAGGAATACCGCCTGGGTTGGGCAGCCATGTAAGCTGGGACAGGAAATTGGATAGCAGGATTGCCGGGATTCTGACCAGTATTCCAGCCATAAAAGCGGTAGAAATTGGGGATGGTTTTAAGTGTTCCAAAAACCCCGGCTCCCTGGTCCACGATCAGATTTACTACCATCCGGATAGGGGCTTATACAGGCAGAACAACCAGGCTGGAGGTATCGAAGGCGGCATCAGTAATGGTGAAATTATATGGGCCCGGGCCTATATGAAACCTATACCCACATTAATGAGACCATTGAATAGTGTTAACACTGAGACCTGGTGTACTGAAAAGGCAGTAATTGAGAGAAGCGATGTATGTGCTGTGCCTGCAGCCTCTATAGTAGGAGAAGCTATGATGGCTTATATTTTGGCACAAGCGTTAATGGAAAAATTTGGGGGAGACAATATTGCGGAAATTGAACAGTCGTTAGGTAGTTACCGGACTTATTTAGAAAAGGTGTGGAAATGGGAAAAAATATAGTATTAATCGGTTTTATGGGTACCGGCAAGAGTACCGTGGGCATCAAGCTGGCGGAAAGACTAAAAATGCAATTTATCGATATGGACCGTGAAATAGAGAAGCTGACCGGGATGAGTATCCCTATGCTTTTCAAGAAACATGGGGAAATAAGATTTCGCTCCGAAGAACAGTTGATGTCGGAAAAACTGGGCCAGCGCAGCAATTTAGTTATTGCCACCGGTGGGGGAGTAGTCCTAAATAGAGATAATTTTGAGGCTTTAAGAAAGAGCGGCATATTAATTTGCCTGGATGCTGATCCCAAGGTTATATTAGCCCGGGTTAACCGCAAAAAGGGTAGTCGGCCTCTATTAAAAAAGAACCCCGGCCTGGAAGATATAGAAAAAATGCTAAATGAACGTGAGGAATATTATTCTCTAGCTGATTATAGAGTGGATACCAGTGGCAAGGAAATGGATAAGATCGTTCAGGAGATAATCCAACTGGTCAGGAAGCCCACTAACCGCAGGGTCGGATAAGTATCAGCAGTATCATTTTTATACGGAAGGAATGAATTATAGTGCGGGAAGTTTGGGTTGATTTAGCAGGGGACAGGTCTTATAAAGTTATAATTGCAGCAGGTATTTTGGATAAAACAGGCATCATGGTGGAGAAAGCTACTGGCCATCCCAAGGTAATGCTTATCAGTAACCCGCTAGTTTTTTCTCTATACGGCAAACCGGTAGTTAATGCACTTCAAGCCGCTGGCCTGAGAGTAAGCACCGCCCTTATACCTGATGGTGAGGAATATAAGAATCTGGAACAGGTCACCAATATGTTGGATGAAGCAGTTAAATCCGGTCTGGAACGTTCCAGTTTAATTGTGGCCTTAGGTGGAGGGGTGGTAGGTGATCTGGCAGGATTTGCAGCTTCCATATACCAGAGGGGCATACCTTATATTCAGGTGCCAACTACCCTCTTATCCCAGGTAGATAGCAGTGTAGGAGGTAAAACGGCAGTTAATCATCCCCAGGGCAAAAACATGATCGGTACTTTTCATCAGCCGGCTCTGGTGATAATTGATACCATGACCCTGACCACCTTGGCCGAAAGAGAATACCTGGCTGGCCTGGGTGAAGTAGTAAAATACGGGGTAATATATGATCAGGAATTTTTTGAGTTGCTAGAGGAAAAAGCAGTGATGCTTCAGGACAGAGATCAAGAAACGGTTCAGGAAGTGGTTGGCCGATGTATAAAAATCAAGAGTGAAATAGTTGCCCAAGATGAAAAAGAGTCCGGATTAAGAATGATTTTAAACCTGGGCCATACCTTTGGCCATTCTATTGAGAAACTTGGTAATTATACTAGTGTTAAACATGGAGAGGCGGTGGCCATGGGAACCCTTTTGGCTTCTCTGCTGGCCCGGGAGAGGGGTTTGCTGGATGACCGATCTTTAAAGAGAATAGTCTCATTATTTCAGGCATTAGGTATCCCCACTAGCTTACCGCCTTACCGACCAGAAGATATTTATGAAGGAATGCTAAATGACAAGAAGGTTAAGGATGATAGATTAAGAATAGTAGTACCCAGAGAAATAGGAGGATATGAGATAATCGACAACCCGGACCGTAGTATGCTGATTAAAATTATTGAGGGGGCACGATCCTTATAATATGACCAGGATACCAGGGTTATTTCTAAGCAGTCAGTTGAGTTTTGCATAAATATTTTTGCTAAAAAACATTACTATATTTCTACCATTACAAAATCATATATGTAGTTTAACCGTTTTACAGTAAAATTTACGAATTGTGCAAAAATCCTCAGTTATTAAGGTTGTTCCAGTGTTCCATGGCTTCATTTAATTCAACATAAGCTCCGCTTTTTTCATGTAAGTTAATATAGCTTCCAATTCTGGACATATTTACGTCAATAGCGTTAATTTCACTTTTCTCAACACTAAATTGTATAAGCGGAACCACTTGCTGCCAGGAAAGCAATAATTTCTGGTAGTTTTTTTCTGCCTGCTCCCAGTTTTCCGCCTGCAAATCCTGCTTAAGGTTCCTAAGGTTATCTGACATGGGTTTAGCAAAAAAAGGACCACTATTCATAAGCCCTATGAAGACGATTAAAATGCTAAAAACCAATAAATAATAAGTAAACTTTTTCATATTATCACCTTTGTACTATCTTGATGGTAGACCTAGTCTATGAACTTATCTATATATAAGCTGGAAGAAGCCTGATTGAATGTTGCTACAAAAACTTCCGAGGGGTTATTAATGCCATTCATTTTTAACTGAGTATTCAACCAGAGGCGGTCCAATCCTGCTGCAGCCAAATTACTCTCCACGACGACTCCACTATAGATAATTTCGGTGCTGACACCACCGGTGGGCGGGGTTATATTTATATCGGCAGGAGTTGTATATTGGTATTCAGGTTTCAGCAAAACCGATAGCTGACCATTAGTCTCCAGGATGGCAAAATTAACCCGGCTGATATCGAATACATCTTTGCTGCGGAGTTGCTTTAAAAGATCAGCTATGGTGTATCTAAGTTTTTTCATACTATCTTCCATTATCCGGCCATTTTTTATTAATACCGTGGGTTCACCTACCAAGTACTGGTTAGCCTTTTTCGATTTAAAGGTTATCAATTGCAGGGCAAAAACCGTAACAGTCCAAGTGAACAGACCAACCCAGTGGGGCCAAGCACGACTACTGATATCTACCGACAGAGAGGCCGCTATGGAACCAATCGTAATACCCAGCACATAATCAAAAAAGCTTAACTGGCTGATTTCCTGCTTGCCCAGTAAACGGGCAAAGACAAAGAGAGTAAAAAACCCGACTAAGCTTCTAACCAGCACCACCAGAGCTTCATTCAGCGTTAACACCCCAATCCGGAACAATTAATTATATTATGCACCCTCACCATAGTTATAATTCGTGCCAGGAACCAAAAATTGTAAATAAGGATAAAATTTTCGAGGTTTAGCGAGAACAAAAGATAAAGGTGTTGAACCCACTTCGGAATATATGTATAATAATGTAAATATTGTAAACAATTCGGAAGCATGAAAAGGGAGATTAAGGAGATCGATATGGCAGTTCAATATGAGATGTTGGGGCAAATGCTAGTCGATATGGAACTCATTTCAGATCAACAGTTGAACCAAGCACTTTTTGAGCAGAGCCAGAGCGGTGAAAAGCTCGGTCAAATTCTGATCCAACAGGGTATAGTGAGCGAAGCACAGCTCATGGAGACCTTGGAATATATTCTTGGCATTCCTCAGGTTAGAATTAGCAATATAGATATTGATCCAGAAGCAGTAAAGCTGGTATCACCGAATATTATTGAACATTATAAACTCCTGCCTTTATGCAAGGACCAGGGAACCATTACGGTTGCCATGGCAGACCCCTTGAACCAGCAGGCCATAGATGATACCCGCATGTCCAGCGGGCTGGAGGTAATGCCGCTTATTGCCAGTGTAATGGAGCTCGATATAGCTATCCAGCAGTATATGGCATTTAATCCGGATCCGAATATGGAACGATTAATAGGTGAATTTAGTAAACCTAGATCCACAGATAATAAAAAAAGGGATTTTCAACTGTTTAGTATGGATTATGATGCTCCAATAATACGTATGGTAAATTCCATTTTGACTCAGGCGGTGCATGGCAGGTGCAGTGATATTCATATAGAACCACAGGAAAACAGTATCCGGGTGAGGTTTCGTATGGATGGCGAATTACATGAGGTAATGACTCTGCCCATTAGTTCTGAGGCTGCTATCATCTCTAGAATTAAAATCATGGCGGGAATGGACATAGCAGAAAAACGTATACCGCAGGATGGCAGATTTCGTATGGACTTTGACAGCCGGGAAGTTGATTTCAGGGTTTCCACTCTGCCGGCTTTTTATGGAGAAAAGATGGTCTTAAGGATACTGGACCGTAAAAATGTTATAACTCAGGTAGAGCGGTTGGGATTATCTTTTCCAAATTACAGGAAACTTCGATTTTTAAGCCAACGATTGTTTGGCATGATACTAATAACCGGCCCCACCGGTTCAGGAAAGACCACCACCCTTTATTCCATGCTTTCAGAAATAAACTCTGATAATAAAAACATTATCACCCTGGAAGACCCGGTGGAATACTCACTGCCAGGGATTAATCAAGTACAGGTAAATCCTAAAGCTGGCTTGAGTTTTGCCAAAGGACTTCGCTCTTCTTTACGTCAAGATCCAGATGTTATAATGCTGGGGGAAATAAGGGATCAGGAAACTGCCAAGATGGCAGTGCAGGCGGCATTGACAGGACACTTGATGATTTCAACTCTGCATACTAACAGTGCTGCGGGAGCACTGGCACGTCTAAGTGATATGGGGATAGAGAATTTCCTCATATCTTCAGCCTTGTCGGGAGTAGTTGCACAGCGTTTAGTACGCAAACTCTGTCCTAACTGCCGAATAAAGTACATCCTGGATAAAGATACCGCCATTAAATTAAAACAGCCTGATCTGGCCGGACAAATTTTTTATCGGCCTGGTGGTTGCAATATGTGTCGCCACTTAGGTTATGCCGGCCGTTTAGCTTTGCATGAGATTCTCTTAGCCGGCTCTAGAATAAGAACATCGATTTACATCGGCAATACCGCGGAAAATACCATACAAGATATTGCCTTAGAAGAAGGAATGATAACCATATTGCAAGATGGAATTGCGAAAGCCCAGGACGGGCTTACTTCGCTGGAGGAAGTTCTCAAGTCAGTATTGCTGGAAGGCGAAGATAACGGTGATTGATATGATGTATATTCCCCGAATTTCTTCTGGTCTTTTAATAATTGTTGTTCTACTATGACCCTTCGGGCAGATTATCTGGTGGTATCGGTTCTCTGCTTCATATCAGTGATTTTACATATAAAGGGAGGTTTGGCAGCTGCAGTTTGCATATAGGGCTAGAGATAGGGAGGGAAGTTTGATTACCGGTCATATCGAGGCCCAGAATGAGAATTTGGTTATTAATAGTTTGCTAAGAGAGCATTACTGCATTTTAGAGGTAAAAGAGATTAAAGGAAGTCCGACTATAGGCAGGGATTTCTTTAAAGGAATTGCTTCGCGGGATTTGCTGCTTATGACCAGAATGCTGGGAACCATGCTGGCTGCTGGGCTGCCAATAATAAGGGCTCTGGGTATTTTGTATCAACAGACCCACAATAATAATCTTAAAAAGATACTTCTAAGCATCAAAAGCGATATTGAAGGAGGGTTGGCACTGCATGAATCCCTGGCTCAGTATCCGAAAACATTTAGTCCGGTTTATATAAATATGGTTAAAGCTGGTGAGCTGGGGGGTGTTTTGGAACAGGTATTAAAACGGTTGGCTATTCATCTAGAACGCGAAAGCGAAATAAGGAATAAAGTAATAACCGCCTCAATTTATCCTGCTCTGCTACTGGCATTTACCACCCTCACGGTGATATTTATTTTAATATTTGTTCTGCCTACTTTTATCGGGTTATTTGAGTCAATGGGAGCAGAGCTACCCCTTCCTACTCAAATAGTAATAGCATTTTCGGATTTTTTAAGAACCAACCTGCTGGGTCTTGTTGTTGCTGCAGTAGGGTTAGTATTTATATGCAAAAAGATAGCTCAGCTGCCTGCTGGCAGGTATTTTTTCGATGGTTTGTATCTAAAGTTGCCGTTGATTGGCAGGCTGAATTCGCGGATATTGGAATCCCGGTTTACCCGTACTATGGGTACTCTGATAAATACTGGCATACCGATTCTTGCTGCCATGGAAATTGTGGAGGGAGTATTAGGAAATGCCTATGTATTGAAAGCACTGGTACAAGCCAGAGAAAACATCAGTGAAGGGCAGTCTATTGCCATGCCTCTGCAGGCCTGCGGGGTATTTGAACCCGTTTTGACTCAGATGATTTCAGTGGGAGAGGAAACCGGATCTCTAGATGAAATGTTGGCCAAAATGTCGGACTATTATGACCAGGAGGTTATACATACCATTGAGCAGGCTATGGCGGCCATTGAACCACTGCTCATACTAGGCATAGCAGTACTGATTGGGGGAGTGGTTTTGGCCACTTTGCTACCGGTATTTGAGCTGGTTGGCACCAGCTTCATGTAAATTGATTCCGTATTCAATACAATCAGGCTAAATTCTTACCACTTATAAATAATTAGCCGAGGGTGGAGCGAAATGCCTGAGACTGTTTGGAGGCGTCTTTAGCTCTTAAGCGTAAGTTAGCTTAGTTATACCAAACTGAGGAGGACGTTTCGTAATGGAGATCAGCAGGGAAGTAAGAGAAAGGGGGCACAAGGGTTTCACCTTGATTGAACTGCTGGTGGTAATGGCCATACTGGGGTTGTTAGCATCTCTGGCAGTTCCGCAATTCGTTGGTGTGCTGGCTAATGCCCGCAGTTCTGCCAATGAAACTAATTTAGCACTCTTGCAATCAGCAGTTGATCTTTATATCAGCAGTGAAAATGTTGCTCCGTCTACTGTTGATAACTTTGAGGGCTTGATCGATAAAAAGTACCTGAAAGCAGTGCCTGATTCACCAGTTGGATATACACGTTACACCGTCATTGATGGTGAAGTTCAAGGCGGAGAATTGGAATCCGGCGGTGAAGGTGATTGAAAACAGCCGATGGTATGCTTATTCCATGATATATAAGCAAAGACAAGGAGTATGGGAATGGTTTATACCAGGAAACTGCTAATAAATTTGGCCAATAAAAACGGATCAACCTTGTTGGAGGTAGCTGCAGCACTCTATATTGTAGGCTTGATAGCGATGGCAGTATTCGGTACTTCAACGGCTTCCACTCTGTGGATCAGCAGCGCCCGGGATGAAACCTTGGTATCTGCTTATGCGGCATCCATTATGGATGTTTTTAGGGGCAATTCCTGGCAACTTCATCAGCAACTGAAGAGTACGGATCCTTGGGTAGTGGTGGATGAAAACTTGGAAGATACAATATTGGCTTTTACTTTGGATGATAAACACCTATCAATAGAAGCCCTGGAGGGTATATCCACTACCATTAGGGCCAGTTCTTTCGATGATAGTGTTTGCTATGATGGAGTAGATCCTAATGGCATTTATACCATCGGCACTGGTGAATATGCAAAAGCAATAGTTTTTTATGATAATCTTGTTGAAGTCATCATTACCATGGAGTGGGAAAATGGTTCAGGTAGTTATCAGCTTTCTGCCATTCTTGGAGGCAGGTAGCAGTTATGAAAAGCCTGGCTGGACCAACCGGATTTACTCTGCTGGAAATTATACTTACCCTGGCTCTGTCATCCCTCTTGACGGGAGGTTTAATCAGTGTTTACTGGGTAGCCAGTCAATCTCTGGGCCAAAGTACAAGTATAGGTGAAATGCAATACACGGTGCGGGAGGCTAGACGACTAATACTTAAAGATATTTACTGCAGTGAAAGTATAGAAGTACTGGGTTTTGATGGCAGGCAGACCATGCTTGGTGAACCAGGCCCTCGTTTGAAATTGGTAATCCCAGTTGAGAATGAAGACAGTTTCCAGTATATTGTTGTTCGTTATTACATAGAAAATGAGAAATTATACCGGGAGAGAATTCTGCTGCATGATAAGCTAAACAGCTTAGATGACCAATTCCTGGATAAAATTCCCATGGCAGACTATATGAATGCACTTGTTTTTTCCACCTCCAGGCCAGGCATTATATATTATGAAATGATTGCCTGCTACCATAACAACACCTTCAGTTTACAGGGTCAGGCCCGAATCAAGGTAGACTACAGCTTGGACTGGATATAGAGGGGAGTAGTTCGGAATGGCGAAGAAATGAAAGAGGAAGGTCAGCAAAAGGGAAGCGCAATTATAATGGCCTTGTTCATGTTTATGATAATATCGCTAATTGGTGCCGCTCTTCTGAGTGTGGCAGCGGTAGAGAAAAAAGTGGCAGGCTCTCAAAACCGGGTGGAAATGCTTAACCAGGCTGCTGATAGTGGGGTGCAGATGGCTAGAAAGGTAATAATGAATTATCTGGCTGCCGGCCAAGATATCCCGGTTTTTAATGACCTCTATCTGGAGAATGGATTGCGGGTAGAAATGAGTTGTGATTTGAGTGGTCTTGAAAAGAATGGTGTTATAAAGATTACCTCTCGGGCTTATATGCAAGATCTTGATGGTAAAGTGATGGCCAGCAAAGGGGTTCGAGCTGACCTATGGGTTGACTGCCTGCCTGATCAGGTGGTTAAGGCCAGAACGCTTAAGGTAGCCGGCAGGTATTATTCTGTGCTGTCCCAACAAGCAATTGATGATCTGGGGAATCAGGATTGGGATGTAAACCATATCGAATCAAGATTAGCCGGAGATCCGGTACATCCATCATCTTATCCTTTGGAAGGGCCATCCTATGACAGCCTGGCTGAAAAATGTCAAATCAGCCATCCCAATTTTCATCCAGTCCAGCAGCAATGGCCAGGTATACAAGTTCCTGATCACAGCTGGTGGGTTGATTATCAATATGACAATCTAGATGGAGAAGGTTTTCATGATGTGGAGAACAGCCATATTTATATGGCACCATACTATAACCCCTTAGGATATTTGGAGGTAGTTAATAAAGAAGGTGGACCAGAAAAAATCGGAATTGAACAAGGCTGGAATAATTCGCTTACTGTTGATGAACAGAATCAATTATTTATAGATAACTTGACTAATCCTATCTGGGGTCAACCTATGTCTGAACAATACTATCAATCCCAGGTAATCAGCATACTAAAATCCTCTGGAGGTACTGTGATTTATCCGGATAGGGAATTAAACTCTCAGGATTTCATAAAAACCGCTCAGGTTATTGAAAACATACCGGCACCAACCATGCCAGGGGGACTCCTGGACAACTATCGGCAATTGGCCCGCCTGGGTGGGGAATGGGACTACATAGCACAGGGTTCAGATAAACTGAGCTTTTACAGCGGTAAATACCAAATCGATATTAATAGCTTGGATAAAACTTATATATATATCGACTGTGCAGCCGGAGATACGGTAGTATTAGACTTTAATTCAGTATTAGCCCCTTCTGGCTATTGTTTGACAGAATGGCTGGACAGCAACCAGGGAATGTTTTTTAATCGAATAAGAAATCAACAGCAGAGTGTAATCATGGTATCAACTGCGGACCTGGAAGTGATCATGGATAATATTATGTTTGAACATTTGAGCAGTGGTACTTCTTTTTACATCATCTCCCCGGGGAATATTAATCTATCCCTGATTCCAGTTATTGGAGAATCTTCCGATTGTCCCAGAAACATTCAGGCTTTTTTATGGGCGGGAAAAAATATTCACATCTATTCTGGAGTTACCGGATGTAATTATACCGGGCTTATAAACGCTGGAAATAATTTATATATTGAACTGGGTAACACCGTGGGGATGCCGGAAGACGAACCATATTTCCGGGTGGAGAAAAACGAGGTTATTATCCAACAGTTTCCCCAAGCATGGGCTTACCTGGGAATGGCTCCGGTTATAACTTATACCCATATTGACTGATGTTAGGAGCATTAATGTGTTGAGTTTAATTGGTATAGGCCTGGATCTGGGCAGCAGAAAAATCAAAATAGCCAAGGTCAAAAAGAAAGGCAGCTTAATACAGCTTGTATCCTTTGGTAGTCGAGAAACCCCTCCAGGGGTAATTGAGGCCGGGGATATTAAAGACCCTCACACCCTGGGAAGAGTTATAGCAGAACTGGTAGACCAGCTGGGTTTAAAAAATAAGGCGGTAATAACTGCGGTAGCTGGACCGCAGGTATATACCCGGATAATTACTATGCCCCGATTGAAATTGAGTGAACTTCGTAAAGGGGTTAGATATCAAGCTGCTGCTTTCCTGCCCATTCCAGTTGAACAAGCGGCCATGGACATATTCCCTATTCGTGAGTTCCAGGATCAGGAGGGAGCCAGGGTGGAGCTTTTTTTTGTAGCAGTAAGACGTAGTCAGGTGGAGAAAATTAAGATAGCCTGCCAATTAGGGCATTTAAAACTGCAGATTATAGAGATTGAACCACTGGCCCTACATCGACTATTTTTAGATAAAGGAAATAGCCAGTCGGCTCAGGCATTGTTAAATATAGGCGCTTCTCGTTCTTGTTTTTCCGTATATAAAGAAGGAGTGCTTATTTTCAATAGGAATCTTTCCCGGTCCTATTCAGGCTATCAGAATGCCGCTGGGTTTTCTTATAATGAACCTAGGCAGTTGCAGTCTTTATCTAGGGGAATCAATCCGATCCAGGATATAGTCAATGAAGTTGCTCGTTTAAGTGAATATTTTCGAATGCAGCAGCAGAGTGAACTGAGAAAAATGCTGATTACCGGCGGGGGAACACGAATAGCCGGTTTGGGTGAAGCCATTGCTTCTGCGGCTAAATATGATGTGGAAGTAGGGGATCTGCTTTCTCGAATTAGCCTCAGCCAACAAGCCCAACAAGGAGATTTGGATGAACTGAAATACGACTTTGCGCTGGCCATAGGCCTGGCCATAAGGGGTGGGGAATTTCGTGGAAGGCCAAGAGATTAGGATAAACCTTCTTGAAACAGACTATATGGTACTCAAGAAAAGAAAAAATAAGTTAATTTACCTATTTATTATATTATCGATGCTAAATGGAATGGTATACAGCTATTTGTATTCCAAAACCAGGCTAACTACCTTACAGGCTGAAAACGAACATCTCAAGGAGGAGTATTTTCAGGCAGAAGTTTTGCTCCGAGATTGGGAAGACAATAAGAACAGTAACGAACTGCTGCAAAAGAAAATCAACAGTGTGTTAGGAATAAAAAAAAGCCAAACATCAACTCTTAAGATTCTGGATGAAATTGAAAAAACGTTGCCTCCAGATATATGCTTGACGGGCATTGAAATAACTGCCGAGAAAATAGCCCTTAAGGGATTTGCACCCACCCATACCCCTGAAGCAGTATTATTGGCAGGCTTAAGAAGCAGTAAGCTGTTTGCCGATGTAGTAATGGTCGGCTCCAATTTTAATGAGAAGGCCGGGGAAGTGATATTTCAAGTAGAGATAGATAGAAAGAAGGAGAAGGAGAAGGAGAAGGAGAATAATAATGTTAAGTGATAGGGAAAAATATCTAATAGCTCTGCTCATTAGTATTATAGTGATATACACTTACTATTATTATGTTTTATCTCCTTTGCAGGGTACCATAAATACCATCCAGGAGGAAAACTATCGTTTGCAGGACAATTATTTGGTTCAACAGAAGCTAATGCTAGACGATACATCATTGGATCAGGATAAGGTCAGGGAGGAATTGCAATCGCTATTGAACCAAGTCCCAGCTACTCCGTGCATACCTGAAGCCATAGCCTGTCTGGAGGAGACTGCCCAAAAATCAAGGGTAATGCTATTAGGAGTAAACTACCAAAAACCGGTTGTAGGCAGCATAACAGATACCACTAATGTTTCTCAGGGATATGAATGTGAAGATATAGAGGTGCAAATAAAAGGCCATTATAAAGATATCAGATATTTTGTTGACCAAATTGAAAGCAAGACTTCCAGAATCTATATTTTAAGCAACAGCCGGCTTCAGGCTCCGAACCATACTGTGGACTGGAGCCGGGTAGCAAGCTCAGACTCATCTGGCTCCAGTATTTATAACGATTCAAATATCAGGGCATCAATAAATATAACAATTATTTATGACGGTATTAATATGCCAGGCGTTCAAGATGATATAAATAACGACAGTGCAAGAAGCCTCAATCATTGAGACATCTGATAAGTGCTGGGTCAGAATTAATACTTTAAAAGTCAGCAGGATTTTTATATAAAGGTGTCGAAAGTCTCAATGTTTATGAGAAAAAGAGGAGGTATGCTAGACTATGAAGCTTAAAAAAATTATTGTTTTAATGCTGGTGGCCATGCTACTAAGTGTATCTGTGGTCGGTTGTGGGAACGATGCTCAGCCTGAGCCTCAATCACCTGAGGAGCAAAGTGAAACCATAAAGGTTGGGTGGGTTTATATAGGCGTACCCGG
>CAZXIR010000006.1:0-4858 GCA_964640845.1 uncultured Syntrophomonas sp.
TAACCTTTTGCGTTGCTGCATAAGTTTTAGGTCAAGTCAACTGCGAAAGTTGAGTATTTAACTAATAAAAATATATTCAAAACAGTTTTGGCGTATAACCAAATTGCTGTTATGAGAATAGTATACATAGAAAGCTGCTACGTACCTTTGGGTAATAATAAGTTAAACCTTCCAAAACACCAAGCAATGGAAGGAACTTAAGGGGTAGGGGGAAATATGAATACATTAAATTATGATGAGAGTTATAAGCAGATTGGTAATAATGATTTGGCATACCACGAGCAAGGCCAGAACCAGATATTTAATTACCATCTTGGTTATGCCAATACCGCTGGAGATTTCCCTGCTGGCTGGCAGAAGGGCAGAGAAATTAAAACTGCTGCTTTTTGTTGGGAAGAGGATTATAAACAACAGTTTAGTATAAAAATCAGCAACAGATTATCCTATCACTTGGCCAGTATAAGTCAACAGCGGTCTTATAGAATAGCAGTCTGTGAAAAACAGGTGTGGGAAGTAGGCGCCGTTTTTAGAGTTCATCAACCATTAACAGCTACAATCAAAGTCCATTTTATCAGCCATTTTGGTCGGTCTTTACATAGTGGTTTCGATTTCCTCCTCCAGCCGGGAAAAGACTATTATTGCGGGGTGCTCACTGTTCCAGCAGATGTGGAATATGCCTATTTAGAACTGGGAACCAGGGAAGTTGGAACCATGTGGGTATCAAATATAGTTTTTAGACGAGTATTTCCGGTAGCCAGATATGATTCTGATGCTCGAGGCCGGTTGAACATTAACGCGGTAACAGTACTTAAAAAAATTCTCGACCCAGTAAAGGTTACGGGAGAATTGGAATTTAAACGAATCGGACGGGATGTTATTGAAGAAGTAGAAGCTGGTCCGGAAATAAAGACCTCAGGAATACAGGATGTATTAAACTTAACTACCTATTCCTTTTGTGTTTTAAATCAGGGGCATTCATCAGCCGGGGCTCAATTAGAATTAAGTCCCAATGGTGTTAACTGGATGCCAGCAAGCAGCAGTGATGACGTGATAAGAGCAGGCCAAATGAAAATACTGGTTCCTGATTTCTTTTTAAGGTATATAAGGCTTAGTTATTGGACTAAGGGTAGTATTGGCACCTGTCTTGTTATTTTTTTTCAAGGCCAGGGATAAGGCGATTTAAGGAAATTAATTAACTTCCGGAGGCTGTAGGCCGGTGCCTGCTTCCCGTTCTACTCCGGGCTTGAACAGCAGCAGGATATACAATAGTACCGGTAGAGCTACAAAAAAGGCCCCGAAAACTAATGGTGCTGAATACTGCAGGATGCTGAAAACCATGTAAGTATTAGGAGAGATCAGAATGCTGCCAAAGGCGATAATAACTGCAGATGGAGCAGCTAGAAAGCGGTAATCGTTTAAAGCAAAGGTCTGCTGCGTACTGTAGCAGGCCATTACCCAGAAGGTGACAACAGATATGAAGATACCCAGCATGAAAATCGATACAAATAAAGGTTCGGTATTTCTTATAAACCCGGCATAGGATGCGGCACGAGCGATATCAAACAGAGGCATGGCGGAAATTGAGGTAAGGGGTGCTCCCAGGGTTATGGTAGATACGGCTATAGAAACAGTCAGAAACAGTACCAAGCTTACTAAACATTTTAACAAAGTTTTCGGAATACCAGATCGGTTACTGGAACAATAAGCCAGGGTCAGGATAATGAATATATTTGCAATATGCCACATATTCAAATAAACGGCATAGCCTAGATCGCGGACGCTCATAAAACCGATCGGCATCAGGTTTCTCCAGTCCGGCTGCTCTGTTGTTGATGTCATTAGCAATAATATGGCCAGGGGCAGGAATATTACCAGGATCACTTCGCTGAGCCGGGCCAACATTTGAATGCCGATACGAATAGCATAAATGCCCGGTATTAACAGAGACAGTATTATTATACTTGATGGTGTATTGGTTAGTATGGTAGTACTTAAAAACTCAGTGAAAAAGCGCAGATAGAATGAGGCCAGGATCAGAAAAACTACTATATAGCTTATTCCTAGTATACCGCCTGTAACCCGGCCCAGATGCTCCTGCAGCATCAGGGGAAAGGGCTGGGAGCTCTTTTTTAGCAGACTTATATATACATATACCAGCAATAGCCCTGGGAAAAAAGTGGCCAGGACTGTTAACCAAGCGTTATGGGCAGAAACTTCTGCCAGTACGTTAGGTCAAAATACGAAAAAACAGGGTGCTACGGTCAAAAATATGATGCATATTATCTGCCTGTTACTAATCTGGGGCACCTGTTCATCCCTCCTAACACTATAAATTCTGATATTTTCTAGATAGAGGACGTTTTATAATAACTTATCTATGTTGCAGCAGAGTTGCCAATTCACACATGGCACTGTAAAAAGGTATATCATATAATAGGACCATACCCAGGTAAATACCAAGCAGCAAAAAAACTGCGAATACTATCAATTCGTTATAAGCTTGTTCCTTGATCAGCTTCGGCGCGTCCAATGCAGTAATAAATAATATTATGATGATGAAGCTCCAGATCATCAACCCATCTCCTTAGAAAATACTGAGGCTTGGTTCTTTGTTACTGAAACAAAAAGGATTTTTTCTGTAGATAACTATGTCTTAGTTCAAAATTGACCTTAACATCGCTTTTTATCCCGGCGAAGATCGTCGGCCAGCGGGACTCCAGTTGCCGCCAGGTCTCGGGATGGCTGCGGCTGATGATTTGCCCCCAGCCCAGGATATCACTCTCTAAATATTGGGACTGGTCTATACACCTCTGTACCTCCAGGGCCAAAGCCTGACCCGCTGCCAGTTCCATTTTCATTATCGCTTCGGGAGTACCCAGTTCCGATGCCATATTGTGTTCGATAAGATTGCCTTCGGCATCTATTACGATTTCCATTATGATACTTTCTTCCTTTATTACTGGTTTTACCCTGGTTTGATAATCAGTTAATTCCAGGGCTATTTCATCTTCTCTGCTGCCGTAAGGGATTCTAATGTTAAATATAGTTCTCTTGATTGCACCAGTATTCAGTAAAGCCAGCCCCCGGGTCTCGAGTTCATCCAGGGAGCCGACCATTTTTCGGCCCTTGAATACTGCAGTACCCTGGAGAGCAACTTTCTTTTCGGCTCCCTGACCTTCTATTATGATCTGGGGGATTATCGGTTCAATACCCGGAGCGGATGATCTATAAAGGAACTCCTTCAAACTAACGGGTATATAAATACCTGCCTGGCCACTTTGGTTTTCAATCAGCTTTTCTAAAGCAGTACCTGAATAATCCTCCGGTGGGACTTCTATATTGAAAATATCTTCCGGGGAGGCTCCCCTGGATAAAAACAGAGAAACATTATAGCGGATCCTGGGATTGCGGGTAGCAGTATCAATAAACAAATAACTATCCTTACGTGCCAGTTCTTCACCAATCACAATAGTATCTGCCATGGACCACAGGGGAAGGCGGGGCAGGGATAAAGACAATCTTCTGCCTGCCTCGGCGAAGGTGGCTGCAGCGGATGACACCACCTGAAAACTGGGCCCAGTATCTAATTGTCCCTCCCGGGGCGGAGTCAGTGCTAATTGAGCTGAGAGCAGCTTGTTTTGTCCTTCCAGATCCCAGCCATGAGCAATAACCACAATGGTTTGATTGACCTCCAGTTTATCGTAACATCCAGATGGAATTAGAGACATAATCAGCAGAATGCCTACTAATACCTTCTTTGCCACACCTATTCCCCCCTCTGCGGTGATTCAGCCTGCCGCCTTTGGTTCCGTATGCCCGGGGTATATGGACGCTGGGTATTCATAGTCCAGGGACGCCGAACTAGCACATCAGAAATCTGGGCCAGGTTGATAGGAGAAAGGGGTGATAAGTAAGGTTTGCCCAGGGACTGAATGGATTCCATTCTTATTAAGATAATCAGCAAGGCCGTTATTACACCCGGTAATCCAAGAATACCAGCAGCAATCAGGATACCGAAGCGCACTGTCCGAAGGATGACACTGCCATTGTAGGCGGGTATTACGAATGAGGCAATACCAGTAAAAGCTACTACTACCACCATCAGACTAGACACCAGGCCCGCTTTTACTGCAGCATCACCTATCACCAAGGCCCCTACTATGCTTACGGCCGGGCCTATGGCCCGGGGTAATCTCAAACCTGCTTCTCTCAGCAGTTCAAAAGTTACCTCCATCATTAAAGCTTCAATCACGGCTGGAAAAGCAACCCCTTCCCGGGTGGAAGCGATAGTTAGATAAAGTTGAGTAGGTATCATTTCATGATGATAAGATATGATGGCAACATAAAGAGAGGGTGTCAACAGGGCGGCAAAAAAGGCCAGTAAACGTAAAAACCGATATAATGATCCTGCTATGAAGTTCTGATAGTAATCTTCTGGTGAAATCAGGAACTGGGGAAATGTAATTGGTGCTATTAATGCCATAGGTGAACCATCCACCATAATACATATCCTTCCCTCCAGGAGGTGTGAGCAGGCACGATCCGGCCGCTCGCTATATTCTACCTGGGAAAATATAGTGAACTTGTGGTCAGCTAGAAATTCTTCCAGATAGCTGGTATCCAGTACTGCGTCCAGGTCTATTTTAGATAGACGGTCTCTTACCTCAGCGATGAGGCTTTCCGGGGCAATATTTTCAATATAACAGAGCATGACATCGGTTTTACTCAGCCGACCTAGCAGGAGAATTTCGGTTTTCAATTGAGTAGTCTTCAGCCGGCGCCTGATCAGAGCAGTATTGAAACGCAGGGTTTCACTGAACCCATCTTTAGGACCCTGGATAGTCAGTTCATTTTCCGG
>CAZXIR010000006.1:4958-33312 GCA_964640845.1 uncultured Syntrophomonas sp.
ATATTATTTGAGATGGCTTGAGAAATGACCGTTTGTGGTTCAAGGTCTTTCTCTTTGAGTTTTCTATTTATATATCGCATAAAGACTCCTTCGAAAAAGGTTTCCTGACCTGGAACATATAAATTAGTTTGCCAGTTATTGGCCACTTTATGCACAAGAGGAATAGAACAGACAAAGGGTATGAGAAGAAATCACGGTGAATTAAACCTTTTAAAAAAATATAGCCTAGATGATATAATGGAACATAAGTTCGTGGGGTTCCCCGACTGCGTTTCAGCAGAAGGGGGTGGTAGAGGTGAATACATATGAGGCCATATTCACGACTATAATGTTATTCATTGTAGCCCTCATAACGAAATAGAGCTACATGCCTGAAAAGGACAGTAGCCCATATTTGAAGCCAAGACTGGCTATGTCAAGCTTCATTACGAATGCTTGGATAACCCTGATGGGCGGGTCTTTACTGGGTAATATTATTCCGTATCTCCTGCCACATATCATCGGAGACCAAACCCAGTCTCCACAAGGCTACTCCGTGAAGTTGAAATTGTTTTGCTATACCTATCTTGGAGCGTATACTTTCGGGATTCTCACTGGGCAGGGAAATACCCAGAATTAGTTTCTCAGGTGCAACCTGGGCTACCGCTGACTCAACCGCCTGGTATACCTTACTAACAGGCTCTGGCTTGTTACCGTAATCATAAGCCATGATAATGATCCGGTCTGCGACTTTCCCTAATGCCTGGTAGTCATAGCCTTGGTAAGCACTATTGGAAGGATGTAGGCAGAGGGTTAACCCCACTCCGGATTTGTTTAATTCGCCCGCAAGTATGGTTACAAAATTGGTAAAGTCTTGCTGTACTTGATTTAGTTGTTGGGGAGTATCGTTCCAACCCAATCCTTCCAGATCCAGGTTAACGGCATGATATGATGTTGCTTCAGCTGCTATTTCCTGAACCGCTTTCTGAAGGGCCAGGTCATTTCTTATCAAGGTGCGGATACGGGCATTGCTATCGGTCATATGTACTACCATTTCAGTTTGTAACCCGTATTCATCCGCCGCAGAAAGTACATCCTCCCAACCCTGAGGAAGCTGCCATCCGCTTGTACTCTGGGTCAAAAGATTTCCCTCTTCATCCAGGGTATACCAACCTAACGCTATGGTATCAACGATGTCTGTATTCCCTGTTGCAGAGTCGGGATAAGACCTGCCAAAAAGATTGGTCCAACTGCTGGTCTTCTGGTTACCCAGGGCATAGAAAGCTGTAACTTCCATATCTGCAGGCGGGGTGTGAATGTCTACTGTTCTAGTGGATTCCATCCATTGCACGGTACAGCCAAAGGTCTCGCCCACAAAACGCAGGGGAACCATAGTCCTTCCCGATATGATTATTGGGGCAGAGTCCAGAGTTTGAGGCATACCATTTACATAGGCTTCAAAGGCACCGATTTTCATTTCTGCCACCAGATCATCCCCATTAACTACTACCGTCTGCCGTGGGGCATCCCAAACAACTTCCAGGCCCAATGCTTCAGATACCGCTCGGAAAGGCACCATGGTGCGATCATTAGCGATCACCGGCGCCACATCTGTTTTCAGGCTCAACCCGTCAATGTTTACCGTGATATCCTGGCCCCCATGGGCAGCCATAACTGGTAAGGTCAGTAATAGAATTAGAATAAATAGACCCAGGACTATCCCGGCCCCTTTCTGGTTTACCTTCATAATTAAGTCCTCCCCAAGATGTTTTATTTAATACGACAAAGTTGAGTATATGCTTGCACATCAGACCATAATTTACAACTGCAGTTATAACACCCCTCGATTTTTTGTGCCATGCCTGGCTGATTAAGTATATGAAACAATGGCTAGCGGAACACTAATGAATGTCTATAGTACAGTCTCTATTATAATTTTTCAGTATCTTATATTAGCTCTTCATCCTAAATATGAAAAGCGATTATTTATGATGCAGGTTTGGAATTCAGTTTAAGAAAGGATGGGAAGGATGGACACAGTACAAAAAAAACTTACGGGGGTAAACGAGAATACCAAAAATGAGCAGTTGGAAATCTTCCGCGTAGACCATCAACAGCAGGCGCTGACCACCAACCAGGGACTAAAGGTTTCCAATACCGATGATTCACTTAAGTCAGGAGAGCGGGGTCCCACATTGATGGAGGACTTTCATTTTCGTGAAAAAATAACCCATTTTGACCACGAACGGATTCCCGAGCGGGTAGTTCATGCCCGTGGGTTTGGGGCCCATGGTTACTTTCAAGTTTATGAGCCCCTGACCGACCTTACCCGGGCCAAGTTTCTTCAAGACCCCTCGGTTAAAACCCCGGTCTTTGTAAGATTTTCAACTGTGGTGGGCTCTCGTGGTTCAGCTGATACGGTTCGGGATGTACGCGGTTTTGCCACCAAGTTTTACACGGAAGAAGGCAATTACGATCTGGTAGGCAATAATATGCCGATCTTTTTTATCCAGGACGCTATTAAGTTCCCTGATATTGTTCACTCCATTAAGCCTGAACCTCATAACGAAATGCCTCAGGCTTCTGCAGCTCACGATACTTTCTGGGATTTTGTAGTCTGCACTCCGGAATTAGCCCATATGATTATGTGGCTGCTCTCGGACCGGGCTATTCCCCGTAGCTTTCGTATGATGGAGGGCTTTGGGGTAAATACCTTCCGCCTGGTCAATGACCAGGGCCAAGCCCGTTTCGTAAAATTTCATTGGAAGCCTTTGCTGGGGGTACATTCATTGGTGTGGGATGAAGCCCAAAAGATAGCAGGAAAAGACCCAGACTTTCATCGGGGAGATTTATGGAATGCCATTGCTGATGGCGAATATCCTGAATATGAATTGGGAATACAGGTTCTGGAAGAAGATCAAGAGTTCGCCTTTGACTTCGATATTCTTGACCCCACCAAATTCTGGCCGGAAGAACTGATTCCCGTTCGCCGCATCGGTAAAATGATTTTGAACCGCAATGTGGACAATTTCTTCGCTGAAACTGAGCAAGTTGCCTTCCACCCCGCTAATGTGGTGCCAGGAATTGATTTTACCAATGATCCTCTCTTACAAGGCCGGCTGTTTTCTTACCTAGACACTCAACTGATACGCCTGGGGGGACCTAATTTTCATGAAATACCTGTTAACCGGTCAGTGGCTCCAGTGAACAACAACCAACGGGATGGTTACCACCGGATGACTATTGACCGTGGAAAAGTCAGTTACTCACCCAATTCCATACAGGCCAATGAACCGCATCCGGCTTCCGAGTCTGAAGGTGGCTATGTACACTATGCTGAAAAAGTGGATGGCCGCAAAATCCGGCAACGCAGCAGTAGTTTTTCGGATCATTTCAAACAGGCTACTCTGTTCTGGAACAGCATGTCAGCCCCTGAAAAGCAGCACATTATTGATGCCTTCCATTTTGAAGTGGGGAAGGTCAAGGACAAAGGGATCAAACAGCGGGTGGTAGATATGTTTAATAAGGTGGATGGCCAGTTGGCCATTGATATTGCTGCTGGTATCGGGGTTTGTGCACCGTCGGCTCCAGGTGGAACCGGTGTAACTGACTCATCCCCGGCTGTCAGCCAGGAAAAAACCACCAAACTGGCTAACACCAGGAGAGTAGCAATACTATTAGAAAACGGCTATAATCACGAAGAGGTGATACAGGTGATAGAGGCCTTTAAATCTGCTGCAGTCCACCACGCTATCATCAGCAAGTATCAGGGTATGCTTACCAGCAGTGATGGTCAACAAATAGAGGTGCAGGAGAATTATCATACCACTAGCTCGGTAATGTATGATGCAGTCTATATGCCTGGAGGACTGGAAAGTGTAAGTTGTTTAACCAAGCAAGGGGATGCCTTGCATTTTATTAACGAGTCATTTAAACACTTTAAACCTATCGGAGCTTCCAATGAAGGGGTTGATATGCTAAATGAATGTAACTTGATTGACATTTCATTAGCAGATACCGATAACAGTAATATATTCTCTGATAGAGGAGTGGTGACGGTTAGAAATACGGCTGAGCTAGGACAATTTGCCGAAAATTTCATCGAAGCCATCGCTGAACACCGTCATTGGAACAGGCAGGCGCAAAAAGACATGGTACCCGCCTAAGACTTCGACACCAAAGGGGCGGTGCTTAAACTTAAGTTTAAGCCACAGCCCCTTTTATAGCATGTGTAAGGCGGACTGTTGGACGATTCTTCTGAAACACTATCAGGTTTGGGGGTGTGATAAACTTCCCTTAGTTTATACCCGGTCAGTTGCAAGCCGATGGTAGTTGGCGATGTATTCGTGTAAATCGGCATTGGTCATTGTTCTGTTATTTCGGGGGGAATTATTTATCTATTTTATAGCAGTTTCATATAGTTCTGTGCTCCATAAAAAAAGCGATAAATAAAAACAGTCGTGGCCGCTTCATCAATCCTGTAAATCAGCACATAGTTTTTTATGTTCGCCTTACGATAGCCTTCTTTTTCCAACAGAGAATCTTGACAAGATTCATACATAAGTGGATTGCTCATCAAATACTCGTAGCATTTATCCACCTCATCAAGAAAATTGGCAGCTGCCGAAGGGTTGGCAAGCTCAACTGCAACGTATGAGACTATATTATCCAAATCTTTGTGAGCAAGCTCCGAAATAATCAGCTTATACATGGTATTTTTCTCTTATGCTCTTCAAAGAGGAGTGGGCGTCCTGAACCTTTCCTTCCGCTATCTGCGCTTTAGCTGCATCTAATTTGCTATATACATCCAGCATGAACAATTTTTCCTCATACATTTTCATACTCATGATAACCATATCGCCGTATCCGTTTTTTGTAATATATATCGGTTCGTTTGCCTCCTGGCACATTTTTGAGATTTTGCTTGTATTTTTCAAATCCCGAATTGGAATGATTCGCGGCATTACTATAAACTCCTTTCTTAATTCCGTGGCTTTATTGTACCATAATAATGCCACGGAATTAAGAATTTGAGAAAATTTCTTAATAATCTTAAGGGAATAAGAAATCAATTTCAAAGTGTAGGAGTCTGACACAATATTTTAATTATCGTTCTGTACTTCAACCTGGAATTTATAATGTACTTCGGTCCAGGTGCCCGGCTCTAGCGGAACAAAACTCCGTTCCCTAAACTGAACATAATTATTGCGGTCTACTAAAATCACTGTTGTGGAACGGGTGCCATAATCCTTCATTTTAACGAAAGCTGGAGCCAACAGCCTTTCCAGCTCGAGACTGACCCCGGTTTCAGGCAACTCATGGTCAGGGGGCATATACTTATCCGCCATTATTTCAAACAACTGCTCCACATTAATATCTCTATTATTCAGACCAGCTTCTAAAGCCCTTAAGCCCCTAGAAACCTTGGGCCAGGGTACATCCAGCAGACTATTGCTCAGGCCATGACAGCCTTTTTCAACTTTGCGGACCCTTTTTTCCAGGTTGGAAAAGTAATATAGATCATCCAGAGTACCTGCCAAGAGATTAAAACCATTAAAGTCTTCCTTAATATCTATCAGTTTTTCCATATAGCTTACGGGGGCTAGACTGCTTTCCAGATAATTCTGCACCAAATGTCCACGGGATAGGGCATGGGGATTATGGTTGGAAGGATCACGGTAATTGGTCAGGGTGGAAAATCTTCCGGTAGTAGTTATCCCCATCCAGGTGCCGCCATGCAGTATATCTTTTCCCCCCAACAGATGTGGATTATCAGACCAGAAGGATGCCGGCAGGGTGGGACGCTGGTAGAATTCATCCCGGTTAGCTGCCACCACCAGTTTATATTCAGGATGACAATTATGGGCCCAAAGAACCATACACACAAACTCAACCCCCAATATTATATAGATTGCATGGGTAAATGCAATCTATATGATCTCAATTTCTACTATAACCATTTGTAAGACAGAAAGTAAAGGTACCTCGCTTACAATGCAGTCTCTAGTTTTGAAGGGAAGTATGATCGCTTTGTCAAGTCAAGAATTCTTTGCTTTTGTGTGGGCCATCCACCATTGCGTCGGTTACTTCCTTAACTACATTCCAGACTTTATCACCAGATATGAGTAAGTCATGAAGTTTTTCTTGCAGCGCGGACTGCTTAGCCTGCAGGGCTTGAAGCTCCTCCACAAGCAACTTGATCTCTGCTGCTGCCTGGCAATTTAGTTTTTCAACTACAACTCCGACTTCACTCCAGATTTCATCCCATACTACATCCCATACTTCATTAGCCGACATAATTGATTTATCAATTTGTGATTGAAGCGCAGACTGCTTAGCGTGTAAAGCCGGCTCCAGTTCATCATAATCCTGTTTGATCTCTGTTGTTACCTTGCTATTAAATCCCGAAACTGCATCCCAGACATTATTCCAGACCAAATCCCACATTTCATCCCCTGATCTTAATGATTCAGTAAGCTTTGCTTCTGTCGATGACTGCTTAGTTAATAGAGCCGTTTCAAGCTCATCATAACCCGGCATTATATTTGCACCCATTTGGTCCGTTCGCATTATTAGTTTTTCGATCTGGCTACTCACCTCGCAAAGTTCAGTTTTCAACCTTAGTATATAATCTGCTTTGCTCTCCATATCTTTTCCTTCTTTTTTTGGTTTTTCGTGAGGAATTTTAGTAATCGTTAATTTTGTTGCCTGGGCTGCAATTAGTCTTCTCCCCAGTCAAGAATACCTTTTAAGTATCCTTATCATGCCTGCCTGCGGTATATTCCCAGCCTGCATCGTCGTGATAAATCATCAACCTGCTCATTCCTCCATCTATGGTTATATTCTCTCCGGTAATGAAGCCGCTGTCCTCACTGCATAAAAACATGGCCATTCTGGCAATATCCTGGGGATTACCAAGCCTTTTCACCGGGTGTTGTTCCCGATCCTCAACACTCCACTGCTTGTTGTTAGTGTCTATCCAGCCCGGTGAAATAGAGTTGACCCTCAATTTTCCTGCCAGGCTCACCGCCAGAGCATGGGTAAGTGCCGATATTCCGCCTTTAGCGGCAGTATAGCTTTCAGTATCTGGCTGGGACATATACGCCCTGGTTGAGGAAATATTTACAACTGCCCCATTTTCATCAAAGTATTCCGAAAATAGCCTGGTCAGCATATAAGGTGCTGTTATCCCAACCTTTAAAACATATAAAAAATCCTCATAACTGCAGTTTGACAGTATACCTTTACGACTTAGACAAGCATTATTAATAAGATAATCAATTTTTCCATATTTCTTAATTACCTGTTCTGTAAACTTAACCAGGATCTCTTCTTCTGCGATATCGCCACAATAATAGAAGTCGCAAGCCACAGCTTGGGGGTCGATATCAATTACTGCGACTTTTGCTCCTGCTCTGGTAAATTCTTCTGTCATACATCTGCCGATGCCATTTGCACCACCGGTTATAATTGCTATCTTATCTTTTAAGTTCACTACCAAAACCTCCTCGGCTGCATCGATATAAAACTCCGTTCCCAAACTAGATACGGAAAATCAAACTCCAGCATTATTGATATTGTACCAAATAATGACATTATGCCGATATTACATAATCGCAATCTACTATTAATGGAAGGATATTTATACCACGGCTTGACAGGGTGTAATAAATTAATATATATTAACTATTAATCATATAGAATTAGTAGGAATTACGCGTTGCGAACAGGAAGGAATTTTTATGGCCAGGATAGCAAAGAATCTCACTGACCTTATAGGTAACACACCGCTACTGGAACTGTCTAATTACAGCAGTAATAATAAGCTTAATGCCAGGCTGATTGCTAAGTTGGAATATTTTAACCCGGCTGGAAGTGTAAAGGACCGCGTCGGTTACGCTATGATTAGGGATGCAGAAAAGCAAGGATTGCTTGACCAGGACACCGTCATCATCGAGCCAACCAGTGGTAATACGGGCATTGCGCTTGCTTTTGTGGCGGCTGCCAAAGGATACCGACTCATTCTTACCATGCCAGACACCATGAGTATGGAGCGCAGAAATCTGCTTCAGGCTCTGGGGGCGGAACTGGTGCTAACCCCGGGAGCAAACGGCATTCCAGGAGCTATTCGGGCAGCAGAGGATCTGGCTGCACGAACACCGCACGCTATAATTCTGCAGCAATTCAAGAACCCCGCCAACCCGGCTATTCATCGTGAGACTACGGCGGAGGAAATATGGCGTGATACAGATGGTCAGGTGGATATTTTTGTAGCAGGCGTAGGAACTGGTGGTACTATTACCGGGGTGGGGGAGGTCTTGAAAGCGAGGAAAAATAGCGTACAGGTAGTTGCGGTTGAGCCTTTTGATTCCCCGGTGTTGTCGGGTGGTTCGCCTGGTCCCCACAGAATTCAAGGCATAGGCGCCGGGTTCATCCCGGAAGTATTAAATTTGAACGTGGTGGATGAGGTATTCAAGGTCAGAACTGAGGAAGCCGTTGAGACAGCCCGACATCTGTCCAAGACCGAAGGACTGTTGGTAGGGATTTCCTCGGGAGCGGCTGCTTTTGCTGCCGCCCAGTTAGCAAAAAGTCCAGAGAGCAAGGGAAAGACAATTGTAGTTTTACTGCCAGATACCGGGGAAAGGTACCTGTCCACGGTTTTATTTCATGAATAACGGGTCAAGATACAGTTATGGAACCACATGAATAGAAAGCGTGCGGTTGCTAAGTGAAAGGGAGGTAGCAAATATGCCGATTATTATTCCGGATAATCTTCCGGCCAGCAGTATATTACAGGGAGAGAACATATTTGTTATGCGGAAAAAAAGAGCTGTTCACCAGGATATTCGTCCTTTGCGGATTGCCATTCTTAACTTAATGCCGCAAAAGATTGTTACTGAAACCCAGATACTACGTTTGCTGGCCAACAGCCCATTACAAATAGAAATTATTTTGTTACACCCGGAAAGCCATGAATCCAAAAATACATCGGAAGACCACCTGGAGAACTTCTACACCACCTTCTCGAAAATCAAGGAGCAGAAATTTGATGGTATGATCATCACTGGTGCTCCAGTCGAACATCTGGATTTTGAGGCCTGGACCTACTGGGGAGAACTGGTAGAGATAATGGAGTGGACGAAAAAGCATGTTTATGCGACCCTGCATATCTGCGTAGGAGCCCAAGCGGGTCTGTATCATCACCACGGAATTGCCAAGTATCCGCTACCGGAGAAGATGTTTGGAGCCTTCAGCCACCGGGTACTGAAAAAGAATGTTCCCCTTCTCCGTGGTTTTGATGACGAGTTTTATGCGCCTCACTCACGCCATTCAGAAGTCCGCAGGGACGATATAGAAAAGGTGGCCGAGTTAGAAATCTTGTCAGACTCCTTGGATGCTGGGATATATATCGTGGCAAATCAGGATGGCCGACAGGTATTCATAACCGGTCATTCAGAATACGACCCTTTGACGCTGAAGGCAGAGTATGACCGGGATGTGGCCAAAGGATTAGAAATTGCAGTTCCGGTAAACTATTTTCCCCATGACGATCCCACCCAAATCCCTTTGGTAAGGTGGCGCAGTCATGCTAATCTTTTGTTTAACAACTGGCTTAACTATCATGTATATCAAGAGACGCCTTATGACTTGGATAATCTGAGCCATGCGGGAAGTTCAACCTGGCATATTGAATAAGCAGGAGATATGTGGGAAGTGAGGTTCGGTTGGACTAAGTATTTATTTCGCTGCCGGTACCAGAATGCAAATGCAAGACTGAATCAGCAAGAGCGCTGGGTTTATAAAATAACCAGGTATGTTTATTACAAATCAGGGAAGGAGAGTTGGGCTGTGGCAGAATGGCCTCTTTATGTGCAACGCAGCATTATAGCCTATGATCGAGGAAATATTGAAAATAGGGAGGCAACGGTGGTCACCGAAAAACCCTTAACGGTATTTCTCAATCATAACGAATTAGCGACCCTAATTTGTTCCCCGGGTGGACTACAGGAATTAACCGTAGGTTTTTTGTTGAGCGAGGGCCTTATTCAACAACATTCAGACATAGCCGATATTCGCTGCCGTGAGGAAGATGGGCTGCTTTGGATAGAGACGACTCAACCGGTTGTTCAAACCGACAACTTCTTGCGTCGGCATATTGCCAGTTGTTGCGGCAAAGGAAGAGCAGGTTTGTACTTTATTAACGACGCCCGGCAATTGCAAGCGGTTGTTTCCAACTGGCAAATCAAAGTAGAAGACTTGCTGAGGCTTATGTCTATACTGGAAGAAAAAGCCGATTCCTTTCGATTGACAGGCGGTGTACACAGCGCAGCCCTGGCTGATGAATCTGGAATCATTGTGCATTATGAGGATATCGGGCGGCATAATGCTGTGGATAAGGTGCTGGGTTACGCTTTTTTAAATCAGATATCCACCCACGACAAGTGTCTGCTCTTAAGCGGTCGTATAGCTTCCGAAATTCTTATTAAAGCGGCTCGGGCCAGCATTCCGGTAGTGCTTTCGCGGGCAGCACCAACGGAGCTTACCTTGGAACTAGCGGAAGAACTGGAAATGTGCGTGGTGGGGTTTGCCCGCTCAGAGCGGTTGAATATCTATACTCATCCTGAGAAGGTTTTGATTAACAGACTAGGGTCAAACCTGAAATAATAAGGCTTAATGTCCAGAGGCTGCCCGCTACCTATTTTGAATTTTGATACCGAAGATACATTTTTCATCGCAAAACACTAGTAAAACCATAGGATATATGATATATTGAGTCCAGTATAATCGTGTGAATATAATGAAAGTATTTTAATAAGTTCAGGGAGCTTCTTGAGATAAAGAAAGCGAACCTGGATAAAATAAGGGTGGGAGTAAATGGAACAGGAACAATTACTTAGCCGGGATATACTGGAAAAGAAGGCACAACAAGGCATTTATATTATTGCCCATTATTATCAAAGGGATGAGATTCAGAATATCGCTGACTTTATAGGTGATTCTTATTCAATGGCCCTGGCAGCCAGGGACTCTGAAAGTGATATTATTTTAGTGGCGGGTGTGGACTTCATGGCTGAAACCGCAGCAATTCTATGCCCGGGAAAAACCATCTTATCTCCGGAACCTGCTGCTACCTGCCCTATGGCCAACAGTGTTTCGGCCAGACAAATCAGGGAATTTAAAGAACAGTTTCCGGATAGCTTGATTGTTACTTATGTAAACACTCCAGCGGAAGTAAAGGCCGTAAGCGATGTTTGCTGCACCTCTTCAAACGCAGAAACAATTATTCGAAAGCTTCCTGAGGAGCAGCAGATATATTTTGTTCCAGATGAGAATCTGGCCCTTAATGTCTCTAAAAAACTGGATAGGGATATTAAAGCCTATCCGTCCTGCTGCCCCATTCATGATCAGGTTACTACAGCAGGCATTAAGGCGTTGAAAGAACAATTTCCCGAAGCTCTGGTACTGGTGCACCCGGAGTGTAAACCTGAGGTTGTTGAACTGGCTGATTATGCGGGAAGTACTGGGGGGATTTTAGAATATGCAAGCAATTCTGATGTCAGGGATTTTATAATAGGTACCGAATGCGGTATTCTGCACCCAATATTTAAAGCCTGCCCGGACAAAAACCTGGTACTGGCATCACCGGAACTTATCTGCCCTAATATGAAGAGCATTACCCTGGAGAAGATTTTGCAATCTATCGATAAGAAAGAGACAGTGGTTACCGTACCAGAAGAAATAAGGGAAAATGCCTTCAAAGCACTGGAACGAATGATTGCGTTAACGGATTAAAAAGGCAAGTGTATATATCCATACTCCCGACCCATAAACAGACTTTTTCAGGGGAAACTACTTGGAAATAAGGATAATTTGAATAAATTGCTAATTAATTAAAGGCAGGAGAAAAGGGGATTTGAGATGAGGTTATCAACCAAGGGACGATATGGTCTGAGGGCTATGATAGATATTGTACAACAACAAGGCCAAGGTCCAGTGCCGATCCATACCATTGCTGCCCGTCAGAAAATATCGGCCCGGTACCTGGAGCAGCTTCTTATTCCATTGAAACAGGCTGGACTGGTAAAAAGCGTACGTGGATCCCAGGGAGGATATATTGTAGGCAGAAGTGCATCCAAAATCACTGTGGGAGATATTATACGAGTATTAGAGGGGCCTATTGCACCAGTAGATTGTGTGAGTGAACGTGATCCCGATGAATGTTCAAGAGCGGAGCATTGTATCAGCCGGAAAGTTTGGTCGCAACTGCGCGATTCCATATCGCAAGTGTTGGATTCATATACTTTGGAAGACCTTAGCCAGGATACGGGCGAAGCAGTATCAATAGCATACGAAAAAAGCAGTGAACAATAGTATAAAAGAGGTGACAAGTAATGAAGGAGATTTACATGGATCACAGCGCAACAACTCCGACCGATAAAGAAGTTTTTGACGCCATGATACCCTACTATACCCATGAGTATGGTAATCCATCCAGCGTCCATGCTAAAGGCCAGGCGGCGAGAAAGTCGGTAGAAAGAGCTCGGGCTCAGATTGCAGCGCTGATTAATGCCAATCCTCGGGAAATATTTTTTACTAGTGGAGGGACAGAAGCAGATAATCAAGCGATTATATCTTATATGATACAGAATACCCATAGAGGTAAGCACTTAATCACATCCGCTATTGAACATCATGCAGTATTGGATACTTGTGAGTATCTGCATAAGATGGGTTTCGACCTGACGGTTTTACCGGTCAACTACTATGGTGTTGTGGAACCGGATGATCTTAAGGGTGCTATTAAACCTGAAACCACCTTGGTCTCTATTATGCACGCCAATAATGAAATCGGGACGGTACAAGAGATAGAAGAGCTTGCGGCAATAGCGCACCAGGCAGGAGCGGCCTTTCATACTGACGCAGTTCAAACTGTGGGCAAACTGCCGGTTGATGTAAAGGAAATGGGTATAGATATGCTCTCCGCTTCCAGCCACAAGCTATATGGTCCCAAAGGGGTAGGATGCCTCTATATCAAAAAGGGAACCAAAATTGGGAACCTGCTCCATGGCGGTTCCCAGGAAAGCAAAATGAGGGCTGGCACGGAGAATGTTCCGGGAGTAGTGGGATTTGGAAAGGCCGCCGAACTAGCGGGCAGTCGGATGGCAGAAAATTCTGCCCGGCTGATCAAGCTTAGCCAGAAGCTGCGCCAAGGTATTTTGGAAAGTATTCCAAACACCATCGCCACCGGACATTTAGTAAACAGAGTCCCGGGTAGTGTAAGCGTTTGCTTTGAATTTGTGGAAGGTGAATCCATACTGCTCATGCTTGATAGTTATGGCATTATGGCTTCCAGCGGTTCGGCCTGCACCTCAGGTTCGTTGGATCCTTCTCATGTACTCCTGGCTATAGGGTTACCCCATGAAATAGCGCATGGGTCGCTTCGTTTGACTTTAGGACAAGATAATACTGAAGAGGAGGTAGATTACCTGCTTGAGGTTTTGCCCCAGGTAATCGCGAATCTGCGTAGGATGTCGCCTCTATATTCAAAAGGAGGGAGTAGTTGATGTACACGCAAAAAGTCATGGATCATTTTATGAATCCCCGTAATGTAGGGGAACTGGATACTGCAGATGGAGTGGGCGAGGTTGGCAACCCGGTCTGTGGAGATATAATGCATATTGAAATTCGAGTCCAGGACAATATTATTGAAGATATCAAGTTTAAAACTTTTGGCTGTGCAGCAGCTATAGCTACTTGCAGCATGGTTACTGAAATGGTTAAAGGAAAAACCCTGGAGGAGGCGGAGCGAATCACAAATCGCACGGTTGCTGATGCACTTGACGGGCTGCCTCCCGTGAAAATGCACTGTTCCAACCTGGCAGCAGATGCCTTGCACCAGGCCATACAGAATTATATGGCAGGAAAAGAAGAGGAGAAAAACTGACAATCCTGCTAATGCCTATATCGATTAAGGATAGCCTATAATGGGAGTTAATTAAGAGGTTAAGGGGGAGTATTAGAGTGAGTGAAAGACAGTATAGATTTGATACATTACAGGTCCATGCAGGCCAAAAGTCCGACCCCACCACTGGTTCCCGGGCAGTTCCCATCTACCAGACAACCTCGTATGTGTTTAATGATGCTGATCATGCGGCAAGGCTTTTTGCCTTGGAGGAACCGGGAAACATATACACCAGAATTATGAATCCCACCACTGATGTATTTGAACAGAGGATAGCGGCCCTGGAAGGGGGAGTGGCAGCGCTGGCTGTTGCATCGGGATCGGCGGCGGTAACTTATTCTGTACTGAACATTGCGGGCACGGGTGAAGAAATAGTTGCTGCCAGTACTCTATATGGAGGAACATATAACCTCTTTCGCTATACCTTGCCCAAGTACGGAATAAGAACCGTATTTGTGAACCCTGATGACCCTGAGAATTTCAGAAAAGCAATCAATGACAAAACTAAAGCAGTATTTATTGAAAGTATAGGGAACCCTGGTATCAATATCATCGATATTGAAGCAGTTGCAGCAATAGCTCATGAGAATGGATTGCCTTTGATAATAGATAATACCTTTGCCACCCCCTACCTGCTTCGTCCCATCGAGTATGGAGCTGATGTTGTCGTTCATTCAGCAACCAAATTCATAGGCGGGCATGGAACCTCTATCGGTGGTGTTGTTGTGGACAGCGGCAAGTTTGATTGGATCAGCAGCGGGCGTTTCCCCGGCCTCACCGAAGCAGATCCCAGCTATCACGGGGTCAGATTTGCCACCGATGTAGGTGCAGCAGCCTATGTTGCTAAAATGCGGGTTCAATTGCTGCGGGATACCGGAGCGGCATTAAGCCCATTTAATGCGTTTCTCTTCCTGCAAGGACTGGAAAGCCTATCTCTAAGAGTTGAACGGCATGTGAGCAATACGCGCCAAATAACAGAGTGGCTTAGTACCCATCCACAGGTCTCCTGGGTAAATTATCCCACTCTGCCAGGAAACAATTACTATGACTTGGCTAAAAAATACCTGCCCCGTGGAGCTGGAGCAATTTTTACCTTTGGCATTAAAGGCGATATTGAAACCGCCAAAAATTTTATTAATAGTCTGGAGCTTTTCTCGCTGTTGGCTAATGTCGCGGATGCTAAATCACTGGTTATTCATCCTGCCACCACCACCCATGCTCAATTGAGTGAAGAAGCCCAAAGAATGGCCGGAGTCACTCCCGACCAGATACGTTTGTCCATCGGATTGGAAGATGTTGAGGACTTGGTTTTCGATTTGGATCAAGCCTTGCGGAAAGCGGCAGGATAATAAGGTGTGCAAAGTGGATCAATTAAATTAGCGGTGCAGCTCTTTACCCGGTCTTTAGCAGCTGTGGTTTGTCTTTATATGCTGATACTTACCACCCTGATCCGTCATATTATCTGCATATTGCAAAGACTTAGAGTGCCAGCCATTATTATCAACCTAATGGTACTAATATACAATAATATATTTGTAGGGCAGAAAAAGATGGTAGCTATGGCCGGGGGTTGTAGTCATGCAGTCGGAAATACTAATATGTGACGAGCCTAATGCTGGATTGGATCCAGGAAACGATAAAATATTAATGGATAGTTTAGATACCTGTATAGGATGATGGCAGATACCACCTTAATAAGACAGTGTGCAACATAAAAATTAAGTTATTAAATATTTATGAAACTCATACTTGCCAACACAGCCAAAATATAATAAATTAGTTAATATAAGGTATAAATACTCTGGGTGCCCGTATAAGGGGTAATAGGGAATCAAGGTGCAAGTCCTGAGCGGTCCCGCCACTGTAACCGATGAGTCTGGCCTATAGTCACTGGGGTTAAACTGGGAAGGCTGGCCAAAATAGACGCCGGAGTCGGAAGTCAGGAAACCTGCCTGGAAGTATTTTAAGAAATTAAGGATGATGGAAAAGTTCTTGAGCCATTTAGGCTTGAGAACTTTTTTTACTTAAAATATTAATACTGATTAAGGTAGTTGGCACAATAACATCTTTGCTGTAACTTTGTCTTCATCTCAATACATGAGATGTGAATTATGAGTCTCTTGCGAAACCCCGCGAAAATATTGCTTTTCGCAGGGGATCAAGTTTACATAATCTTAAAAAAGGAGGAGGTTTTTGTTAATGGAATTACTAAAAAAGACTTTAGAGGGAATAACTGATGTAGACAGGAATGCAGCAGAACAAGCTCAAAAGCGCCTGGACAGTCTTACCAAACCACCGGGAAGTCTGGGCGTTTTAGAAGAAATCGCAGTACAGCTGGCTGCAATTCAGGGTAGGGCTATACCTGTTCTGGAGCAGAAAGTAGTTATGGTAATGGCCGGTGACCATGGAGTTGTAGAAGAAGGAGTTAGTGCCTTCCCCCAGGAGGTAACCCAACAGATGGTGATCAATATTTTGCATCATGGTGCTGCAATTAACGTCTTATCCAATCAAGCTGATGCTAGAGTTGTAGTAACCGACGTAGGTATCAAAGGTGATCCTATCGTACATCGGGAATTGAATATCCGCAAAGTCAGGCCGGGTACCAGGAACATGGTTAAAGAAGCTGCTATGACGGAAGAAGAAGTAGTAGCTGCACTCGAAGTGGGTATAGCGATGGTTAATGGAGAGATCGATAAGGGAGCCACTATAGTAGCAACCGGAGAGATGGGAATAGGCAATACTACCCCCAGTGCAGCCATACTGGCTTGCATGACCGGTAAAGACCTGGAACTTATAACCGGCCGGGGCACCGGAGTAGACGATCAAGGATTAATAAGGAAAAGAGCAGCGATAAAGAAAGCCATTGAAGTAAATGATCCCGATGCTGCAGATCCCCTGGATGTGTTGAGAAAAGTTGGAGGTCTGGAGATTGCTGCCTTAACCGGAGTAATTCTCGGAGCTGCGGCCAGAAAAGTGCCGGTGGTAGTAGATGGTTTCATATCTACCACAGCAGCTCTGGTGGCCTATAAAATGCACCGTTATTGCCAGTATTATATGATTGCTTCTCATCTATCCCAGGAACCTGGACACAAAATCTTGCTGGAGGAAATAGGACTCAAACCAACCTTGCAGCTTGATTTGAGATTAGGAGAAGGAACCGGCGCGGTTCTGGCCTTTAATCTGATCGAAGCGGCGGTAAAAATAATAAGCGAAATGGCAACTTTTGAGGAAGCCGGGGTAAGCAACAAAGATTAAAGCAGGGTTGCCAGGATCAATGGGGGGCATTATGATTGCAGGTAAGGAGTTCCCCGGGGTGTATTTAAGCTAATTATGCAAAAAAACCGGAGTGGTATTCATAAAAAATACTCAATGCAATAGAACCAACCAAAATAATAAATCAATACCAAACAGTCAAGAACGAGAGACGATTAAGGAGGTTGTCAATGGCTGACTTGATTATGGTGGTGGGGGGCAGTCGCAGTGGCAAGAGTGCCACTGCAGAAAAACTGGCTAAGGAATTTGAGCAAGAGCTGGGTTATCCTGTAATATACATAGCTACTGGAACTATCTGGGATGAGGAATTTGCGGCTCGAGTTGAAAAACATCGCCTCAGAAGGCCAAGTTCCTGGCATACTGTTGAAGAAGCCTGTGATGTAAGTAGAATCTTTAATGAACAAACAGCACCATCCCAAATATATTTGTTGGACAGCCTGGGAACCTGGATAACCAATATTATGTACCGGGACAATGTAACCAATTTTTCTTGGGATGAGGAAAAAGAACAGGCTTTTATAAGCCAACTGGAGCTATTAACAGAGTCTCTGGGAAATGCCAATGGAACTGTAATTCTGGTAGCTGATGAAGTTGGCATGGATTTAGTGCCGGCCAGCCAGGAAGGCAGGATATTCAGGGATTTGAATGGTATGGTCAACCAGGAACTGGCTGCTAAGGCGCGGCAGGTTTATATGGTAGTATGCGGCATAGAGCTGAGAATAAAATAATAGCAATAACTAACTGTCGTACTTGCGAGCGAGTATTATGCTTTGTCTGAGCAAGGAAGGCAAGGCGAACAGCGGTGTGTTTAAACTGCTCCACAGGTTTCTCCTTATACTTCTGAGCCGGCGAACTCAAATTGTGGTGCTGGCAGAGTGTTTCCGATGCTTAAACCTCAACTGCGAAAGTTGAATTACCAAAAAATGGAGGATCCAACGATGAATGGTTTGCTCTTGGCCATCAGCTTTTTGACCATTGTCCCGGTCTATGGCAATCGTCAGGCGGGGGAAAAGGATATGGCTTATTCTTTATACTTCTATCCCCTGACCGGTATATTAATCGGGCTATTATTGGCTGGGGTCGCTTACCTGGCTGAGATATTGTCCCTGGGATGGGCAGGGGACGCCGTTATTATCGTGATATGGATAATAATAACCGGGGCCCTGCATCTGGACGGCTTGATGGATTCTGCCGATGGATTATTCAGTGGCCGGGAGCGGGAGAAAAAACTGGAGATCATGCGGGATAGCCGGGTAGGAGCCATGGGAGTCATAGCCTTCGGAGCCATCATGCTGCTGAAATTTACGTTTCTGGGGTCCATGACTTACACTGATAAACTATGGGTACTGCTGATATCGCCGGCACTGGGTCGGTGGGTTATGGTATACGCGGTATCCTGCTTCCCCTATGCTCGCTCGGGTCCGGGCTTGGGTAAGTCTTTTGGCAGTATTAATGGAGCCGGCAAAACTCTAGGGGCTGCAATTCCATTATTGGTGGCATTATTGCTGCTGGTGAAATGGGAGATATTTATTATAATGGCCTTAACCGTCTTTGCAGTTGTGGCAATGGCCAGATGGATGGCTGGTTCACTGGGAGGTTTGACCGGTGACACCTATGGTGCTCTATGTGAAGTTACGGAAACTCTCTTTATTGTGGTTACGGTAATTGCTATGAAATTGTTTGCCGGAATATAATTTCACAATAGAAGTAATTAGAAAACAAATAAAGATGAAAAATGCGTAATCTATACACAGAAAAGGATTGATAAAGATGAGACTAATTTTATTAAGGCATGGACAGACTGAATGGAATGCCCTGCAAAAGTACCAGGGGCAGACCGATATTCCCCTCAATGATACCGGTCGGCAGCAGGCAGAAAGGGCCGCTGAATACCTGTTAAAGCATGAACAGGTGCAGACTATCTACTGCAGTGATTTATCCCGAACCCGTGAAACGGCTGAAATAGCAGCCCATAAACTGAGGCTGCCGGTTTATTATGATAGGCGTTTAAGAGAGGCTTCTTTCGGGATATGGGAGGGGATGACCTTCAGTGAAGTGTATGAAAAATACCCCCAGGAGTTTAAGCAATGGTATCAGGATATATGGAAGTACAAGATGACAGGGGGGGAGACTTTTTCGGAAGTATGGGAACGGGTCTCCTTGGCTACCGAGGAGATTATCCAACGCCATAATGGTACCGTGCTGGTAGTTACCCATGGGGGAGTTGTTAAATCACTGCTAGGTCATATAGATTCCTCTGTAGACATATGGAAAACTGGGGTTGATCCAGGATCAATGACCTTTATTGAATTTGAAGCTGGAACCTACCGGCTTTTAGAAACTGGTTTAATTGTCTAGGGAACGAACTGGAATAATAGTGCTTATTATGAAGAATGGACTTAATTATGCATGATTTAAATTATAATAACTTGGGGATATTTTCCTGGTTTGGTTTTGTAATGCCTTTGCCCCAGAGATTGGAACTCATTAAAAAGGCTGGCTTTGATGCAACCACCATCTGGTGGGAAGATGAAATCGGCTCTCCCAAAATTAAGAAAGAAAAGATGCCAAAAATAGTCAGGGAATCCGGTTTGTTGCTGGAGAATATTCATCTGCCCTATGATGATGTAGATGATCTGTGGAGCGAATCAAAGACCTTGCGAGATAAGATCATTTACCAGCATATACAATGGCTTAATGATTGTGCACAACTGGGTATACCAGTGATGCTTATGCATATTATCGATCGCAAATTCCCCAATGAACCTAATAAATGGGGTATTCAGAGTATCGGTCAATTATTAAGAATTGCTGAGGACTTAGGGGTTGGGATAGCTATTGAAAACACCGGCAGTGTGGACTATATCGATTTTGTTTTAAGGGAGCTGGTGTCTGATCATCTGGTATTCTGTTATGACAGTTCCCACGATTTTCTTTATAGCAACGATAAAGCCGCTATACTAAAAAACCAAGGTCATAGATTAAAACACCTGCATTTGTCCGACAATGACCTGGAAAAAGACCGACACTGGCTGCCGGGAGAAGGAATTATCGATTGGCAGCAAATAAGCAAGGTTTTTCCCCGGGATACATATAGAGGCAATATCACCCTGGAGGTCTATCCTGGGGAGGAGGATCTAAGGTGTTCTCCGCAGCATTTTATTAACAAAGCCTATCAGAGTGCACTCTGGATTAGAGATATACTTACTTAGTGAGGAGCCCCATGGCTCTATCCTTTTTATGCCCGTTCCCGGTGGAATTCGGCAATATAAGGAAGGTTACGGTATTGTTCCTTATAATCCAGACCATAACCCACCAGAAAGACATCTGGCATGACGAAGCAGCGATAATCTATAGTTATGGTGAGCAGGCGCTCGGCCGGGTTGTCCAGAAGAGTACATATTTTCAGGCTGGCGGGCTTTGCTGATTCCAGGTGCTGACATATATAACCCAAGGTAAGCCCAGTGCCAATAACATCTTCCACCAATAGTACATGCCGCCCAGTCAAACTCAGGTCTAAATCCTTGGTAAAACGGACCGCCCCAGGTTTACTACTTGCTTCCGGTGATACTCCAATGGACAGGAAATCGATTTTCAATGGGATATTCAGTTGCCTGGTTAAGTCAGCTAGAAAATACAGAGATCCCTTCAGGACACTTACTACCACCAGTTCTTTCCCTTGGTAGTCCTGGCTTATTATATATCCTATCTCCGCTATGCTCTGTTGGATCTGTTCTTGGGTATATACAATCCTTCCCATGCCTGGTATATTCATATTTAAGCATCTTCCTTTAATCCAAATCTTTTTACTAAACTATTGAAATCATCTTTGAAAACTATATTGATATTGGTGCCGGGATAGAGCTTTTTGAGCAACTCTACCTTTTTCTTCTTCTCTGACACATATTTCTGGTTCATAGTAGTAAGCTCGATATAAGTATCAAACTTGGGCAAGTAAAAATCGGGTGAAAAGGCCTGGGTTATGTTACCTTCCGTGTCCCATTTGACTGGGAAAGTACGTGGCTCGTATTCCCATTCAATACTATGCATATCTAAAATTTTGGCAAATTCTTCTTCCGAGGGGTGCTTGAAAACAATCTTTTTTTCTCTATTATCTGTTGAATTCTGATCAATATTACAAGAAATCTGCTTGTTCTGGGCCACATGATATAACAGGGACGCTGATTCCTCAATGCTAAGCAAATCAGTATTTAAAGTTAGGTGGTAAAGTACCGGATCTGACCAATCTTTACCATATATAGTAGAAATATAGCGTTTATGTTTTCGGTCGGTAAGGCCTAGGAATCTCTCAGCATCTTTTTTTTCCAGACAATGAGTCTGCATGATACGGTTCGTTCGCACCTGGTGAGAAGCCATGATTTTTATGTGAAGTGCAGCCGGGTGGCCGGCAAATATGATCTGGGCTCCCAAACCAAAAATGATTGCCGGCTGTTCGGCAATATAGTCTCGCAACCTTTTCTCCAGGTAATCAGCAAAACTTATACCCAGTTGGCAAGGAGTTAAGAAAAAACCCGGACTTTCAGACAACATATGAAGCTCATGCTTGCTAGCCACTTCTGGAAACCACTGGGTCATTACCAGATCCCGGTTAATTATCGGCAGTTCCAGTTTTTTTGCCAGAACTTCCGTAATCTCTTTACCTAGGCTTCCGGTCTGTCTGGAAACAGTTATAAATAACAATATAGTCACCTCGTAGCCCTGTCCCGGCACGGGCTTTAATTTAAATTGCTTGGTCGGGGATTATTGATTCTAGTATACCATTAGCTCTTAACAGCTCCAAGGGTGCAATATTCTGCTACCCATGTGCGTAAAGACTAGGAATAAATATCGGGTTGGTGGGCTAGATTTCTAAAACCGCCCTACTGCTTCAAATTTATGGGGGGAGACTGTAGACTTACTCTTGTTTATCAGTAGATCATTGGGGTAGATTTTATCAGGTTCACGGCAGACTCATTATCAATAAAGACAAATAAATACTAAATGAAAGGAAAGGAGATATAAACGAAGCAGAAAGACTTATGTGAACATTTATGGCTAAAAACAAGGGTATTTAAGGATTGATAAAAAGGGAATGATTTAGTATGATACAAGTAAGCTCCAAGGAATTCCTAAGATGGAAAACCTTCAGAGCCGAAAACGGAAACGGAACATTACAACAGATCAGAAGTACCGGTGAAGTAAAGGTCACTATATCCAAGAGGAATCAGAGAAAAAGGTTTATAGCGGGTCTGACAACATGGAAGTTTGATTTACGAGGGTCTGAAAAGATTCAGTGAGGAAGAATGAAAGTGAAGCACAGCTGTTGTAAGCAAGGAGTAACTGGTAAACCTGTTAGACGAAGGTACGATGAGAAGTTGGAAATGGGAAACGGAAGTGGAAGGTAATGTAAGGTTGGAAGTTCATAAAGGTTCGTTGGAGCTTTAATTATCTTGTCAGGGCAGATGCCCTGGCAAGATTGTTTTTTTATCTTGGGGCGGCAGAAGACCCCCTCCTCTAAGCGGTAGCGTAGGTGGGTGATGAAGTGTAAGTGGGAGTAGTTCACGAGAACAAATCTTTTAAAAGTTCAATTTCCTCTTTGTAACCGAGCAGATCATTGGGCGTCTCAAGAAAAAAAGGCAGGTGGCGGAGCTTAGGGTGGTTAATAATACGTACCATTGCTTCCAAACCAATGAACCCTTTACCGATTTTTTGATGGCGGTCTTTGTGACTGCCAATTGGGTTTATGCTATCGTTTAAATGGATGGCGTAGAGCCTTTCAAGTCCAATCACACGGTCAAACTCATCTAATACTCCGTTAAGTTCCTTTACAATATCATATCCCGCATCATAAACGTGGCAGGTATCCAAGCATACACCTATTTTATCTTGAAGCTTGACACCGTCAATGATTTGCTTTAATTCCTCGAAAGATCGGCCAACTTCCGTGCCTTTACCGGACATTGTTTCCAGCAGGACGGTAGTAGTGTGTTCCGGCTCTAAAATGGTGTTAAGCATCATAGTAATCTGTAATATACCGATCTCTGGACCTTGCCCCATATGGCTGCCGGGATGGAAATTGTACAAATTGCCGGGTAGATATTCCATGCGTCTCAGATCGTCAGCCATAGTTTCTGCTGCAAACATCCTAATCTTTTCATCGGCGGAACAAGGGTTAAGAGTATATGGGGCATGGGCCATAAGAGTTGCAAAATTGTTTTCGTTTAAGAGATCAAGCAGAGCTTCAACATCCTCGGGATTAATGGCTTTCGCTTTGCTTCCTCTGGGGTTACGGGTAAAAAATTGAAAGGTATTAGCATCTATTGCTAAAGCATCTTTTCCCATGGCATAAAAGCCTTTGGAAGTAGATAAATGACAGCCAATATTTAACATTGCGGTTTCTCCTTAGTTTATACTTCCAGACACATTGAATGGTTAGATTGTACAGCATTACCTTAACACAAATCAAATCCACTATATAACCGTTTTTAATGGGGATGCAAAACCATTTTAAAAACTAGTGGGTTTACAGTGATATCGAGGCAACACTGCTGGCAGTCGCAACCATAACTGCTTTTCTAATAGTTACATTAACACTTGTTTCTTTGCGTGAAGAATGGTATTTTCAGCATAGCAGTAAAGAACTAAATGCTGAAATCTATAGAGATTCTTTAACTATGGCATATAATAGAAGAGGTGCGGAGAACCGTCTGAAATCAGTTTTGTTATTATTAAAGCCAAAACGCGGCGAATATTATGCTTGATATCGATGGCTTAACAGAATTAATGACGCTGGCGCACTGCCCCGGATTTTAAAGTATTAATAGAAAGAGAGGTATCTGTATGTTAAAAGAATTCAAAGAATTTGCGCTCAAGGGTAATGTGATAGACCTTGCCGTTGCAGTCATAATTGGTGGAGCGTTTGGTAAAATTGTTTCGTCTTTAGTGAATGATCTACTTATGCCAGCAATTGGTGTTCTATTAGGAGGCATTAGCTTCAAGGAATTGAAGTATGTCATTACGCCGGCTAGTGGTGACATCGCTGAAGCGGCTATTCTATATGGCGCCTTTATTCAATCAGTGGTAGATTTTATAATTATTGCTTTTTCCGTTTTTCTATTTGTTAAGCTTTTATCGTCCAGAAAAAAGAAAGAATCCGAGCTACCACCTGCTCCTCCTGAGGCCCCGCAAGAAGTTGTTCTGCTGGAAGAAATCAGAGATTTGTTAAAATCGAAGTAAAGAAGGAGAAATACGGGGGAACAGCAAGCGAGGCTCTTCAAGTGAAGTGCCTCGCTTACGTTTCCAAGTATTTTCTTAATTCTTAGCTCTATTTTCCCAGCAGATTATACAGTACCTGTGCCATTTCCGCTCTGGTGGTGGTGTTGAGCAAAGAGAGCTTTCCGTTACTGCCGCCGACGGTGCCGGTCTTAACCAGCAGTGTCATGGCTTCTTTTGCCCATGAGTCAATCTGCCCGGCATCGGTGAAGTCAGAAAGCACCTTGCCGGAATCATCCTGTGGTAGCTGCCCGATGGCTTTCAGCGCATTGTACAGCAAGGTGAACATCTCCTGCCGGGTAATCTCCTTCTCCGGTGCGAACATATTGTTTCCTATGCCTGCGGTTATACCGAGACGCTTTGCTGCCGCGAGATAGCCGGTATAGTAGGTATTGCCCGCATCGAAGAAGTTATCAACTGGGTTCTTATCTGGTGCGATGCCATAGGCGCGCATCATCAGGACAATGAATTCACCGCGCGAAAGCTGCCTATCGGGGCTGTACTTTCCGTCCCCTGTTCCGGTGGTGATTTCTCTGGCGGCAATGAAGGATACAGCTGGAGCATACCATGCACCTGCCGCCACATCGTTGAAGCTCACCTGGTTATAAGCCACCCCGTAGTCGCTGAAGTGTGTGGTGTTGAAAGTGACAGTTCCCGTTGCAGTATCGTAGTGGCCATTTGGTATAGTGACAACATTGCCTGAGCCATCGATATACCAGATGACGATGCTCTCCGGATTTGCAAGCTCCGCAGCAGTCGGGATATAGGGTATGCTCACCGTCACAGGCGCATTGGGATTGCTCCAATCGGTTCGTTTGCCATCGATGGACAGCGTGAGCTGAATGAGCGGCCTGTCTCCGATGGCGTCCTTGACATCCTTCGGCAGGTTGGATTTGTCTCCCTGGCCGATGGTGATCTGTGCCTTGTTTCCGTCTGCATCCGCAACACCTGTCAACATATTGGACGGAACCGTGAGACTGCCTGAGTCGGTATTGAGAGTCAACGCACCCTGAGCATCAGTCGTTGACAGATCCAGTACCGGTATGCTAATGGAATAGGTATCGATGTCGGGTATAGACGGTATCGTGATGGCAGTCCCGCCCTGGGCGAAACTCTGAGAATCCGAATCTATGGAGGCGGTTTCGAAATCCTTATCAACCGTAACCGGAAGTATCGTTTTAGTGCCGTCTTCCGCTTCAACATCCGCTTTATAGACCGGAGTTACTGGAGTGCTTCTTCCGCCTGAACTACCGCCGCCATTGTACGTCCATTTGGCGTACAAATCCACATCGGCATTAATAATGGTAGAGCTTGTAAAACTTGTTCCAGTGCCGTTTTGCCCACTGAACCAGCCTCCGAAGCTGTATCCGCTTCTCGTTGGATTGCTCGGCAAATTGGCTCCGAGAGCGGAACCGCTGGTCACGGTTTTGCTGGCGTAAAGCGAGCTGTCGCTGTAAAAGTTTACGGTATGGGTAGCAGACACGGGGTCGCCTACGCTCCCAATCCAAACGACGCTGACATCATCCGTGTAAGTGAGAAAGCCGGTCTTAGTGGTGGGTTCGGTTATGTCGGCACCGGTTTTTTCGGTGGTTCCCACCATGATAAATGGGGTTCCCGCCGAAAGGCTGCCGTCAATGGTCACTGCTCCATTTCCGTAAGTATAGTTTGGCTTGGCCTTCGCACCTATGCCGGATGACACCACATTCCCGCCTACTGTAATCGTTCCGCCAAGGGCATAAACGCCAATGTAGTTGGCACCCTGACCTGTTACATCTCCGGTAACATTAACGGTAGTTTTCCCACTGGCAAGGATTCCTGCACCCTCCAGATTTTGGGACGTAGTGCCGAGCACGGTGATATTACCGTTCACAGTCACTGATGTACCGGGGTTTGTGGCTGTTCGTACACCTGAATGGCCTGAAGTTATGTCACCGTTTATAATCACATTACCGTTTTTGGCATTCACCCAAATTCCCATGTCGTCGGCATTTAGATGACCATTCACAGTGATTGTGCCGCCGTCCAGAGCAGAACCGGAACCATACATATAAATGCCCATGGCTCCTGCACCGGTAACGTCCACGTTATTTACTGTGACTTCCGAGTTGGCGTCGAGAACCCGTATGCCGTAAAATTGCAAAGGGGACGAGCTCTGTATGTTGAACTTACCTGTTCCTGTACCGGCAAGCCTTATTTTGCCCCCATTTCTTACTGTGACTATAGAATAAATTGAGTCATCGGGGTTGGCGCTGGTATCGACCAAAAGATCATAGTTTCCCAGTTCGAAGTAGATGGTCTTGCCGTCCACTTCAATGGATGAGGTGTGGGTAATATTTTTAAGCAGTTTGATGGTTTGCCCGCTGGTTACTGCGGCCAAGGCCGCATCCAGCGTGGCGTACTTGGTTGCGCCGATTTCACAGACGTCTTCCGAGGTCTGCCCATGTTCGTACCCCTGCCATCTTAGGAATGGATAACCGTCGTTATCACTGCCATTAATACCCCATACACATGCATCATCAAAATCCCAGCCTTCATAAGTTGCTTGCTCTTTCATTTCCGCTGTGGACTTGCCTGTGCCGCAGGCTGATGTGCTTTGACCTGATGTTTCGGTATCCCAATAACAGCCGGTGACAGTTGTGTCAGTGCTACTGCCTACCAGGCCCCCGATCCTAGAAGCACCGTTTACTACGCCGACAGCAAAGGAGGTGGCGATCGGTCCAGAATTTCCGCCCACCAGACCGCCGACATCCGAATCGCCGTTCACCGTACAGGTGGAATAACATGCCGTAATTTCGCCGCTGTTATCGCCCGCGAGCCCACCGGTGTAATCGTAACCCGTGATAGTGCCGCTAGAATAGGATTCTGTAATTGTCCCATCCATGTTTTCACCCGCCAGGCCGCCGATACTATCACCTTCGCTCACTATTATTGCATCAGTATGGCAATTGGTAACCGTACCAAGATTATAACCCACCAGACCTCCTGTCCAATCACCGTATTCTACTTCATATGTGCATGTTACAGTGCCTACGAAGTCAGAATGGGCAATCGAACCATTATTTAAGCCAAGCAAACCGCCTGTATCCCATTCGCCTACCACATTACCACTGCCATTTACGTTGGTTATCTCACCGTTGTTATTACCCACCAGACCGCCCACATAATAACAACCGGTTACATCCACATCCTCCAGCGCCAGGTCGCAGATTTCTGCTTCTGCCCCGGTATAACCGAATAAGCCGGCAGGAACGCGAACATTCCATGCTCCAACCTGGTTAATAACAAGGCCGCTGATGGTGTACTCATTACCGTCAAAGGTGCCGGTAAAAGGACTTGCCGACGTGCCTATTGGCTCCCAGCCGTCACCGCTATTGAACGGGGCAACATCAAGGTTCAGGTTTGCACTCAGCTTAAAGTGTTTATCATTGTGCTCTGTCCCGAGATAGTTGCGCACATTGTTGAGCTGATCCACCGTTGCAATAAGATAAGGCTCCTCCTCACTACCGTTGCCGCCTGCAAACTCAGGCGCTGTCGGCGTGGCTGTTGCACTTGCCTCCGCTCCGTTGCCTGCGCTGTTGACCGCCCGCACTTTGAAGGTATATTCCGTACCGTTGGTTAAGCTGGTGAAGGTGTGGGAGGTGCTGGTGCTGGCTGTAACCCATGTGCTGCCGTTATCTCCGGACACTTCGTATCCTGAGATTGCGGCACCGCCGTCACTTTCGGGAGCAGTCCAGCTTAACACCACTTGAGTGTCACCGGGCGTTGCAGTGAAGTTCTGCGGTGCGGTAGGGACGGTTAGCCCGGCTTCCAGTGTAGCCACCGTATGACTACCACCACAGGCGATAGCCAGCCAGGTACCGGCACCGT
>CAZXIR010000007.1:0-33106 GCA_964640845.1 uncultured Syntrophomonas sp.
CAATGCCGTTAACTTCTTAAACAGTATGGGCCAGGAAATTGATGATTCTATAAGGAAGCAAGGTTGACAGTGAAAGTGAACCCAAACTATTGGTATCGTTATCTTATCTTTGTGGGGGTGGCATTAGCTGCCTCTTATTTTTTTTACCTGGTTCGTGATGTTATAGTAACCTTTATCTTGGGGGGAATAATGGCATATCTGCTATATCATCCGGTAATGTTTTTGCAAAGAAATGGTTTCAAACGAATATATGCCATGTTAATCCTCTATTTCATAGTATTGGGTGTGGTGGGACTGGTTTTATACTGGGGTGTTCCTCGCCTGATAACTGAGGCTGGTCATCTAGTGGAAATGTATCCCCAGATGGAAGAGAGAGCCGAGCAAATTGCAGAAGAAATTGATGGTGTAGATAAACCAGCTCAGATAGATAGATTAATAGACACTAATGTCAATAGAATTGAAAGCGCAGTACTTAAAGGACTGGAACACTTTATAGCAGGTATCTACAATTTCCTGAGTAAAATATTTGTTATTATTTTGGCACCTATTCTAGCCTTCTACATTCTACTGGACTGGGAAAAAATTAGAGCAGGAATATTAAATCTATTTTCACCCGGCTTCCGGCGCGAGTTGCAGGCATTAGGTGCGGATATTGATAAAGTATTAATTGATGGGATTAAGGGTAGTATTTTGATAGCAGTAATTGTGGGTACGTTAGTGGGAGCATCGGCCTTAATCTTAGGAGTAAAGTTTCCTCTAATAATCGGCTTATTGGCCGGTTTAACTAACCTAATACCGTATTTCGGTCCATTTATAGGAGCAATTCCTGCGGTGCTTATTGCCTATTCGGAATCTTTACGGCTGGCAATATATCAAACCCTAGCTATATTTATCGTACAGCAAATTGAGAGCAATTTTATAACCCCCAGGATACTGGGGGGCAAATTGGGATTACATCCCTTGTTTATAATATTTGCTCTCTTGGCTGGAGGCAATCTTTATGGAATATGGGGCATATTGTTTGCTGTGCCAGTTGCTGCTATGATTAAGGTAACTATTTCCTGGGTATATGTACGGTTTGCAGCTTAAAGAAAATGCCAAAATACTTGTAAAAAGTTGACACAAAAGGTTTTATACCAGAAAATAGATAAGAAAAAAGTATTGTCGGGAAAGAGGAGGCCTGGTCGTGAGAGATAGTGGACAAATAAGAAAAGCTTTCCTAGATTATTTCGAAAATAAGGGTCATACGGTAATATCGAGTTCTTCCTTGGTTCCAGTGAATGATCCTACATTATTATTTACTAATGCCGGAATGAACCAGTTTAAAGATGTTTTTTTGGGTATAGATAAGCGTACCTATCAAAGGGCCACCACATCACAGAAATGCGTACGGGCCGGTGGAAAACATAATGATTTGGATACAGTCGGAAGGACTGCCCGTCATCACACTTTTTTTGAGATGCTGGGTAATTTCTCCTTTGGCGATTATTTTAAACGAGACGCTATACACTACGCGTGGGAATTCCTTACCGAAGTGGCGGGACTTCCTAAAGAGAAACTATGGATCACTATTTTTGACGATGATGATGAAGCAGAAAAATTGTGGCAGGAAGTAGCCGGAGTTGCTCCTGAACGAATAATTCGTATGGGAGAAAAAGATAATTTCTGGGCTATGGGTGATACTGGTCCTTGTGGACCATGCAGTGAGATACATTATGACCGCGGACCAGCTTACGCCTGCAAACAGCAGGAGTGTGCCTTGGGAGTATGCGATTGCGACCGCTGGTTGGAAGTATGGAATCTAGTATTTATGCAATATAATCGGGACGAGGAAGGCAATTTGAATCCTCTGCCGCGTCCTAGTATCGACACCGGTATGGGGCTGGAAAGATTGACCTCTTTATTGCAGGAGGTAGATAGCAATTTTGATACTGATTTATTTATCCCTCTAATGGCCAGTATTGAAAAAATGACTGGAATTACATATGATCGGGGAGAAAAAGGATTTCCTTTCCGGGTCATAGCTGATCACAGTCGGGCCTGTACTTTTCTCATAAGTGACGGAGTTTTGCCCAGTAATGACGGGCGAGGATACGTTTTGAGGAGGATACTGAGGCGGGCGGTTAGATTTGGGCGTTCGTTGGGGATACAAGAGGCTTTCCTCTATAAAAATGTAGATGTAGTAGCCGCCCTTATGAAAGAGGCCTATCCGGAAATAGACGATAAAAAAGAATTTGTAAAAGAAGTAATCAAAATGGAAGAAGAGCGCTTCCTGGTGACTCTTAATGAAGGTTTAAAAAAAGTTGAAGAAATAATAGCCGGTGTAAAGAGCCGGGGTGATGGAATTATACCTGGATCAGAAGCTTTTATGCTTTATGATACCTATGGTTTTCCTCTGGATTTAACCGAAGATGTGGCAGAGGAGAATCACCTCTTGGTAGATACTGATGGGTTTAACCGGATGATGGACGAGCAGCGGGAAAGAGCCCGACAGGCTAACAAGTCTACCGGGGCATTTGCTCAAGAAGTTATTATTTCAGAACTCCTGCAGGGTGTGACTGCTGGACCAACAATTTTTACCGGTTATAAAAACACTAAAGATGATTCAACCATAATAGCCATAATCAAAGGAGACCGGTTAATATCTGAGGCGGTGGATGAACCAGTATTATTAATTACTGGCAAAACACCTTTCTATGCTGAAAGTGGAGGACAGGTGGCTGATACCGGAGTGATAGCAGGCCTTCAAGGGGAAATGGCAGTAGAAAATGTACAGAAAATAGGTAACTGCATCATTCATGAAGGTCAGGTGAGGGGTAGCTTGAAGACTGGTGAAAATGTAATCTTGCAGGTGAGTGAAGCCCAGAGATTAGATACGGCCAGAAACCATACCGCTACCCATCTGCTGCATAAAGCTTTGCGGGAGGTACTGGGGGAACATGCTCAGCAGAAGGGTTCACTGGTAGATCCTTTCAGGCTGCGCTTTGACTTTTCCCATTTGGCTTCACTTTCGGAAGATGAACTGGTCAAGATAGAAAATATGGTTAACGAGTTTATACTGGGGGTGCATGAGGTAGAGACCCAGGTAACCGGACTGGAAGATGCCCGGGAATTCGGAGCTATTGCCCTGTTTGGTGAGAAATACGATGAACAGGTACGGGTGGTGGAAGTCGAAGGAGTGAGTATGGAACTCTGCGGTGGTACCCATGTTAGGAATACCGGACAAATAGGGGCCTTTAAAATAATATCCGAGGGTAGTGTGGGGTCAGGGCTCCGTAGAATAGAGGCTTTAACGGGACGAGGGGCCCGCGAATATCTTAGTGGGATGGAAAAAACATTGAAAGCAGTTGCTTCGGGGCTGAAGGTTGCTCCCGCGGAAATAGGACATAAAATAGAAACTATTCAGCAGACAGTTAAAGAATATGAAAAAGAAATAGAAAATTTAAAAGGTAAATTATCTCGAGTTGGTAATGAGGAATTGATAAGCAAGGCTTACGATTTCGGTGGGAGTAAAGTATTAATAGAAAAGGTTGAAGCTCAGGATGCAGTAACCTTAAGGGAAAACGCCGAGATGCTCAAGGATAAGTTGGGCAGCGGTATAGTACTATTAGCCTCGGTAAGTCAGAACAAGGTTTCTCTGGTATCCTTTGTAAGCAAAGATCTTATTGACAAAGGGCTTCATGCAGGGAATATTGTTGGCACCGCTGCCAAAATTGCCGGCGGTGGCGGGGGAGGAAGGCCAGATATGGCCCAGGCTGGTGCCCGGGACAAGAGTAAATTAGATGAGGCCCTGAATGCAGCCAGGGCGATGGTGGAAAAAATCCTGGCATAAACAAAGGGATTTGTAGAGCTGGTGTAGAAATATTGGCTTAGAGGAGGTGTGGTTTATGGCTCAGGGAATGGATGAAACGGTAAGTTTTAAACGTGAAAGAGACGGAGAGGAACGCATCAAGGAGATTTTACAGTCCGTATATAAAGCTCTGGAAGAGAAGGGATATAATCCAGTTAACCAACTGGTGGGGTACATGATTTCTGGAGATCCAGCTTATATTACGAGTCATAATGATGCCCGCAGCCTTATCTGCAAAGTAGACCGGGATGAAATTATGGAAGTACTGGTAAGAGAGTATTTGGCCAGTATATGACAGACTTGCTATATCCCCATGCTTGGCGTGGGGATTTTATTTTTGTAGTATAAGGAGTTCTATTTGTGAGAATAATGGGCTTAGATGTTGGGGTTAAAAGAATAGGAATTGCCTTAAGTGACCCTATGGAAATAGTGGCCGGGGGGCATTCAGTACTAGAACGTCGAGCTTTACAGCAAGACTTGGAACATATCCGAAATCTATGTACCAGTCATGAAGTAAAGATGATTGTTTTAGGCCTGCCTCGCAATATGGATGGCAGCATTGGACCAAAAGCTCGTGAGGTTCAGGAATTTGCAAATATCCTAGAGGAGTTTACCGGCATTAAGACTACCTTCTGGGATGAACGTTTATCCACCGTAGCAGCCGAGAGAGTTCTGCTACAAGCAGATATCTCTCGATCTAAAAGGAAAAAGGTCATCGATAAAGTGGCCGCAGTAACTATTCTGCAAAACTATCTGGATGGGGTCAGGCACTAACTAAATTACTTATCATGGAAAAGCCATTTGACAAATCAACAGGCAAAATATAGAATTGCTGTAGCTTGAAAGAAGAGGTGAATATATGAGCGACGAAGAACTTTTTGAGGAAGAATACCCTGTGCTGGTACTGGTAGATGAAGAAGGCGTAGAGATGGAGTTTGAACTGATTGCCGAGTTGGATATTCAGGATAACAAGTACCGGGTTCTGCTGCCCCTTGACGAATTCTTTTTTGAAGAAGAAGAAGGTGACTCGGATGGAGAAGTTGAAGGCGGCGGAGTTGTAATATTCAAGGTCATGTGTGATGAAGAAGGTAATGAATTTCTCGCTGACATAGATGATGATGAAGAGTGGGAAATGGTCGCCGATGTATGGCAGGAACTGGCCGAAAGCGAAGAAGTATAAGAGAAAAATGAAGCCTTCGGGCTTCTTTTTTTTGTTTTTAAATATTGCAGGGATGGGTTACAATATATAAGTTAGTCTTAATAGTATAACTTGAAAAGAATACGGACAGTTTTGGGGGATGGGATTTGTTTAACGGGAAAGAAAGAGTTTATCTTGGATGTTCTATAATTGTTATAGCCTTTTTATTAGGCGTGGGCGGATATTTTTATCAACAATTCTACCTATCTGACAAGTTTCTGTCTGGAGTTAAAATTATTGGAATACCAGTACAGGGTTGTTCGCAGGAAGAGGCCGAGCAAAAATTGCTTAGATATCTAAATGATGCGTATGCCATTCCCATAGTATTCTATGCCGATGATTATCAGTACCGTACGTTAATGCGAGATATATGTAAAGAGGTCAATGCCGGTCAAGCAGTAGAAAAAATTTTTAGGCAGGAACACGACCGGGGTATAATATCCAAAATAACTAATTTAAATGGTTCTGAAGAATATAATTATACTCTACCTATATCCTATGATGGTGAAGTTAAAGAGTCTTTGCTGGGAATGTGGAATAAAATATTGGAACAGGAAGCGGTTGATGCTAGGCTGGATATGGATTCCAGCCAGGGATTGATCGTGATTCCCGAAGTCAGTGGCCGGACGGTTGATGTTGAGGAAACTTTTAAACAACTTCCCAATCAGTGGGGAGGGCTGGATTCAGTAAAAGCTAGTATCGTTATTACTGAGCAAAGGCCGGAAGTTACCGGCCAAGATCTTGAAATTATGGGCGAATTGGCGTCTTATGTTACCTGGTATAAAGTTGCTGAAATAGATCGAACTCACAATCTCACCACAGCAGCCAACTCAATTAATGGCAAAATGATAAAACCTGGGAAAGAATTTTCTTTTAATAAAACAGTAGGTGAACGAACCATAACTACTGGTTTTCGACAGGCCCCGGTAATCGTAGGTAATACTTTAGAGCCAGGACTCGGAGGTGGAATATGTCAGGTATCTTCTACCTTATATAACGCATCTCTGCTAGCTGGGTTGGAAATAATTGAAAGACACAATCATGGATTGGCAGTTTCCTATGTACCCTTGGGTTTGGATGCCACGGTTGCTTATGGTATCAGCGATTTTCGCTTCAAGAATAATACTGATTATCCGATTTATATTAGGAGCCTGGCTGGTGGGGGAAAGCTTACTGTAAATATATACGGACATCTTGAATACAAGAAAAATATTAAGACCAGTCATGTGGTCGATGAGGTTGTTCCATTTACATATCGCGATGAAATAGATCTTAAAATGAAAACCGGTGAGAGCCGGGTAGATCATAAAGGTTTTCCAGGGTATATAGTCAGATCATTCCGCACTTATTATGATAACGCAGGAAAGCTAATAAATAGTGAGTTATTGGCACGGGACAGGTATAAACCCTTTGATGAAATCACCTACGTAGGCCCTCCCGGAGTTGAAGAAACAATAGACCCGATTGACCCTCCGGTAGAGATAGAAACCGACCTGGAAGAGGAGAGCCCACCCGAGACCGAAGATAACGATAACTCTCCGGTTGAAGCCGGAGATGATGCAAATGAGCAATTAGAGGTATTGCCGGATAATAATTAAGCAATTAGCTTTCCTGGAGAAGGGTGAAAAAAGTGAGTGAGTTAAAGCTGATGAGGAGTAAGAAAGTAATGCGAGTAGTTGTACTGCTCACCTTATGTTTGGTGGGGCTTGCCTTTACCGGCTACCACATATTATTAATGCAGTTAAGTCCAGTAGATTCTGGGGATACTACCAATATAGACCTTATAATAGCTGAGCGCAGCACTGCCAGTCAGGTAGCCCAGCTTTTATACAGCAACCGTCTTATCCGGAATGAATCATTGTTTTTAGCCTACTGCCGGCATCAAGGCTTAGACAGCAGATTAAAAGCAGGACACTATCAACTTAGTCGCAGCCAATCATTACCGGAAATAGCAGAGCGGATTTCGGAGGGGAAAGTAGTAACCATCTCTTTCACTGTACCGGAAGGATACACGGTAGATAAGATTGGAAGATTACTGGCAGAAAAAGGTATCTGCACCATTGAGGAATGGCAGGAAGCAATTAACAATGAATATAATTATGAATTTCTTCAGTTGGCTAATCCGGGGTCAGGAAAATCCTACCTGGAAGGCTTTTTGTTTCCTGACACCTATGTGATAGCCGAAGACACCAAGGCCATCGAAATAGTTAATGCTATGCTGGGCAATTTCCAAAAACTTTGGGCTAGAGAATTTGAGCAGCAGGCTCAGGCTCAAGATATGGATGTTTACGATACTATTATAATAGCCTCAATGATTGAGAAAGAAGCCATGGTAGATAATGAAAGAAAGGTTATTTCTGGAGTCATTCAGAATCGCCTGGACAAAAATATGCCCTTACAGATTGATGCTACCGTTTTATATATACTGAATAATGACGAAAAAGACATTATTTATTATGAAGATCTGGAGATTGATTCAGTATATAACACCTACAAATATGCCGGACTTCCTCAGGCTCCTATTGCTTGTCCCGGTAAGGCCGCTATAGATGCGGCTTTAAACCCCCAGCAGCACCAATATCTTTATTATGTGTCCAGAGGAGACGGAAGCCATCAATTCAGCAAGACTTACAGTGAACATTTACAGGCCAAAGCATATTACATAGATTAAGTTTTAAAAGGGAGTAAGGAGGTCTAATAGGCAGTATACTTACTCTCTATTTATTGAGGAGGACCTGTTTGTGAGATGCCCTGAACTGGTATTGCCAGCGGGAGATTTAGAAAAACTTAAAACCGCCTGTTTGTTTGGAGCAGATGCCGTATATTTGGGCGGGAAAGAATATAGCCTGCGAGCCTACGCAGGTAATCTTAGTATGCCAGAAATTAAAGAGGGGCTTAGATTTGCGCATGACCTACAAAAGAAGGTCTACATTGCTGTTAACGTATTAGCTCGCAACCGCGATCTGGCACAATTACCGGCATATATGCAGGAACTGGCGGCCATTGGTGTAGATGGTCTAATAATATCAGACCTGGGGATAATGAAAATAGCCTCCCGGTATGCTCCAGAGTTGCCGGTTACTATCAGCACCCAGGCCAGTGTGAGCAATTATGAAGCGGCCAAGTTATATAGCGAACTGGGAGCAAGAAGAATCGTTCTGGCCCGAGAGCTAACCCTGGAGGAAATCGCAGAAATAAAGAGTAGGGTGGACGTGGAGATAGAAATGTTTATTCATGGAGCCATGTGTGTTTCCTACTCAGGACGTTGCCTACTTTCACATTATATGGTGGGCAGAAGTGGTAATCGGGGGGAATGTGCCCATCCTTGTCGCTATTCTTATACCTTGATGGAAGAAAAGCGAGATGGAGAATATTTCCCCATTCATGAGGATGAAACAGGAACCTATATATTAAATTCGCGGGATCTCTGTCTGATAGAATATATTCCCCAACTGATGGCAGCAGGAATAGATGCTTTAAAAGTTGAAGGGAGAATGAAAAGCCCCCTATATGTAGCCAGTACAGCATCCACTTATCGAAGTGCAATAGATCATTATGCAGCAACCGGATGTGAATTTGACTCGGAACAGATAAAAGCCTGGGTTAGTGAACTCTCCAGCACCGCTACCCGACCTTTCACCAATGGTTTTATCGAAGGGGAATCTCCATTAATACAGGATATTAATAAACAAATACAGCAGGTAAGAGTGGATTTCTGCGGGATTGTGAAAGATTACCATTGTGAAGAGGGAATGCTGGAGATAGAACAAAGAGCCAATTTTGGGCCAGGTGAGGATATGGAAATTATGCTGCCTGGACAAGGAATCAAAAAGATAGAGATATGTTCTATCTATGATAAAGAAGGTCAGAAACTAGACCGAGCCCGGCATCCGCGGCAGAGAGTTTTGGTCCCTAGCCTGGATCCGGTGCCACCAAGTTCAATATTGCGAAGGGCAGGTGGCTAAAATAGAGAACAACATATATGCTCGGGTGGCGGTTAAAGATATAGATATGCTCACTAAAATTATCGAAGCTTACGAACATCTAGGTGTCGTTTCCACTATCAGCCAGAAACAAGGGACTGTGATTATCAGGGGTACTGTAGATACCAGACCTGAGTTGATCCAAATACTTAATACATTACCGTTCCCGGTAGAAATAATCTAAAATTAACTGGTATAACAACCTCATTGACGGCCAATTATAAAAATAGGCTTTAAAGGAGGTTTTTTTATGATTAGGCGCCGTATCGCCACATTAATGTGTGTTTTCCTGGTGCTATTCCTGTATTTATCCGGCGTTATAGCTTATTACCAATTGTTTAGAGGACCTGGCTTAGCAAGAGAAGCAGCGGCCATGAGGAATAAAAAGATAGAGATTAAGGAATGGTCCCGGGGTGAAATTTATGATCGTAATCACCTTCTTCTAACCGAAAGCCTTACATCCACTGCACTTTATTGTCTTCCCCGGGATATAAAATCCAACAGCAGCAGCATCCCACCTAATGAGGAACAAAGGATTGCTGATGCATCCAAAATTCTAGCCGCATGTCTTAAAGATACTAACCGCACAGAAATCCAGTTAAAACTGTATAAAGCAAATGAAGCCGGGGAAGGCATTATTCGGATTGCCATAGATATGGAGCAGGAGGAAATCGAGGCTATTAATAATTCGGGTCTGATTGGAGTAATGACTGCTCCGGTATTAAAAAGATATCGAGAGGACGGTTTTTGTGCCCATCTGTTAGGATATGTAGGTAAAGGGGAAGATAGTTCAGGAAAAGCAGGTTTGGAGAAGCTTTATAATAATCTCCTAACTGGAAGTGATCCTGGACAGGAGATAGTTTCGGTACAGGATGCACGTGGGATTACCATTCAGGGATTAATGTTCCGCATCCGGCAGGAGCAGGATAGAGGAAAAAATTGTTTGGTTTTAACCATTGATAGCAGAGTGCAGGAATTAGTAGAAAAAACCATGAATGAAAAGGTTTCCCAAGGAGCGGTAGTAGTCTTAGACGTAAACAGCAAAGAAGTACTAGCTATGGCCAGCAGGCCAACTTTTAGTCCTTATGCCGATATGGAATTGTTAATCAAAAATGACGGGCTGAGTACTCTGAGTAACCGGTCCTTAAGCAGATATCATCCCGGATCAATTTTCAAGATACTGGTGGCAGCAGCAGCCTTAGAGGAAGAAGCTGTAGAATGGGAGGATGAATTTATTTGTAATGGAAGCTATCAGTTTTCCGACCAACTCTCCATTCCCTGTTGGAAGGAAGGAGGTCATGGGAAGTTAAATTTCCCAGAGGCATTTGCCAATTCATGTAATCCTTCATTCATAGAAATAGCACTTAATCTTAACCGGAATCGACTTCTTGAGTATGTGGATAGATTCCATGTTACTGATGAAACTCTTTTAGGGTACAGTAAGGATCGAGAATATTCGTATGTTAATATAGAGCCCGCTAAGCCGGCTCTTGCCAATGCCTGTCTTGGACAGCAGGGGGTGATGCTTACCCCCCTTCAGATTGCTTCTCTAATTGCAACCATAGCTGATGATGGTCGGTGGGCAGCACCGTCCTTGGTGAGCTATACGGTAGACAAGCAAGGCCTAAAAACGTCCCTGGAGGCTGGCGATAAAGAACAGGTTATCAGCGAGAAAACTGCCCGAATAGTGCAGGAACTTATGAAAAAGACCGTTAATGAAGGTACAGGAAAGAACGCTGCTCTTAAGACAGTACAGGTAGCAGGTAAAACCGCCACCAGTCAGGTGGGAATGGTTAAAGATGGTGATGAAGAGAGAGAAGTTTTAAACACCTGGTTTGCCGGTTATTTCCCCGCTGACAACCCACGCTGGGCCATAGTAGTACTAGTAGAAGACGGAACCTCCGGGTCCGCCGACGCCGCCCCCGTCTTCAAAACCATCGCCGAAGGAATGCTCGACTTCTACTAAAGCGGACATTCACATCCCAACACCCTCCCTTCTCAGAACCACCCAGCACATGCCATGGGGACATTCCTACCACCAAGCTCCCCCAAGGGTAGGTGTGTCCCCGTTCCTTAGCCCGAGAATCCCACGCCACAGCCCACCATCCGTTGGCACGGTGTATACACAGAGTCGCAAATTATTTTCTTGACTTTTCTTGACTATTATTCAAACTGCTATTATAATCTAATTAAAGATGTCCTTCAGGGGCACTTCAATGCATGATTATATTGGGATGTTGGCAAATTATTTAATGGTCCATTTTAAGGAGTATGATTAATAGGAATTTACTGAAAACAACAAAAAGGAGGTTGACAATATGCCAAAAGCAGTTGGAATTGACCTGGGTACAACTAACTCAGTTGTAGCAATAATAGAAGGTGGGAACCCCACCGTAATAGTAAACGCCGAAGGATCAAGAACTACACCTTCGGTTGTTGCGTTTAAAGCAGATAATCGAATGGTTGGACAAGTAGCCAAGAGGCAGGGGGCTCTAAATCCGGAAAAGACTTTTTATTCGATTAAAAGGTTTATTGGCCGTCGGTATTCGGAAGCCGAAAACGAGAGAGAATTAGTACCTTATACCATTACTAAAGGCAAAGATGATTCAGTACGATTTAAGGTGGAGGATAAACTCTACTCGCCAGAAGAAATATCGGCTATGGTTTTACAAAAGCTGGTTGAAGATGCTTCTCAATATCTGGGGGAAAAAATAACTGATGCAGTAATCACAGTACCTGCCTATTTTAATGACGCCCAGCGGCAGGCTACTAAAGATGCTGGAAAAATTGCGGGATTAAATGTACTGCGTATTATTAACGAACCTACGGCAGCATCTCTGGCCTATGGCCTGGATAAGAAGAAAAACGAGACCATACTGGTGTTTGATCTGGGAGGAGGAACTTTCGATGTCTCCATACTGGAGGTGGGAGACGGGGTATTTGAAGTGAAATCCACCAGTGGGGATACCCACCTGGGAGGCGATAATTTTGATAAAGCCATAGTTGTTTGGATGGCCCAAGAGTTTAAAAAGGATTCTGGTATAGATTTAAGGAATGATAAACAAGCTTTGCAACGTCTTACTGAAGCAGCCGAAAAAGCCAAAATGGAGCTTTCCAGTATGATGGAAACTCATATCAGTTTGCCCTTTATCACCGCTGATGCCAGTGGCCCGAGGCACCTGGATATGAAATTGAGCCGGGCTAAATTTGAGGATTTAATACACCATCTTCTGGATCGCTTGCGGGAACCGGTGGAAAATGCCATTAAAGATGCCGGGCTTACTGCCGTAGATATAGAAGAAGTTATTCTGGTGGGTGGGTCTACCCGTATTCCAGGGGTACAGAAAGTCGTGGAAGAGATAATCGGTAAAAAACCCAATATGGGAGTTAATCCGGATGAAGTGGTTGCGGTTGGTGCTGCCATTCAGGCGGGGGTATTAGCCGGAGAAGTGAAAAACGTAGTCTTGCTTGATGTCACTCCTTTATCCCTAGGAGTTGAAACTATGGGAGGGATTATGACCAAGATCATCGAAAGAAATACTACCATACCGGTGAGACGAAGTGAAGTGTTTTCTACTGCAGAGGATAACCAACCGGCAGTAGACATTCATGTTCTTCAAGGAGAGCGTGAAATGGCGGTGGACAACCGCACTTTGGGTCAGTTTAAACTGGAAGGTATCCCGCTGGCCACTCGGGGTATACCCCAGATAGAAGTAACTTTTGATATAGATGCTAATGGTATCTTGAAGGTGAGCGCCAAAGATAAAAGCAGTGGCAAAGAACAAACAGTTACTATCAGCGGTTCATCCAACTTGGATCAGGCTCAAATTGAAGGTATGGTTAAAGATGCTGAAAAATTCCAGGAAGAAGATCGCAGAAAAAAGGAGCAGAGTGAGAAACTAAATGAAGCTGATGCAGCCGTTTATCGTATAGAAAGAAAGTTAAAGGAAAATGGTTCCGGGCTAACGGCTATGGAAAAGGCTCAGGTGGAAAAAGCTTTGCAAGAACTAAAAGAAGCGATTAAAGAAAAAGCCCCCGCAGACAGAATCGATCAGCTTATGTCAGAACTGGAGACTGCAGCACAAGTCTTCCAGGAGGCACAGCCTGGACCAACCGCAGCTCAGGGCAGTGAACGGGGGGATGAGGTAATAGATGCCGAGTATGAGGAAAACTAAAAGAGAAATAATAACGGAGGCTGTTTAATATGGCAGTACAATATCAGGATTATTATAAGGTTCTAGGCGTAGAAAGAGACGCCAGTGCTAAAGATATAAAAGCAGCTTATAGAAAGCTAGCCCGCAAGTGGCACCCTGACCTGCATACCGGGCAAAAGAAGAAGGATGAAGCAGAAGAGAAATTTAAGCAAATTAATGAGGCCTATGAGGTCTTAAGCAATCCGGAAAACAGATCCAAATATGACCGCTTAGGCCAAAACTGGCGTAATGGAGATAATTTTACTCCCCCACCGGATTGGGGTGAAGGAGTTCATTATTACCGTAGCGGTGACTTTGATTCAGGTGATATGGGCGGATTTAGTGATTTCTTTGAGACTCTTTTTGGTGGTAGTCATCGCAGGACTGCGGGACAGGATATGGGAGGTTTTAATACCCGGCCTATGAGGGGGCAGGACATAGAAAGCGAGATCGAGGTTACTCTAGAAGAGGCTTATAATGGCGGTACTCGCTCTCTAAGCCTGACCTCCAGCAAAGCCTGCTCGGAATGTCAAGGACGGGGAATTGTGGATCATGGATTTTGCAGCAGGTGTGGTGGCACCGGAAACATACCGGAAAGAAAAAACCTGGAAGTAAAAATCCCTTCCGGAGTCAGTGAAGGCAGTATTATAAGACTCAAAAATCAAGGGGGAGATGGCTATGCCGGCGGAAGCAGAGGTGATCTTCACCTCAAGGTGCGCATCAGTCCTCATCCAGTATTTACGCTAAAAGGCACTGATCTTGAATCTGAGGTTTTGGTAAGACCGGAGCAAGCCGTAATAGGAGATAAGGTATATGCGGTTACTATTGATGGAAATGTAAATGTTAGCATCCCCCCGGGAAGCCATAGCGGACAAAAGATGCGGCTGAAGGAAAAAGGAATGCCCAAAAAGGGAGGAGGACGCGGGGATCATTATTTAGTAGTAAAGATTGATATTCCGCGGGATCTTACTGAAGAGGAAAAGCAATTATATGCCAGTTTAAAGGACTTGCGAAGGAAGTAGGGGTATAGATATGAAGATGATAAGGTTATATTACCATACCGCTTATGACAAACTTCCGATTTCTGAGCTGGATATCCATCCGGACCTCCTGGATATTCTTGAGGAATTGGGGATAGTACAGGTAAAAGATAATTATATTGAATCTCAAGACAGTCGCCGCTTGTACAAAATGATGCGCTTAAAAGAGTTCCTGGGGGTCAATTTTAATGGAGCAGCGGTAATTGTTGATTTGCTGCAGCGTATAGAAGATCTGGAAGAAGAGATTGAGCGTTTAAAATGAGAGGTGAAATAAATGAACATGGAGCGGTTAACGCAAAAGTCCAGGCAGGCTTTGGTTTCTGCCCAGCAGTTAGCGGCCGAGAGACATCAGCAGGAAGTTAGTGGAAAACATTTGATGGCAGTATTAATAAAGCAGGAAGATGGTATAACCTCTCGGCTCCTGGAACAATCAGGTATAAATACAGCTAATATGGAGCAGCGTCTGTCCCAACTACTAGATAGAGTGCCAGCGGTACATGGTTATGAGAGCCAGGTATATATGAGTTCGGCACTAGCTCGGGTACTGGGTCAGGCGGAAAAAGAAGCAGGAGATCTAAAAGACGAATATATCAGTGTAGAACATATTATTCTGGGTCTTATAGCAGAAGGGGAAAACGATTTAAAAGCCATGTTTGCCCAGGTTGGTTTATCCCGGGAAGTACTTCTAGCATCTTTAAAGAGGGTGCGTGGTTCCCAGAGAGTTACCAGCGACAACCCGGAGGAGAGCTATGAAGCTTTGCAGAAATACGGACGGGATTTAACCAATTTAGCCCGGGAGGGGAAACTGGACCCGGTAATCGGGCGGGATGAAGAAATACGTCGGGTAATGGAAATATTATCTCGTCGTACTAAAAACAATCCGGTGCTGATTGGGGAACCGGGGGTTGGGAAAACAGCTATTGTAGAAGGACTGGCCCGTAGAATTGTTACCGGTGATGTGCCCGAGGGGCTGAAGGGCAAGCTGCTTATATCCCTGGACATGGGGTCTCTGGTAGCTGGGGCCAAGTATCGGGGTGAGTTTGAAGAGAGATTAAAAGCGGTTCTAAAAGAAGTAGAACAATCAAGTGGACAGATAATACTATTCATAGATGAACTACATACCGTTATAGGCGCCGGGGCAGCCGAAGGAGCCATGGATGCCAGCAATCTTCTAAAACCCATGTTGGCCCGGGGAGAGTTACGGGCTATAGGGGCCACCACCCTGGATGAATACCGTAAACATATTGAAAAGGATGCCGCTCTGGAACGGCGTTTCCAGCCAGTTATGGTAAATCCCCCCTCGGTGGAAGATACCATATCAATTCTTAGGGGGCTTAAAGAACGGTATGAAGTACATCATGGGGTACGGATACAGGATTCTGCTCTGGTGGCTGCGGCAGTTCTTTCCGAACGTTATATATCCGACCGCTTTTTGCCGGACAAGGCCATTGATCTGATGGATGAATCAGCCGCCAAGCTGCGTACCGAAATAGACAGTATGCCGTCTGAGTTAGACGAAATAACTCGGCGCATTATGCAGTTGGAAATAGAAGCGGCGGCATTGGAAAAGGAAAAGGATAATGCCTCCAAGGAAAGACATAACAACATTTTAAAGGAACTACAGGATTTAAAAAGCGAATCAGACTTGATGCAGGGACAATGGGAGGCGGAAAAGGCTGCTATATCTAGAGTGCGGGATATAAAAAGGGAGATGGATGAATGCCGCACCGAGATTGAGAAGGCAGAGCGTGATTATGATCTAAATCGGATAGCAGAGCTAAAATATGGAAAATTAAATGAGCTGGAACGGAAGTTAAGAACAGAAGAAGAACAAATGTTGGATAAGCAGGGCAGCCGCCTATTAAAAGAAGAAGTTGACGAAGAAGACATTGCCCGCGTAGTTAGCCGCTGGACTGGTATACAGGTGAGCAGATTATTAGAAGGGGAAAAGGAAAAGCTTATGCACCTGGATGATATCTTGCATGAACGGGTTATCGGCCAGCATGAGGCGGTAACTGCGGTAGCTGATGCGGTACTGCGTTCCCGGAGTGGACTAAAAGACCCCAACCGTCCGGTAGGTAGTTTTATATTCCTGGGACCCACCGGGGTAGGAAAGACTGAACTTAGTAAAGCATTGGCCGAAGCCTTGTTCGATGACGAAAAGAGCATTATCCGTCTGGATATGTCGGAGTATATGGAAAAACACAGCGTGTCCCGTCTGGTTGGCGCTCCTCCCGGGTATGTTGGTTATGAAGAAGGAGGACAATTAACGGAAGCGGTACGCCGTAAACCGTACTCGGTAGTCCTTTTCGATGAAATCGAAAAAGCCCATTATGACGTTTTTAATATACTTTTGCAGATACTGGATGATGGTCGTTTAACCGATGGTAAAGGCCGAAGGGTTGATTTTAGAAACACCATCATTATTATGACTTCCAATATTGGCAGTCAGGAAATTTTGAATTATCAGGAAAAAGGCGGCAATTATGAAGATATGAAAGAGCGGGTATTAGGCTTGTTGAAGATGAATTTCAGGCCCGAATTCCTGAACCGAATAGATGAAACTATTGTATTCCATGCCCTGGAAAAAGAACAGATTAAAGAGATTGCCGAAATGCTGCTTAAAAATCTGGCTCTTCGTTTCCGGCAGACGGTACGCGGACTGCTGATCTGGGATGATAAAGCCCTGGATTATCTAGCCACAAAAGGCTATGAGCCCGCCTACGGAGCCAGGCCTTTAAAACGATTTATTCAACAGGAGGTAGAAACCGCCTTATCAAGAAAAATCATTGCTGGAGATATTGGGCCGGATGATAGGGTTAACATCAGTGCTGAGGATAATGCCATAGTTATAAAAGTAGAGCAATTTAATTAAAGGTGAAAATAAAAAGTGCAAGCGAAAGGCTATAGGGGGGATTAATTCTCCCCTGTTTGGTTTTAGGCATAGTAAAATAGAGTAACAAGCCAGGGGACACACATGTCGAACAATGTTCAAGGCTTCTGGGTGCAATTTGAAGTTCCAGGTAACACAGGGGATACCTTCGTTTATAGAAAAGCCCTGACAGGGTGATCCTGCCAGGGCTAGTAATCAATCTGGCCGGTTAAAATCTAAACATAGAATAATCAAGCTACTGATTTCTCAGCCTTTTTTTCTTCATCCCGTATCTTTTTAAAATCCTGGGTTTCAGAGACGATAACGGATGATAATGCCAGGAGCGCAATCAAATTAGGTATAGCCATAGCTCCATTAAAAGTATCTGCAATATCCCACACGATTCCTATTTTAGTGATAGCGCCAATAAAAGCACAGATACAGAAAATAACCCGGTAAGGAATTAGACCTTTATATCCTACCAGATAATAGAAACATTTTTCTCCATAGTAAGACCAGCCCAACACAGTGGAATAGGCAAAAAATATCAATGCTACCGTAACCAGGGTGCTTCCGAATTTAGGAATGAAAAACCCAAAGGCATTTCCAGTTAAAGAAGCAGCTACGGAGGTATCTGCTCCCACGTAAAGACCCGACATTACCAGAGCTAGACCGGTAATTGAGCATACAACTATGGTATCTAAAAAGGTGCCGGTCATAGACACCACACCCTGGCGACAGGGGTGATCAGTTTTAGCAGCAGCAGCAGCGATAGGTGCAGAGCCCAGACCTGCCTCATTGGAGAATACCCCTCTGGCTACACCAAATCTTATGGTGGTACCGATCAAAGCACCAAAACCGGCCTGAGCCGTAAAGGCATGAGTGCATATAACCGCAAAAGCATGGGGTACCAGGGTAAGATTGGTTATTATAATATAGAGACCAGCCAATATATAGAATACCGCCATGAAAGGAACAACCACACCGGTAGCTCTTCCGATACTTTTAACTCCGCCCAGTATAACTACTGCCGTTAATGCAGCCAGGATAATACCAGTAATATATGGACTTACTCCAAATGTCGATTGGACTGCTCCTGCTACAGAATTAGTCTGTACCAGGTTGCCGATACCAAAAGCGGCTACCGCTCCAAATAATGCGAATATCCAAGCTAGCCATTTCCAACCCAGACCCTTTTCGATGTAAAACATGGGGCCACCGGCCATATTACCATTTTCATCTACAGTTCGGTATTTAACCGCCAGTACCGCTTCACCATATTTGGTAGCCATTCCAAATATGGCTGTGATCCACATCCAGAATACAGCTCCTGGTCCTCCCAGAATAACCGCTGTTGCAACACCCACAATGTTACCAGTGCCAATAGTTGCTGCAAGAGCAGTCATCAAGGCTTGAAAATGAGAAATATCTCCTTCTGACTTCTTATCCTGAGATAGAGAAAAAGCAAGTTTCAACCCATATCCCAGACTCCGAAACTGCCAAAATCCCAATCGTAAGGTTAGGAATACCCCGGTACCAACCAAAAAAACCAGCATCCAGGGACCCCAAACAAAGCTGTTGAGGTTACTTATAAAACTAGCAAACAAATCCACGAACTATCTCCTCCTCTTAAATAAAAATCTCCGGTATAATATACCGGATACAAACCTGCTGCCTTATCAGGTCTGCGACATGAAATTACAAATTAATACATTCGTGCTTATTTCTTTAAATCCCTGCTGTAATGATTGTATACAAGTGTTTGCAATCATAAAGCTATGTGGTTGTGGCCCCCCGACCAGGAGGGTTAACAAAATTAAACCCTAAAAGGCTGCCTGTTATGACACCTTTTAGAATTCTAGAACTCTTAGTATATTTTTTAACCTATTGGTCCCATAGGCCAGAATACTAAGCCCAGTTAAACTAGAATAAGTGTGTCTAAGGGTATTGTTATATTTACCCACTATTATAATTAAATAAAATAGGTAACATAAAAGGTATTGATGGGATAGGTGTCTAATAATTAAAGTTATTGGAGGGGATAAAAGAGATGGAAGTATATTTACTGATCATTCCTGTGGCCATAATTTTTCTAATCAGCAGCAGGCCGCCTGTATGTCAAAAGATAACTAAATCGAGGATATCTTTCATTGCAGTAGGCTTAGTATTACTTCTGATGACCGGAGGTTGTGGTGGACTGGGTTCCAGAGGGGACCAGGAAGAAAGTCAGCTAGAAGTGCATTTTATAGATGTTGGGCAGGGAGACAGTATCCTGATCAAAAATGGATCCAAAGCGATGTTGATTGATTCCGGCACTAAACATCAACACATACTATTAAGCCAATACCTGGACCAGCAGGGAATCAAGAAATTGGATTATGTGATAGGTACCAACCCTCTAAGAGACCATGTGGGCGGACTAAATGAAATAATTGACAGCTACCAGATAAACAGAATATATTTACCCCAGGTAGATGGCCTATTTAAAACCTATAAAGATATTCAGGTTAATTTACTGTCTAGAAAGATGAAAGCAATTAAGCCGGAACCAGGTAAAAATTATTCCCTGGGCGAGGCCAGTTTCACTATGCTTGCTCCCAGTAGCAGCAGTTATGATGATCTGGCAGATTATTCAATAGTGATAAAGTTAATTTACGGGGAAACCTCTTTTGTGCTAACCGGTGATGCGGGTAAAATATCTGAACAGGAAATGTTGGATATGAATTTTGATCTATCTGCCAATGTGCTGAAAGTAGGAAGGCATGGTAGCAGTTCCTCTTGCACGGACGCATTTCTGAGTGCCGTAAATCCAGATTCAGCCATTATCAGCGTAGGAAAAGATAATCCCTATTTACATCCTCATATGGCCACTATGCTTAAACTTAAGGAGAATGATATTGCCGTATATAGAACCGATGAACAAGGTTCCATTGTTGCCGTATCAGATGGCAAACATATCACTTTTAATGTTGAGCCGGGCAGTTATATGTGGCCGGAGATGATTATTGCCGAGAACGAAAGCGAGACTTCAGCAGAGCAAAGCATTGATACTGAGCATTTGCAAAAGTCGGTATTTTTAAATGAAAACAGCAACAAATATCATGCCGCGGGCTGTAGCTTTTTAGAAGAAAAGTGTGTGGAGATTACCCAGGAGCAAGCAATAAAAGCCGGATATGAACCGTGCCTGTTATGTAAACCCTGAGTTTAAACCACAGGTTATCACGGGGCCGGAGAATCTTGCGTCTTCTTACCTTTTTATAAATTATAGTATTCTGCAAGATGGAAACAAATTATGTCAAGTCCAGTAGATAACCATACCCTTTCTGTTCCATCTCTTCTCTGGGGACGAAGCGCAGGGAGGCGCTGTTGATACAGTAACGCATCCCGCCCGTCTCCCTGATAACCGGGAAATTTTCAATATTAAGTTGCTTTTATTCACATACTAACATCATAATAAAAAAAGGAAAAATTAGGAGGTGTCTGTAAATGAATACTTTATTGGTTTATGCTCATCCCAATCCGCTTAGTTTTAACGCAGCATTGGCCAAAGTGGTGCAGGAAGAGATTAGCAAGTTGGGCGGCCCGATAAAGGTCAAAGACCTGTATACCATGAACTTCAATCCGGTACTGAGTGAGAAGGATTTTCAAGGTTACCATACCGGTCAGGTAGCCGATGATGTTAAAAAGGAGCAGGCCGATGTGGCCTGGGCGGACCTGGTAATTTTTCTGGGGCCGGTTTGGTGGCATTCTGTTCCAGCTATTCTAAAAGGATATATAGATCGAGTGTTCACCATCGGTTTTGCCTATAAATATACTAGACAGGGGCCGGAGGGCTTGCTAAAAGGCAAAAAAGGACTGCTTATCACCACTTCCGGTGCCGACCAGAGAGCCGCAGAAAAAACCGGCATGCTTACCACTCTGAATAATTCGTTGGCTGGAGCGGTTTTTGGCTTTACCGGCTTTAGAGAATATAAGCATCATAATTTCTTTGCCGTGCCTACAGTAAGTGACGAGGACAGAAAACAGATGCTTACTGAAATGCGAAAAATGATCCAAAACTTCGCCTGATGCCAGAAGGGGACATGGGACAATTCTTCTCTTGTGTCCCCGTCGTAACGAAACTGGTTTAACTCATCTGTTGAAGCAACTGACTAGAAACCTGTAATATTGATAATATTGGCTATCAAATAGCATTTTGGCGACCAGGGCGAATTAGTAATGGCCTGTGAATTGGTAACGGGTGCATTTGATGTCCAAGGAACCATAGAGTTCTGATAAGGTATAAAAACAGCTCGCAATTCATACATTGCGAGCTGAAAGATGATGATAATTAATAATGCCTGATGCTTACTCTTCTGCCCATAAGGGTATGGATACCGTTACTTTGAACAAATCGCCGTCTATCTCCAACTGAAATTTTCCTCCTTGCAGGTTGGTTAAACTTTGAGCGATGGAAAGCCCCAGACCTGACCCTTCGGTGCTTCTAGCTTCATCCCCCCGGACAAAGCGTTCGGTAAGCTGTTCTGGAGATATGTTGAGGGGGAAAGTGGATATGTTCTTGACAGTGAAAGAACCATAGCCAGAGTCACAGGTAATATCTATATATACCCGGGAGTTAGGCATGGAGTACTTTACTGCGTTGGACAGCAGGTTCTCAGTTATACGCCACATATGCCGGCCATCTGCCCATACGGATATAGCTTCATCAGCCGTGTCAACATGAAGTTCCAGCTGGGCCTGTTGGATCTTTTCCTCATATTCACCGCCAGCCTGCATTATCAATTCATGCAAATTCACTCTTTCTCTGGCAATGGCCAGGTTGCCGCTGGAGGCCTTGCTGGCCTCCACCAAGTCTTCGATGAGCTGTTTCAGACGAAAAGATTTTTCTTCCAGTATATTAACATATCCGGCTGCCGTTTCATTCTCCAAGTCTTCTTGTTTTAGCAGATCAACATAATTGATGATGGAGGTCAAAGGTGTTTTTAGATCATGAGAGACATTAGTGATAAGATCGGTTTTCATCCGCTCACCTTTGACCGCCGCAGCTACCGCTTTCTTCAATCCTCCCTGGAGGTTTAGAAGGTGCTGAGCAAAAGCGTAAAAGCTAACCGGAATGTCGGTGCTGTTCAATGGATAGTCGGTATTTCCAGCCGATATCTCCTTAACCGCTTCCATGATCTGGGACAGAGCGAGTAGTGATCTACCTGCGAAATAGACCGCTGTGGCATTAAAGGCCAGTAATATAAAGAACATGAAAAGGAAGGTACCATTGACAAAACCATAGTAGGTTTCTGCACAGAGCATAAACAGCAACCCGTTTATGAAGCCATAGCCTAAAAGAAGCAGCAATATCCATATTTTGAATACCTTGCCCTGGAAAGCCAGACGCAGGTATGCTTTGATACCAAAGATAAGCCGAAAAATCAGAGTATTGGTGAAAATCTGCCTGGTCTTAATCTGTTCCACCATGGCCAAAACATAGAATAAGCCAATGAAGATATCCAGGCTGAGAATAACGGAAATGGCAATGAGTATTGGCAGGTCAGCGGACATATTGTAGAAAAGGCCTCCTACCATAAGCAGGGAAACGAATGCTGCAATACAAACCAATATGGTATGCACGTCAGTATACAGCCTGAATGGCCGATTGGCCTTTATTTCTTCTGGTTCCCGGCGTCCGGTAACATAAATTAGATATATGAAAGCAATGGCCATAAGGATGAAAGATATAACCGCTACATTAGTGGCAGTCTGGATATTTATGTTGGCCTCAGTGTAATCCATAAAAGCATCATAGAATGCATCCCCGGGCTCCAACGGTTCCACAACAGCTGCATATACTTCATAAGGTCTGTCAGCCATCATACCTAACACATCTTCAAATATGGGTACAGTGGCATCAGATGCCCAGGCGTTAAAGAAGGCGGTAACCCTCTGCCTTTGAATAAATTGGACCGGATCAGTCGTCTCTGACGTATCTGAATTAAGATTGGTCCACTTTTCTCCAGTTTCGGTATTCTGGACATAATAAACGTAATTAACCATGGCAGGAAATTGATTTTCGATGCGATGAAAGCGTTGTATATTATGGGATTCGGTTTGAGAATCTTCGGCAGAGATTTTAATATGGTCTTCGCTTTTGAGCACCACATGATAATCCACTGTATTTTTTACTGCCTGGGAAAAGTTGTTCTGGAACGAATAGGTTTCGGTATAACTTGATAAACGTGCCACCTCTTGATTCTGTAGCAAAAAAAGACAACTGCCTATAGTCCCTAAAAATCCCAGCCATACTATGATAATAGCCAGCAGTCTAACGCCGCTGGAATAACTAATATTTTTCGATTTTGTATCCAATACCCCACACCACCTTTAAATATTTTGGTTCTTTCGGATTGATTTCAATTTTTTCCCGAATCCTCCTTATATGTACGGCCACCGTGTTCTCTGCCGAATAAGAAGGTTCTTTCCACACCTGTTCATAAATCTGGGCTATGGAAAAAACATGACCTATGTTCTCCATTAAAAAAACTACGATGCCGTATTCTATCGGAGTCAGCCGAACGATTTCTCCATCTATCCGCACTTCTTTGCCTTCCCGGTCCAGTTCCAAACCAGCGGTTTTTAATATTCCGCTTTTAAGGGCTATGCTTCCCAAGGCTGTATATCGGCGCATCTGGGATTTAACCCGTGCCATTAATTCTAAAGGGTTGAAAGGTTTGGTTACATAATCATCCGCCCCAAAGTTAAGTCCGGCAATTTTATCCGTGTCTTCGGATTTGGCCGAAATGATTATTATTGGAATATTACGTTCTTCACGGATTCGTATAGTTGCCGCCAGCCCATCCATTTCCGGCATCATAATATCCAATAGGATCAAATGTATTTCTTGTTCGGTCAAAGCATTTAAGGCTTGTGCCCCGTTATCGGCTTTAAAAACCCCATAGCCTTCCTGTTTTAAGTAAATCTCCAGTGCATTGACGATGGCGGTATCATCATCACAGACCAGTATATTTAAACTATGCATAAATATCCTCCATTACAGTTCAACCAGATTACTTTTTCTCTCAAGTATACCACCTGCCTTTCAACACTTATTATGGCAGGCAGATTTTACAAATTACTTGATACAAATCTTAAAACTTTCTTAAGATATGATATATTAATTACCGATTAGCCGAGCAGGGTAAGCTGGCAGGAGCAAGCCTGACATCCCCGACGAAAATGTAATGGTCGGTGAATTAGTGTGGTGTGCATGGGATGGAATTAGCGGAATCATAGAATTTTGATTATTCAGGATGTATTGAGCAGTATTAGGCAGCTAGTTTAAGGAAGTCGAAAAAGGAGTAAATCAACATAATTGATAATGGATGTCATTGGAGTTTTCAGATCATGGCAGACAGAGGATAGCCAACTACATTGGCAACGTAATATTTTGGCCTATGGTATATTACAGGTCAATATTTTTGGTGCCGGTAGCAGCTATACAGAAATGCGTTATTTCTCAGACTTAAGATCCTGCTTAAAATAATTAACTTTTGGCCATTTGATTTATTTTCTTATATAGAGTTGGCCTGGTTATACCCAGTTCTTTAGCTGTTTGGCTAATGTTGCCTTGGTATTTTTCTAAAGTTTGACTAATGATTTCTTGTTCCACCTCCTGCAAATTTCCACCCTTTATACTACGCAGGGGTCTGCCTTCAAGAAGATAAGACGGTAATGCCTCAGTGGTGACTAAACCATCATTGGCCATAATAAGGCTACTCTCGATTACATTCCTCAATTGTCTGATATTTCCAGGCCAGGAGTAATGGTATAAAATATCCATGACCTTTTCATCCAACTCAATACCTGTAAGATTGTTGTTGCTGCAGCATTTTTGTAATAACTTCTCTGTCAGCAGGGGAATATCATCTTTACGATCTTTTAGTGGAGGCATCTTAAGGTTAACCACATTTAAGCGATAATACAGATCTTCGCGGAAATGATCGTTTTTGATTTCATCCAATAGATTGCGGTTGGTTGCGGCAATAATACGCACATCTACAACTCTGGAATCAATTCCTCCTAAGCGAGTAAGGGTTTTATCTTCCAAAAATCGTAAAAGTGATACCTGCATGTGCAGGGGCATTTCACCAATTTCATCTAAAAAAAGAGTGCCTTTATGGGCTAGTTCAAATTTTCCGGGATTTCCACCCTTTTTAGCTCCTGTAAAAGCACCGTCCTCATACCCGAAAAGTTCACTATTTAACAACTCTTTGGGAATTGCGCCACAGTTAATGGCCACAAATCGGCCTGAGCGCCCACTTTCTTTGTGAATGGCCTGGGCAATCAATTCTTTGCCAGTTCCGCTTTCACCTTCAATTAGGATATTGGAATTCATGGCTGCAGCCTTTCGAGCAAAATCAATTACTTTTAGGAAGGCAGCATCATTACCAAATAAACTGGCAAAAGCATCATTCTTATTATTTGAATTGCAGATTACTTGTTTATCCACCGAATTAAAGATAAACATAACAAAAGCATTTTCAGGTTCAAACTGAATAATTTGTCTTTGTACCTGACATTGATGGTTGTGAGAGCGATTACTGTTATGATTATTAACGGAAATGAAGAAGTTTCCTTCCAGTTGCACGCTGGTAGAGAATAATTCTTTAATATGAGAACCAGCAAGGTATTTATATAAAGCACTGCCTATAAACTTTTCAGAAGTTGTTTGAAAGAGATTTAAGCCGGGTTTATTTACACTAATAACTATGCCTTGTTCATTAGCCAGTATGGCAGGTTGGGTTATTCCATTCATTAGCGTAGATGATACCGTCATTAACAGTTCCTGCCTAAGCAAACGCGATTCAATCAAGTAGGCACCTAAAGATACTGTTTGCATGGTAAGAGGAATATATTGGCCGGTTGGATTCAGCACCGCCAAAGCCCCAATGTTCTGCTTATTTTTATCCTGAATAGGAACACCGATAGTATGCCATTGATGTGCATTGGGGTATAGATGTTCATAACCTACTACTTCGGTACCTATATTATGAGCGATGGCTAGAGCCGGGCCACAAGTACCGAAGTGTTTTTCATTACAATGATGTCCCAGGGTAACAATGTCATTACCATAGTTGATTCTATGATTGACTACTCCATCTTCATCTAGCAGCATTACTGAAAAACTGTCCATGTGGCTCTTTAGCATATTCACTAGATCGTTCATAACTGGCCTGGATACTTCTATAAAAGCTTCATTTTTCTTTTGCAGTCGTTTTAAAACAATATCTGGAACGGTCCTTCCACTTTCTCTGTTTTGCTTGTAACAACGACGCCAGGACCTGGCAATATCAGGCTTTACCACATTGGTATCGATAATACCCTCTTGCATAAACAAGTCCCAAGCATGTTCCATACCCTTTTTCATATTTAAATACTGGTCATTTTTCATGATTGTTTACCCCACTCAAATCTAATCATGTACTGTGCTTTTGTTCGACATATTACATCATTATAGACCTACAAATCAGATAAATTATTTACTATTAGTATTTTACCGTATTAATAAGCAAAATCATATTACATGGCTTAATTAATCTTATTAAAGGATATTGCTGCTTATTGGTCTATGGTATTTTCAATATAACAGACACGGCCAATTTAATGAACAAGCATCTATTACCAACTTCCCGGAGGGGAAGTTGGTTCTAATCAGCAATAAGAACTGTTTGGCCTAGCCGAAGCGATAACTGACACCAAAAGTTCCCCTTGGATACTCCCACTTAATTATCCCCTGATTCTTGCACATAATCCGACAGGTACCACATTCCAGGCACCCGGCATAGTCAAAGCTAATTTCACCGTTTTTGTCCAGGCGGTACAGGACTGCCGGGCATACAAAAAGACAGGGTTTTTCCTGACATTTGGAGCATATTACCTTGTCAAGCAGTATGTGGGCTTGTTCTTCATCTACATTAAATTTATCCACACTTAATAGTTCAGCCGCATCCATGTTTTTGATACTCATAGAGATCTTACCCCCTTAAAGCCATCTTTAAGCATTTGCCACATAGACAAGCCACTGTCATTAACTACTTGCATAATCTCCTTTTTCATACCAGATGGAACCTTGCCATTTACTGTATAAAGTTTCTTCATTACGCCGTTAGCTAACTGGGGATAGTTTAAATATATTCGAGGTATATTTAAAACATCGTGATAGCCATCTACAGATTTCATGGTTGGCATTAATAATGTCTTTTCCAGCTCGGCCAGATAAGCGGGACCTACTTTGCTTGGATCGTTTTCGGCAATTATAGCATTGGCTGCCGCCAGACCGCTTAATAGAGCCAGATCAATACCTCTAATGGAATAGCCGGTATTAATTACAAATCCGGCACTATCTCCCACCAACAGCAATCCTTCTTTATACAATTTACCCGGGATACCCCGATAACCAGATTCACTGACTAAATGGGCTGAATATTCCACTGTTTCACCATCCTGGATTAATGGGTAAATAGCTGGATGCATTTTAAGTTCCTGGAATATATCGTGAACCTGTTTTCTATTGCGGACAATTTCTTCGGGCATAAAAACACACCCTAATGAAATACTGTCCTTATTGGTGTAAAGAAAGCCCCCGCCATGAATACCTTGGGTGCAACCCAGTATCATTCGGGCTGCTCCTTCCGCCTCCTTTAGATTAAAGCGAGCTTCAATAGTTTTGGATGGAAGTTCAATTACTTCTTTGACACCTATTCCTACCGTATGAGCTGGTATATCTGCAATCAATCCCGCCTTTTGAGCCATGAGGGAATTAACTCCGTCGGCGGCAATGACGATATCGGCAAACATTTCATCTTCACCAGCTATTACCCCAATTACTTTTCCGGCATCTTCAATCAAGCTATCCACTTTTATACCGCAGGCTATCATAGCACCCATATCTTCAACCTTACCGGCCAACCATTCATCAAATACTGCTCTTAAAATGGTATATGATTGAGGAGATTGTCCTTCATTATTGAAAGCTGGATCATGATAGTCAATATTAATAGAACGATCTCCATCAAGGATCATTGTCTGCTCATGAGTAACTATTCTCTCCAGAGCTGCTTCTGCCAGAAGCCCTTCATCTAATTGGTTTAAAGCATAAGTATAAAGCCTGCCTCCAGTAACATTTTTAGCACCTGGAGAATCACCGCGCTCTATAACCAGTACAGTTTTTCCGGCTCTTGCTAGTACGTATGCACAGGCCAGTCCAGCTGGGCCTGCTCCTACAACTATGGCATCGAATCTGTCTTCTGCACCCATGTCCACACCACCTTTACTGAATTCATATTATCTCACTCATTTTTCAATATTTATGCTTTCTTTAATGCTTCGGTAAGAAGGGGGATCACCTCATACATATCTCCAACAATTCCATAGTCCGCCGCTTTGAAAATGGGAGCCTTTTCATTGTTATCTACAGCTACGATTATTTTGGAATCTCTTACTCCAACCACATGTTGGATCTGACCGGATACCCCCATGGACAGATAAAGAGAAGGTTTTACTGATGCTCCGGAAATGCCGATATATGATTCAATCGGGAGCCAGTGGCGTTCTTCAGCAATGCCTCTGGTGCAGGCGACTGCTGCTTCCAGCACGGCAGCCAGTTCTTGAGCAATTTGCAAATCTTCTTTTTTATCCATACCCATACCGACACAAACTACCTTCTCGGCTGTAGAGAGATCAATTCCGCCTTTCTTTATGGGTAAGGTTTCAATGATATTGACTCTGGTATCTGCTTGGACATCCAGAGAAGAAATTATGCAATTTTTATCTTCACTTATTACAGCTTCAAATTTACCTGCAGGTACAGTAACGACAGCCATACTGTCAATAATTTCTTCCTGTACAACTAATCCACCATACATCAAACGTGTAGTAACAGTTTTTCCTGCTTTAAATGCTAACGAAGTGACATCGGCTACCATTCCACAATCCAGATATGCGGATGTTTTGGCTGCCAACTCTCTTCCCCGGGCAGTAGAACCCACCATGAACAGCTCAGCAGATTCTTTTTTTAACAATTCGGCCAAAACTTTAGCATAGCTTTCTGGTAAAGGGCTATTACCATTCAACACCAATACTTTATGAGCACCGTATTGGGCCAATTCACTGGCTTGATCCTGTTCCAGTGTAACAGCACAGACTTCTTTCCCGGATTGGAGAGCAAGTCCCAACAGGGCAGCAGCCTGTCGCAAATTATCAGAATATACATATATACCTGACATTAAATAATCCCCTCTTTCTTTAGATTAGACACCAGTTCTGTGACTTTATCAGCGGTATTATCTCCTTCAATTACAATATTTTTTCTATTCATAACATAAGTTTTCAAGCTGGTGATTTCTGTCTTATTAGCTAAATCAGCTTCAGATAGAGTTAAATCTGTCAAACTAAACTCTTTAACAGGTTTTTTGTTCGCATTCAGAACGGCTTTAAGGCCAGGGATAGGGGGATGGTTAATTTCTGGAAGGACACAAACTACTGCAGGAAGTTCAGCTGAAACTACTTCAAAACAGTCTTCCAGTTTTCTGGTTACCGTAACTACATTTCCATTAACTTCAAACCCAGTGGCAGATGAGATGCAGGGAATGTCGAGTCGGGCGGCAATACTGGGACCAATCCGGCGGGCAAAGGTATCACTGGCACCTTCCGCGCAAAGGATAAGTTGGTAGTCTCCAATTTTGTTTATTGCTGCAGCTAAAACTTTAGAAATAGCAGACCCATCAGCTTTTTCAGCAAGTTCACTGTTTATCCAGAATCCTTCTGCAGGCCCCCGGGATAATACATCTTTTAGGGACTGTTTGGCTTTTTTGCTGCCAAAAGTCAAAGTAACTGCATCGTCTCCCGTTACTTTAGCAAGCTGTACAGCTGCTTCAATGGCATTCTTGTCATATTCGCTGATTTTTCCTTTGGCTTTACTTAGATCAACAGACAAATCCGGGTTAATCCTTAAGTCTGTTTCATCGGCTACCCACTTGTAACATGCGATAACTTTTGACATGGTCTACCTCCTGATTACATTATTTATCGACTCAAAAAGAGATTAAGAACGTTCTAAAGAGTCTATCATACTGTGGTAATGCAAAATATGTGCCAGGAGTATTATCAAATAGAATCGCTTTTTGTATAGGATTTTTACAGCCACCACTGTTTATTTAATTGACATGTAAATTTAATATACAGTGTCAATGAATAGGTGGTATTGCCATAAATAATGGGGTCCAACTTAGAATCTATGCTCAATCACATTTTCACCTGAACTTGTTTACGAAACATGTAACTGGTTTTCTAGCTGAATACGAAGGTTAAACAAGTATTGTTCAGGTTAATTAATTGGCTTTTAGCAGGCGTTTTGTGAAGTTTTGATTATATGCTTTTATCTGGATCACAGCTATTTAAGCACTGGCATAGTAATTGCATAACGTAATAAGTCAAGGAGAAATAGCAGATATTTTAATTAAAGTATTCGCTGGTCTTGTTTAATAGATATCTTTTCTCTGGATAGATAATTTTTCTCACGTAAAATTTGCATCGATAGGAGGGAAGTACATAGGGATTCAGCAGAGGATAAAAGCCGAGCAAGTTGAAACTTATATAAGGAGGCAAATAGTATGATGTGGTTTATGAATGAAGAACGAGAATTGATGCGTAATGTGGCCAGAGAGTTTGTGGAAAAAGAGGTTATACCAGTTAGCCTGGAGCTGGACATGAAAGACGAATATCCCCTGCATCTCTTCAGAAGAGCAGGAGAATTGGGATTAATAGGAGTTGTATATCCGGAAGAATACGGCGGAATTGGAGGAGACTGGGTAACCAAGATGCTAATAACCGAGGAACTGGTCAAGGGTTCTCCTACGCTAAACATTGTTATTGGTGCTCATAGTTCTCTGGCAGGAGGCGTTTTGAATCTCCTGGGAACCCATGAGCAAAAGGAAAAATACCTTACCCCGGCAGTCAAAGGCGAACAGATTATAGCTCTGGCTTCCACCGAGTCCGCTGGCTGTTTTAACATGGGTGAATTTCAAAGCTATGCTTATCTGGATGGGGATGAGTGGGTAATAAACGGCAGCAAGATATTTATTACAAATATTGAAGTTGCAGATACCTACATCGTAACTGCCCGAACGGCCGATCATTATGATCATGTTACCCGCAAGGGGTTTAGCATGTTTATAGTCGAAAAGGGCACACCTGGTCTGGAATTGGGCAAAATCGAGAACAAGCTGGGCTGGCATGGTTCCAATACAGGTCCGGTTTATTTTAAAAACGTCCGAGTTCCAAAAGAGAATATCTTAGGTCCTTTACATGAAAGTGTTGGCGCCTTCGCACTCAGCGCCTGTGATGAATACATGTCCTGCGGAGCTGCCGGTCTGGGCATTGCTGAAGCTTGTTACGAAAGGGCTCTGGCTTTTACTAAAGAAAGAATCCAGCAAGGAAAATCCCTATATGATGCGCATCAGGTTATACGGCATAAATTTGCTCACATGGCAACAGAAATTGAATCTCTGCGAGCACTGGCCTTTAATACAGCTACTATAAGAGATACCGGCGTTTATCCCCTGGCCCTGGCACGTATGTGCAAAGCCAAGGGTTATGAAGTTGCTATGTTGTGTGCTAATGAAGCAGTACAGGTATTTGGTGGCCTGGGGGTAGTAAGAGAAACTGGTGTGGAACGCTATCTGCGTGATGCCCGCCTCTTTGGGATTGCTGGAGGGTCTATTGAGGTTCTTTATGATCAGATCAATATGTTTAAAGATAACAATATGGAATATATCGTAAGACAGGCACCAAAAGCATAATTATTAAGCAATATGTTTTGCTTATCTCCCAGAAACCATTTATTCGTGAAAGGAGCAACAATCATGGATTATAAAAATAATGATAGTCAAATGGTTAATTTAAAAGGAAGAGCGGTTGCAATAACCGGAGCAGCCAGTGGATTCGGTAAGGAAATGGCTTTGAGGTGTCATGCATTGGGTGCTAAACTTGCCCTGGCGGATATTGATGCTACAGCTCTGGCAACTTTTGAAGAAGAACTCAAAGCAATGAAAGCCGATTTTTTTACTGCAACAGTTGATGTCTCCAAGTATGAAGATATGCAAGCTTTTGCCACTAAAACATTTTCCACTTATTCTGATGTAGCTTTATTCTTTAATAATGCCGGTGTAGAGATTTCAGGTACCATCTGGCAGTTGTCAATGAAAGATTGGGAATGGGTCTATGGTGTAAATGTTTTTGGCATTATCCACGGCATTAAATGCTTTATTCCTGAGATGCTAAAGCAAGATCAGGAATCAATCATCATTAATACATCCTCTCTAGCCGGGTTAATTTCAGGCTACAACTCACCTATCTACCTTACCGGCAAACATGCTGTAGTAGCTTTGACTGAGGCCTTGGAACTGCAGCTACAGCAAAACCAAAGTAAAATTAAAGCTTTTGTTTTCTGCCCCGCTTATGTGAAAACTCGTTTGCACCAGGCCGAACGTAATCGTCCTTCGCAGCTAGGTAACGACCCTAATTCATCATATTACCAAAGCGAAGACTACCAGAAGAAACAGGGTATGATGCAATATGCGGTGCCTAACGGGATGGAATTAGACCAGGCAATGGATATAGTATTTGATGCCATAGAAAAGGACCATTTTTATATCCAGACTCATCCTGAATTTCTTCCCAGGATTGAGCAAAGATTTAATAATATCGTTGAAAATAAGCGACCGGTATTTGCCGGTTAAGGTAATTGTAATTCTTCCATTTAACTCACAAGTACCCTCGCTAAACGGCGCGGGTACTTGTTTTTTTAAAAAACCGCTTAATCCCATTTTGCTAAACGATAATACATGTAATATTGATATGTTGATCCCATGCGAAAAGTTATATTTCGCGGGTTTGGATGCATAAATATTCGTCGCCAGATTTC
>CAZXIR010000008.1:0-11112 GCA_964640845.1 uncultured Syntrophomonas sp.
TCTTTGTGTAATGCTGAATGAAGACGGGTAACCTCACTCAATGCCGCATGTTTTCTGTATTGTGGCCAGAGGTATTTCACACTTCTCCTGGCAGCAAACCTTCCATGTCTTCCTGGGTCTTTGCCCTAAATCCCTTCGTCCTGCCTATCCAAGAGGTGAAACATCAGTCATGCTCCTTGACGGGGTCATTGCCCTGAAAGAGAAATCACCCTGACTGTCCCGGTTCTCCGTTTTATGAGTCTTATTAGTATTAATTCCATACAACATCCTATGGTGCTCAGTTTACGGCATTACTCTTGCTCCAAGGATGTTTCTTCTCAGTAATATCCTTGAATACCTCCCCTTCCTATCTAATTTTTTGTAACTGCTGCCAAAAAAATGTAAAAATAATGAATGCCCGAGTGTAAAATGTTAAAACTTCACCATCCCTCTAAGTGGACTAAAAGCCGTTATCATTATTAGTAGTAAGATTTGATAACAGCACTAGTCGTTATACAACAATCCATTTTCCCTTTTTGCACTTCACCAATTGTAGGTGTTTTTGCAAAATCAAACGTTCTATCGTTTGTTTGTAGTTATTGCAATTAACATGCCAATTTTTATGGCTAACAGATTGTCAATATATTGGCAATAACGCTGTTAGCAATATAAAATGAGTGTCAGTTTATTAGAATGAAATCTAAGGAAAAGCAAGAAAAACTTAGATCAAATGTATCACTGATTTTGCAGCGCATTCAATCGCAAAGTTGATGTGAATATTGTGGGGAAGCGCATCCTCAAGTTAACCATCAACGATAGTCACAATAAGTGTCAGCTTCTTGAACATCTATCCAAGAAGCTGACACCTATTTCTATTTCTCAGGACATTCGAACACTTCTTAGTCTAATTAATTTTCTTTTAACTTGCATCTAAATCGACCTACTTTCCTTCATTGGTATTAATTTGCATCTTAATTATTTTTTTGCTCCACTCAAATGATAAATAGTAACTATATGGGAAGCACTAAACACATCCATTAAACACCCGTGCTTATATCTTATTAAGTAATAGGGCTACACTTGGTGTTCTGGTATGGAAATAATTAAGCAAACCATTCTTATACTGAGCACTATTTATTACTATTGGTAATAAATAACCTTATTAAAAAGCTAATTATTTTTGACCATGGTATAGATCTTGCAAGAAATTAAGTTTATGAGTGAAAAAAGGAGGGATGTACCCGGGTCATGTCTTTTACCAGCCAATCAGGGAATCATTCATAATTTGCTTCCTTTTATCTGCTGGGCATTTAATTGTTGAGGGTTATATATTTGTCTAAATTATTCCTTACATTATAGAGTTGGTTACGATTCACGTCATGGTAATCAGACAGATGGATATATATCCGGGCCCGAAAATATGGCCGAAAGTTATTGATAACGGAAAAGCACTAATTTATGCTGCACTATTACATTTGTACACAAAACTAAATATTATCAGTATTTGAGGATGAATGCATAGAAGATAACCAAACCAAGGGTTCATCCTCATGAAGTTATTTTCTAACTAATTAATAGAAGGGAAGATATAAATTGGTTATTGCTGGACTTACCATAATACTACTGCTAGTGTTGGCTTTGCCTTTTTTGATAAAGAAAGTTGAAGAAAATCTGGAACCATTCCTGTTTTTGATGGGGGTCCTGGCTACCATTATTTCAGGAAAGATTTGTGCTCACTTGGTGTTGGAGGCTTTGCACGAGCCGATAATGATTGCTACTGTGGTTCTGGTTGCCGGGGTTTTGTTCTTCTTGCTTAAAGACCAGTTCTCCAACCTAATGAATAAATTGCTACAAAGAGTTCCGGTAGCAGTAGTTGTTTCAGGCGTTGTATTACTATTGGGTTTGCTTTCCAGTGTGATAACTGCAATAGTAGCATCTATTGTATTGGTTGAAGTTATCACTTTGCTGCCTTTAAAACGACCGCAGAAGATAGTGGTATGTATTCTGGCCTGTTTTGCCATTGGCCTGGGTGCAACACTTACACCGGTAGGAGAGCCCTTAGCAACCATAGCTATTTCCAAACTAGATGAAGGCTTCTTCTATTTATTCGAACTGCTGGCTATATATGTTATTCCAATGGTAGTATTCTTCACTGCTCTGGCTGGTATCTATACTGCAAAAGTTGCCAAGGAAAATAATATCAATTTTGACATAGCCATGACTTCCGAACCACAATCCATAGACGAATCACTTATTGAAGATGAACCGATGGAAGAGGACACCTGGAAGAGTATCATCATCCGGGCATTAAAAGTATATCTGTTCGTTATGGCCTTGGTTTTCCTGGGAGAGGGATTTGAACCATTGATAGAAGCCTATATCTTAGGCCTTAACCCTCAGATATTATATTGGATTAATATGATATCTGCTGTCCTGGATAATGCTACCCTCTGCGCGGCAGAAGTCAGCAACTCCATGGGAGAACCTACGATCAAGGCTATATTGATGGGGTTGTTAATAAGTGGCGGTATGCTGATACCGGGGAATATTCCCAACATAATAACTGCTTCCAGGTTAAGGATAACAAGTAAAGAGTGGGCTAGATTAGGCATTCCTCTAGGGCTTTTGGTGATGGCAGTAATGTTTGTTATGTTGTTCTATATTTAAACAAGAATGCTATAGCTGATCTACAAAAGAATAAGTTAAAGGAATTGTTGGGTCATTGCGTACAGCAATGGCTCAATTAAGTTTCTGTATCAGGTTGGGCACACAATTTCACCAATAGAAGATGCTTTGAACAACTTGGTCAGGATCGAAGCTGAAGGGGTAGGGTTTAAGGACATGAAGGATGACAAGGGTAGTTGACAGGAGTTTCTTAAAGCCTAAAGCAGCTTAGACTAAACTAGTGTAACTAAGCAACTGTGATATTGACAAGTTCTTGTGCTGTGCTGCTGGAAGCTTCAACGAGGTGTTCCCATGGACGCCAAGTTCCCGCATGGTATTGTAACTTGTTATCGGTTACACCACGATGAAGATCAAGGAAGTTATAGCTAAACTCAATTGAATCCAGCAAAAAAGGTGCAGCTAAGAAAAGGAAGAAAAGTTAGTCGCCACCTGACAAGGTGAGCTAAAGTAATTTTTTCTCCTTTTTTATAATGTTATTAATTATACCATACCAACGGGAAACAGCTTCCGATGCGACTTTATATTCTTCACTATCTTTGCTAACTTCCCAAAATAAAAAGTTAGCCAAAACATATGGGTGTTCTGCATCATTAAACGATATTTTTAAATCAATTCGATTAATTTTACCGGCCTCTTCCTTACCCAGTACCTTTCCTACACTGTCTCCTAAAACCTTAGCCACTCTTTGATTATTTTGCTTTTTTGATGTAGCTGCATTAACATCAAATTCCATGATTTCACACGAGACTATATCGTTAAAATTATAAACTAAGGGAATAGGTCTCCCCTTTTTCATAGTACTTATACCAAGGGTTTTTTCCTGCTCGTTGACGGCTAAGACCACATTTTGATTGGAATAGATTTGGGTGGCGTTAAAAGATTTAATCGATTCCTCCAGCTTTCTCTTTCTTTTCATATAATGGTTATATGATCTCATATTGCTGTTATTAAACAAGACATAGCCTATAAAGATCACAGCTACTATAATACCCAGAGTCATGTACAAATAAATCAACTCCTTATTGTATCTCTTAAAACCTTAGCCTGCACATTGCCGTTTATATCTCCTTTTAAGAAATCCCCACAAAAATTGCGGAGATTTCTCTATTACACCCTCTAATAAAGTTTGAACAGCTTATCTTAGGGATGTTCAATATTTTAAGATTTTATACAACTTTATGTTATATGGTTTGTTATTCCAGAATCCTGATTTATTATATTCTATCATAGGTAGTCTTCCCACTTTGGCTATTCGCAAGAACAAACTTCTACAAGATTCAATCCTTACTAGACTACATCATGACATTAATAAAATAATATGCCAAAAGGAACTGATAGAATTAACGTATCGGGATTTGGTTATTATGAGACATCAAATACGCCTCTCGTTCACTATAGAAGAGCGAAGCGTATAAAAAGTACTATCCAAAGTACAAAAATACCTAATGGTAAGTTCAATAAAAACATCTTTACTTGCGGGCTAGTCAGATACAATTTGATCATATCCTCATATACCCATCCACCATCCAAGGGACTAATCGGAAAGGAATTAATAAACCCAAAAAACAGATTACTCAGCGCTAGCAATAAGAACAGTTGGGAAGAGCTTGCAATCCCTATAACCAACAGTATTAATGCCAGCAAAGCATTGGTCCCCAGGCCTGTGGCGTTAAACCTTAAGCGCACCACAGGTTCTGATTGGAAAAAAGTTGTTTCTTCAGCTTCTACAAATCCTCCCACCATAGAACCTGCCATAGCCCCTACCCGCATAATCTTAATTCCATTATTGGCCAAAATAATACCGTGAGCAAATTCATGAACAACCAAGGCCAAGATAAGACCTAGTATAAATACTAAAGCACTTACCCCAGACATTTCTAACTCAATATATTGCATTAATGGTATGTTTCCCACCGCCAAGTAATAGGTAGGGCCTACTATTGTCAACACGATCATTCCGATCCCAAATAGGGTCGTTATCCTTTCGAATGTTTTCCACCAATCTTGGTACCGGCTAGTAATACGAACAAAAAATTCAGGCAGAGTATTATTACTTGATATGACCATGCCTTGGTCCTGCACGTTAACATCATCTGCAATGGACTCAAATTTTGCCAGTAGGTTTCTATACCTTTCAGTGGTTTTGGCTAATTCTTGGTTTGTCTTCTCGTTATCCTGGCTTTGAGCTTCTTGCAGATAAACCCCTACGTTTTTGAGATCAAGGTATATCTCGCCCAGCGAACCATCTATCGGGCACCCTTTATCGCGAAACGTCTCAATACTAGCCAGATTTTTTTCCAATTTGGACAAATGTTTATTGAGACTAGTGAGCATTTCTGCCTTTTTCTGTTATATCGTAAGTCTTGCCTCCGAATAGCTTCTTCTTAATTACCGTAATATAGCCGTTTTTTTCCAGCTCATCCAACACCGCTTGAGATCTCGCTGTTGCACCCACCGGATTATTACCACCTTTGAGTTCAGTTAGTTTGTCCCTCACCATTACTGTAAGTGTACTGGAATCTTTGGGACCTTCTTTTAATGATTCAAGATATAGTTTCATAACCAGAGTTAATTCCAAATCTGCCATTATTAAAGCACCTCCATTATAATTCTTATTTATCACAACTTTAGCCAAACTAAAGAAAGGTAAACTATTTTATGATCTGTTAAAATTAATTCTTCATTGGGACAGTTTGCTTTTTCCCTCTACTACAGATTGTTCTTTGCAGCATGCGAAGGACGGAATTGCCCACCTAGGTATATTTTGCCACATACTGCATTGTTTCATTCCCAGATGATTGCTCTATATCATTTAATATGGTTCTGACCAGGAGAACCTATATTCTCCTGGTCATCCCCACGCATTTAACTACTACCATAAGACATCTTAGTGTTTGTTATAAGTCCTACTTAATCTGCTTCTTCCTGTGCGGTAGCTAAAGCAATATCTTTTTGGGTAATTGAATTTTTCTTCTTGAAGAAGTCAAAATAGAAGAACAATGTAAGAACAATTGCTAGTGGCGGTATCCAAGCTAGATAGTACATGCTTTGCACTACATAGGTGTAGGATAGGTAAACCGCTCCTGGTATTGCTACGATAAAGGTGGTAAACATCAGGGCAAACCAGAAGTATCCCTGGGGTCTTCCAACCAGCTTAAGCCAGATAATAACGGTCATGAAGGACATCAGCGCCAGCAGACTGGACAAGCACGGGAAAAGAACCCAGATATAGAACCAGGCTCCGGACAGCGCCAGGGCTGCACAGGCAAACAGTGACAGTGATGCTGCTCCCCACTTGGAAGGAGTCTGCAACTGTGGGCTGATGGCTTTTTTAGTAGCCATGGTATAGAGTTCCAGCATAAATATTCTCATATTTCTACCACCGGATTCCAGGGTGGTGATCATGAATATACTTCCTAACAAGCCACCCCATATGGCCCAGACTTCAAAGGGAATAAAAGTGAATACGCTTCCGGCAATTTGTGCATAACCGTTCTGGAGGATGAATATCCATCCCTGTCCTATATATTCGGTATAGACGGCCAGCGGTAATACCGCAGCAGAAGCCAGAGCGACGAATGCAGTTAATCCTTCCAATGCTTCTCCGCCATAACCTATGAGACGGACAAATTTTTCATCCGGTACCCTTCTGGAAGTATATCCCGTGGTCCAGAAGGAATGCATCCCGGTCAAGGCTCCGCAGGATATGGTTAAGAACAACATCGGCCACAGAGGACCCTTGGAAGTGCTCATAATAACAGCAGGCAACTGAAGATCTAGATTGCCGACAATGCAGCCTATCAATAAGGCTAAGGATCCTACACACATAAAGCAGAAATTCAGGAAGTTTCTAGGTTCTACCAGAATCCAGGCCGGAATTGAAGCTGATATTATCGGATAAATGGTGAAGATGGCAAACCAGGCATAATATGGTAAACTTATGGGATATTTAAGACCCAATACTATAGCTATAGCCACGATTATTACTCCCAGTATAGTCGCATACATAACCGGCCAGCCAACCTTGTAAATCAGTAGGCCCATTATAACACCACTAATAGTAAAAGCAATGGTGGGAAGAGTCAATTCCGGTGTTGCTACGAAAAGCTTGGCCAGTGCGGTTAGAAAAGTGGCCGTAAAAGCAGCTATACTGCACCACCCCAGAAAGACCCCCATTTTCCCAGCTCTTTCACTAATGAGCTCGGATATCAAACCTCCGATGGTTTTACCCTGTTTTCTCATAGATAGGTGCATAGTTGCATAGTCATGGGGTGAGCCCAGGAAAACATTACCTATGGTAATATATAAGAACGCAGGCAGAAAACCCCACATAGCACCAGTCGCTCCACCGGCCAGAGGTGCACCCCCGGCTATGGAAGCCCAATGGTCACCGAACAAGGTTACCGGATTGGCTGGATAGAAATCAATATCATCGCGTAATTCCACGGCTGGCACAGGCCTGCCTGGCTTGTATTTCAGATAAACTTTTTGCAGATGGCCGCCAATAAATAAATACCCCAACAGCCAGATAGCCATTCCTACTAGTGTTAATGTTGTTGTAGTAAGTTGCATCTCTTTTCCTCCTTGCAGTCTCTAAAAATTTAGCTTATTGATTTATAGATACTTCTCAAAACCAATAATAAAGTAATAAGTTTCTAACCTGAAAACCTGATTCAATACGGCCGATTTTACCCGCTGCCACCTTTTTGATCGGCCTTGTTTAACGGTAATAATTACGATTAGAATACTTAACCAAACTTAGTCCTTTCACGACTGAATACTATAAAAATCTCTCCCCTCCTTTTTTAATTACTGCAACCTTATGATTATTTAATTGATAACTCCTTAATATTTTGTAATTGTCCTAGAGCAATTACAAATCATATCGTGGCCGGAGGCCGGGCCTATAGGCCCGGTTAATATCCAGCACGAATATTTATACCTATTTCTTTCTCAACGAACCGGTTACATCCACCTCTCTGAGGTTTTGCAGTTCAGCCGCAGTAGGCTCCGGAATGACTTGTACATCCGGGGCCACTTTCAGATCCCAACCAGTGTTTTCCTTAATCTCTTCGATAGAGGAGAAAGAATAATACCCGGTCAGAATAAATTCCTTGGTAACCGGATCAGGTCTTAGTATTCCCAAGGTAGTAATCATGGCCGAAGGTCCGCCGCCTGGGAAACCATACTTTTCACGTGCATTGCCCCCATCCAGGTATCCTGGTGAAGAGATATATGCAACCTTATCGTTAAATCTCTTCTTTTCATGAGTAACCATAAGCAGATATTTCTTTGCCCCGGTTGCTATTTCGTTGGCACCACCTGAACCATTCAAGCGGACCTTGGGCAGAGTGTATTTGCCTACTCGCCAAGGTTCGGTATCGGGAGCCCATATTCCAGTTGTATTAACGTTTCCAAATTTGTCCACTTCAGCTGCACCAATAACCGCATTATCAACTCTTCCAGAGGCCACCAGGAATCCCAGAGCATCAATAGCATTGGTAAAGCTAACTGCATTAGCGGATATGCGATTATCTTCTATACCCCAGGGCAGTCCGCCTACTGGAGTTGAGCCGTAAACTCCACCTTCAGTAAAAGCCATTAAGTTCGGAGCATGGTTTTTCTGGGCAAAGAATCCTGCCAGCATACTGAGGCCAACCCCGAATATTGCCAGTTCACCATCTTTAAACTCCCTACCAGTTGCAATTGCCATCATTTCTTGTCTTGTATAATCCATGGTCTTACCTCCTTTCTAAGAGTTCCTTGATTTCCGCATCAGTCTTAATCCACTGTCTATACGGATCCATCAAGAACGCAGTATCAGTCGCTGTTATCTTGTTAATTCTTTCCTGACCGATCATGTCTACATAATCCCAGACATCACCAAACTGTCCAAAAGCTTGCAGATATTCATCTGTGCCTTCTTCAGTCTTGAGCATCTTGTTCATGTAGAACATATGTTCCTCGTCGCTATCATAAAGACCAGTAGAACATGCCGGCCATACTCCAAATGGAGCATAAACAACCGCATCGGTAACTATATAAGGAATTCTAACCAGGTTAGGAAACTGTCTCATAACCCCAGTGTCCACTATCTTATCTGCCACCAAAACTACCTTCTTCGAACAACGCGATAATTCATAACGACACCATTCAGTACCCAGCATAATAGCATTACCGTAAATGTCTGCCATGGTTACGTGAATTGCTGCTACATCAGGTTTGATGGGGGAAAATGCTCCGCAGATTTTACCGGTAAACGGGTCAGTGATTTCAGGCATTTTCTTAGTATCGGGATAATTTTCCGGATTATCTGCTGATGCCCACTGCTGGTCACAACCGGTGTTCATAAAGGTAGGTACAAATGGCCAGTTAAGGGCTCCCGCCATCATTCTTATAGGTATGGCTCCATTGGAGTAATCTTCAAGAATAGTTTTACCGGTTTCCACTGCTCTTTTCAAACCATTAGCGAAACCGTATACTTCTAATCCGGAAAATCCAACTTCCATCCGTTTGATTCCACCAACTGCAGCTAACAGATTAGTCCCCTGTGAGTTGCAGTTGGAAGCAATGTCGATGTCCTTCCTCCCCACCTTAACCATTTCTCTAAAAAACGAAACACAGTCTGAACCCACGGGCAGTGCTCCACCATGACCGAAATACATGCCGTCATAGGTATACTGCTCAACAGCTTCCTTCATTGTGATAAGCTTGCTTTTGTTCAATGACTTTCACTCCTTTTTACTTGGCTGGTAATTTTCTGAAATTAAAGTTTTTTCTCTCTATAATTAGGAATATAATTAAATTGGTTCTTTTTTTATTGGACTGGCTAATTCCGCCATGAATAGTCAGTCTTTTTTTCACCCCCTTCATTAATTGATAAACTAGATTTACCATTAGGTTCATATAAACTGCATCTGGTTTAACCACCTCAGTTTTTCAGTAGGCATCAAGCAATTGCGCCTTGATTAAGCCAATCCCTTACCCTGCAGTAATGGGAAGGGGCTGTTAAGATGCCGTTTCATACCCAACTGCACTGCGGAATATCCAAAAGCTATCCCCATTAACTGAGTAAGATAGATTATTGGCAAATTGTATTTTTTACCCTTTAATGTACCAGCAGCTTCTTGCCTGGTATCCAGATTTACACCACACATAGGACAAGCTACCACAATCGCATCGGCTCCTGCTTGCAGAGCTGATTCCAGAACCTGCCCACTGAGATCCAAGACAATATCGGTATCACTGGCAGCGAATCCGCCACCACAGCATTCTGCTTTGTGAGCCCAAACTACTGTTTGGGCTCCCAGAGCTTGAAGAATTAAATCCATGGAAACTGGCTGTTCGGGATCATCATACTGTACCACGTCTTTAGGGCGGGTCAGTAAACAACCATAATAAGCAGCCAATTTTAAACCCTTAAGAGGTTTTTGGATCTTCCCTCTTACCGCATCTAGCCCCTTTTCTTCCATAATATACTGCACTAGATTATAGACTTCAGGCTCTACCGGAGGCTCAGCCTTAATGATCTCACCTATCTCAGCGGCCAGAGCCTTATTATTTCTAAGTTCGTGAGAAGCACCTTTTAGGCGGCTGAAACAGCCAGCACATGGCGCCAGCACTTTATCCATATTCATATCCCTGGCAATGGCCAGATTGCGCGCACTCAGACTTACTGTCAACTCGTGGTTCAGACTGTGTGCTGCTGTAGCCCCACAGCAGTTCCAATCCTCAATTTCTTTTAAATCTATACCCAGGTGTTTACATGCTACCTCAACTGAAATACCGTATTCTTTTGCCAGGCCATGCAATGAGCACCCGGGATAATAGGCTACTCTCATCATTTATCCCTCCCTCTGCGCTGGTATATTTCTAAACATACGCCGTACCTGCTGTACATTTTTAATTCGGGCAGGGATGGGATTCAGTTTGCCTTTAAAAAACATTTTCATCCCCATTTGAGCATCTTTGGTATACTGTTTGGACCTGATATTGAACTCTACGCTCAATAAAGCTTCTGGCACTCTGCCGAATCTCTTGATATGACCCAACATCAGTTCGTGGAATAATTCTACGTTAGGCCTGGTGGCAGGAACCCTCTGTTTATAAGCTTTTTCTCTCAAATAGTCCATTATCCTAGGAATGTTAATGGATGAAGGACATCTGTCGACACACAGCTGGCAGGCCACACAGGTCCATAATGCATCCATCTCTAATAGTTTTGCTTCTTCACCAATTTTTATTAATTGAATTATCTTCCTGGGAGTAATGTCAAATATATGAGCATTCGAACATCCACCGGAACATTTTCCACACTCCAAACACATTTCAATATCTGTATGGCAGTGCTCCTTGATTTCCTCCTGGAGTGCGTTGCTGGTTTGATCTATTCTCCAAACATGGTAGAAGTCTGCAGTATTAAGCATTTACTCGCCCCCTAATCCTGAT
>CAZXIR010000008.1:11122-26072 GCA_964640845.1 uncultured Syntrophomonas sp.
GTGCTCCCAGGCTTTCTACCGGGAATCCACAGCCTCCGGCAAAAAACACTCTATCCCCCGTTTGGCTTGGATGCCCGGGAATATAATCGATAAATCCATACTGATCTGTTTTGGCACCGAACAATTCTGCCAGCTCTTTGGTCTTTTCTGCCGGCACCATAGCATTGGCCAAGACTATCATATCTGCTGCTACTTCCACCGGAACACCCATCAATGTGTCTTCTGCTCTTACTATAAGCTTCCCATTTTCGGGCAGTACTTTGGCCGGGCGCCCTCTGACATAGCGTACATGCTTGTCCTCCATCACTGAACGTGCAAATTCCTCATATTCCTTACCGGCCGCCCTATAATCCATATAAAACACAAAACACTTGGCATCTGGATTAAGATCTTTCATCAATCCAGCCTCTTTGGCAGTAAACATGCAACATATTTTGGAACAATAGGGATAGCCTTTGGATCGATCACGAGAGCCCACACACTTAAAGAATGCTACCACCTGGGGCAGATCCTTCTTATCCCAGGTTTCCATTTCCTTTAATTTTCCTTCAAACTCCAGGGCAGTGAAAACATTATCAAATGAACCATGCCCATATTCTTTATACTCAGACGCATCATAAAAACCAAATCCGGCCGCCAGAACTACTGCGTCAAATTCATTCTTTTCATTGTTGCTCAGTTCAACCACAAATGATTGATCGCTTTTCTGAACTGAATTTACTACCGTGTTTAATTTAACTGTCACATTCGGGGTTTCTTCCAACATCTTCACTTTTTGAGCCACTATTTCCTGAGGGTTATCCCAGCGTGGAAAACTACCGTACAGCTGTTGCATAATACCGCCCAGGTGGTCTTCTTTTTCCACTAAAACTGCCTTATAACCCGCTCTGCCAATTTTAACCGCAGCCTCCATGCCGGCTAATCCCCCGCCGATTATGAGTGCTGTCTTTTCGCTATTATTCATTTACTAATCTCCTTTCCCAAACCCCATAATCATCTTTAAAAAACCCCAGTTTTTTTAGAACCGGCTCAACAGGGGTTGAATTTGCATTAAATCCGATTTCTTCTATTGGAGCTCCTAGCGCCAATGCTATAAGCTGTCCTAAATCAATGACCGGGATTTCATAGGGCCCGAAGCCTCGCTTAGCCAGTTTGGGCTGTTCTCTGTCCAGGGCTACATTGCATCCCGGGCAGGTAGTAGTCATCAGTTCTACGCCCTCTTCTTTGGCACTGTCAAATTTCCTGGCCAGATGAGGTTGAACCACGTTTTCCGGGTGGGTAAACCCACGACCTACAGCATAAGCGCAGCACATTCTTCTTTCTTTATAAAAGACCGGGGTTGCTCCCAGGGCTTCGTATATTTCTTCATGGAAAGTTGGCAGATCCCCTTCATCCAGGATACCGTACTGCTGTGCCAGGTAGTGGCAGCCGTAGTGAGATGCTATTCTTAACCCAGTTAAAGGGCGAACTACATTTTCTTTAATCCGGTCCAGCAACAGAGAATACAATTCCTGTACATGGTAGACAGTGCTCTTTCCTTCATAATGATATCCCCATTGGGATATCAGATCATTACACATCTTTTTATAATCCGGATTATGGTCGATAATGTGCTTTAACTCCTTATTGTATCCGAAACATCCGTTACAAAAGGCGTAGGTATCCAACCCATATCTCTGCTCCACCAAAGCCAGATTTCGAGCTGTTACAGCCAGTGATGGTTCCGCGATATGACCGGAACAAGTTAAAATGTAGCCTGAACAACAGGTTTGATCAGGATCTTTAATTACTTCAACACCCAATTTACCAAGAACGTATTCTACACATTTTTCTGTCCCTGGGTACTCCATGCTGCCTGTACAGCTGCGGAATAAAAATAGTTTTTCGGGAATTTCCGGAATACGTTCCTGGGGCTTAATTATCCTCTTCTGCGTCATACTGCTCATCTATTAATCTCCCCCCCAAAAAGCTAAGTATTACAGGCTTTTCTTCTCCTTTAGCCTGCACTTCATCAAGTCTTTTCATCCAATCGAAAGCCCCGGTCTGTTTAAATATTTCCGCATATTCATTAATGGCCTTTTCTGATACTTTTGGCCAAGGTTCTACTCCAATGCTTTCACGCAAACCCATTATTTTCTCTACCCCTTTTTGGCCTGGAACAAAAGTCAATCCTTTTTCCATAGCCCGAAAGGCGTATTTGTTGATGGGAGTCACGTATTTTAGTCCATAACCATTCTCCAAGGCCAGATACCGAAGTTGCATCATAAGCAGCGGGTAATGAATATCAACTGGGCATACCCGATAACAATTGGCGCACCACATACAGCGCCAAATTTCTTCACTCTGCAACAGTCTATCCACATCTCCCAGCAGTATATCGTGTATTATCTGCCTAGGATTATAGGAAGGATGGAGAGCCGCTACCGGACAGTTGCCCGTACATTTACCGCACTGCAGGCATTGTTCCAGGTTAGGCACCAGATTATACCGGTCTACTTTTTGATATAATTTATCTTCCCATTGAGTCATGTTTTCTCTGGGCAAATTATCTACATCTCCTTTGCCAGTGTTTTTTACCAAAGCAAATCAAGCATTTATTACTCTATGTCGTTATTACTCAATTGCAATTAGCATGCCAGCTCCCATCAAGAATAAGTTACCCCACAAACAGCAATATATCCCGCTTTCATTAACAATAAAAGTGTCAGCTTCCTAGAATTAATTCTAAAAAACTGACACTTTTTTTTCGGTATTTTCCGTCACAATTTCGACATTAATATTTCAGAATAATGCTTTTAGTCTGATATCCCCAGGGACTTCAATTTATAATATAGGGTACTGCGGGGAATACCTAACTTCTTAGCCGCCCGTGCTTTATTGTGTTTACATTCCTCCATAACGCGTATTATTACCTCTTTCTCTCTCTTAACCAGTAATTCATCCAAATTGGGTGCTCCCAAATCATCTTCAATCATTTGACCTGCTGTTAAATAATCGTTACTACCACTTAAGATTTCTAATACTCCAGCCTCAGCCAAAGAATTAAGGTTAATAAAATCATCCTCCATAAGTATGATCACGCTTTCCAGAAGGTTATGCAGCTGCCTTACGTTGCCAGGCCATTCATAAGCCTCAAACAAGTCCACAACCTGTTTATCAATTCCAGCTATGGACCTCATATACACGCATTCCATCTCGCTGATAAATCTATTTATCAAACCAGCTATATCTTCCTGCCTCTGTCTTAACGGTGGAATTTCCAATGTAACTACATTCAAACGATAGAAAAGGTCTTCTCGAAATTTTCCTTCTGCAACCAAATGGGCCAAGTCCTTATTAGTTGCTGCTATTAACCTGACATTAACTTCTACCGGTGATGTGCCACCAACTCGATAAAAACTGCGTTCCTGAATTACCCTTAACAGCTTGGCCTGCATATCCAAGGGAAGTTCGCCTATCTCATCCAGAAATATAGTACCTCCACTAGCTAGTTCAAATTTACCTGGTTTGCCAGATTTATGACCACCGGTAAAGCTGCCCGCTTCATAACCGAACATCTCACTTTCAAACAGAGTACTGGGTATGGCGCTACAGTTCACTGCAATAAAAGGTTGTTTAGCCCGTTTGCTGCTTTGATAAATTACATTGGCCATCAATTCTTTTCCAGTACCACTCTCGCCCTGAATCAGTACTGTCGCATCGGTACTGCCTACCCGCTGGGCTTGGAACAAGACTCTCTTGGTATCTGGGTTTATAGTATAAAAGGGCTCCTTAATAAAATCCTCCTGATTAACAAGTCTTTCCTGAAGCTTTTTTACTCTACTGTTAACCCGATTCAGCTCTTCCATTAAAGTCTTGGAATGACTGACATCGGTAGTGGTAGCAACTGCGCCTACCACAGTCCCATCCGGCATAATTACGGGAACCGCATCGCGGACCACATATAAGCCTTCCCTTAACTCACAGAAAGTACTGGGCAATGACTCGCCGGTAGCTATTACTTGCAAAGATACATCATCCGGGAAAAATTCCTTCAGTTTAAAGCCAACAATATTCTCAGCATTTATTTCAAACAAATGTTCTGCACTTCGATTCCAAAAAATAACCCGACCCTCGCAGTCAATTACATGAATGGCCTGGCTGATATTGTGCAATATGGCATACATATGTTCGCCGAGGGTTTCCAGTTTATCACTAAATCCATTACATACATCCCTAGCAGTTAACATGCCAACAATATTTCCAGTGATATCTATAACCGGCAGTCGGCCAATCCTGAGTTGCCTCATGATTTCCCGAGCCTCTACCAGTGGTTCATCAACAGTAGTAGTAATAGCGTTTTTGCTGCCGATTTCTGATATGGGCAAGTGGGTTGGAAAGCCGTTTTCTACGCACCTCAGAAGATGTTCTTTGGTTACCAGTTTAAAACCACCTGCAAAATCATTATCCTCTACAACCACTTCTCCCCAGTGATTCTCCAGCATCATACTCATTACTGTCTCAACTGCGATATTCCCATTAACACGACCGAAATTACAAGTCATCGCTTCTCCAACATTAATATTATTAATTGGTTGCATTTGTGTCAAGGAATGTACCTCCTTACCCAAAAGAAATTTGTCGCAAAAAGTCGCTTTATATCTTGTGACTATTATAACATAGCTAACCTATTTATACAGCAATATAAGTCCAAGCATTGAGACCCCTTTATTTTGATTAATTATTTAAGGAAAATATTCTGTTCAAGGAGGTTTAAGATTTAATAAAAGTATTTAAATGAAGTTGACTACAATAATACTGGACAAAAAAGAAATAATTACCAGACTAGCTACTACGTACACGAATTTTTTCTTTTTCCCCCGAGCGCTTTTTAAAAAACTCATACCCATCCTCCCACTTACTATATGCTTCTTCTATTGTACTGTAATTATTAAAAAAATTAAAAGCCTGCCAAGAATAAATATTTATCCTTAACAGGCTTTTACAACCTTTTGCCTTAGTATTGTTTAAGCAGTTGATTCATTAATCTTACATCTGTTGATCCTTTTACCCAGGCATGATTTCTTTAATTACTTTTCCGGTTTTCATGAACTAAGTCCCAGGTCCGGTTACAGTTTTTTTAATTATAGCCCTTATTAAGCTCTCATCTAACTGCTCGGGAAGGTATTGCTAAATTACTGATATATCTTCAAACCATCTATCAGCAAGGGACAACTTTTTCCCTCCTAAAATTTCTTCTTCTTGCGTGCAGCTTCGGACTTCTTTTTCCTCTTAATACTCGGTTTTTCATAGTGATCATGCTTTCTTATATCTTGCATAACCCCAGACTTTTGACAGGATCTTTTGAACCTTCTTAAAGCGCTATCCAGGGATTCATTTTTTCCTACTTTAACTTCGCTCATCATTTCCCTCCCCTCATCGTTTGGGCTATATAAATGCCATTATATTGTACTATTTCAAAGGGCCTTGCGTCAAGATTACCCTGCCGGCCAAGCCATTTTTCTTCCGCCTATCAGGTGATAATGGAGGTGCATCACGGTCTGACCACCCCATTCACCACAGTTATTTACCAAGCGGTACCCATTCTGGTATATATTCATCTCTCTAGCAATTCGGGCAGCTTTTATCTGAATCTGACTTAAAATTTCACTCTGGCTATCGTCAACTTCGTTTAAGGAAACGATATGTTCCCTAGGGATAATAAGAATATGTACTGGAGCGGTAGGATTAATATCTTCGATAGCAATAAGCAGGTCATCTTGAAATACTATTTTCGATGGGATCTCACCAGCAATTATTTTGCAAAATATACAGTCATCATTATTAGGCATTGCTTCACCTCCCTTTATAGTATATCAAAATTCACTCCATTCAACTGATAATATGAAAATGAATGGTCCGAATTAATAGTCACCTAAAACATAGTTAGAGTCAAGAGCAAAATGCAAATCTAAAGGTTCTTGGTCTGAATTTACATCACTAATATCTGAACTAAATAGGCTTACCAGTGCAGATCAACGAACCTTCCCTATCCCCGTCCAGTATGACATTCACAAACTGGCCAGTTATATCTTGTTTGGAATTTAGCTCTACTTGAACATAATTATCAGTCAAACCCCGATATAAATCAGGTCCTGTTTTCTTCTCCACCAAAACCTCTAATTCCTTGTTTCCCAAGCTCTTGATAAAGTCACTTTTCTTTTGCCGGGCTATATTTATCAGTAATTGACTTCTCCGGTGCTTTTCAACTTCATTCACCTGGGGTGACAAAAGAGCCGCAGTAGTTCCCCGACGTAAAGAATATTGAAAAACATGAAGATCATATACCGGAAGTTCCCGCAATAAATCTACACTTTGCATAAAATCGCTTTCACTTTCGGTGGGAAAGCCCACCATAATATCTGTGGTGAGGGCAATATCCGGTATCAGAGAAGCAATTTTATGGAGCGTTTTCCTATAATATTCTCTATCATATCTCCTGTTCATAGCCTGCAAAATAATATCACTGCCACTTTGCAACGGTATATGCAGGTGTCTGCACAAACGTGGTTCTAAAGCAGCTACTTCGATCAATGATTCGCTAACTTCCAACGGTTCGATGGAACTGAGCCGAATTCTATACCGGCCTTTAATACCGGCAAATATTTCTTGTAATAATCTGCTAATATCCCAGTCCACCATGTCATGACCATACAGGCCAGTGTGTATTCCGGTTAATACCAGTTCACGATACCCCAACCTAAGCAGTTGATCAATCTCCAAGAATATATCATTTGGCCTTTTACTGCGAACCGGTCCCCTGGTATAGGGGACAATACAGTAGGAGCAGTAATTCTCACATCCATCCTGGATTTTAATGAAGCCTCTAGTCCTCTGATGATGCCTTGTATAGCCAGCCACCTTTAGGTTGCTCCCTGTTGCCAGAGGATCGGCCAATATCCTGCAAGAATCGCTTCCATCTGCCAGGTATCCTTCAATGATATCTGCTAGCTGTTCTTTGTGACTATTACCCACAATTAAATTAAGCCCTTCAATTCCTACCAACTGATCGGCATTAACTTGGGCCATACAACCAACTGCGGCAATTATTGCCATGGGGTTGTTGCGTATTGTTCTTCTAATCACAGATCTTGATTTTCTGTCACTGGTATGAGTTACCGTACAGGTATTTATAATATATATTTCTGCTTTCTGGTTAAAATCAACCAGTTCATAACCTCGAGCCAGAAATTCTTCTTTCATTTGTTCTGTTTCCACCTGGTTAACCTTGCATCCCAGGGTACGAAATGCAACTCTCATAGATAATCCTTTCACATTACCCCCCATGGCCTTAGGCCGCAACCACTTATGAAGATTGGAGGTATTTTCTTATTAAGGTCCCTGGAGAGACGCCACGTTTGTTGGTGCTATGCCGCGACTCTAAGTGCCCAGCAGGCCATATTCATACATAATAATGCTCGATGCTGCTATACCTGCGGTTTCGGTGCGTAATATCCGGGAACCTAGAGATGCAGTCTTTACCCCCCGACTACATGCCTTTTCTACCTCGGCCACAGAAAATCCACCTTCCGGCCCTACTATTAAAAATAGCTTTTTGTCATTCCATACCCTATTTCTAATATTATCCAAAACCTGCCGCAGACTGGCATCTTTTTCGTTTTCATACAGCATCACTGCTGGAAAGTTACCTATCTCTTCATAAATGCCGCTAATTTCTATAATTGGTTTTATAAGCGGAACCACATTGCGGCGACACTGTTTACAGGCCTCCCTGGCAACATGCTGCCACCGGATAACCTTCTTTGCTCTGTTATCTCCCTGCAGACGCACTATGGTACGTTCAGACAGTAGAGGATAAATGACTGACACTCCAATTTCGGTAGCCTTTTGAATAATACTATCCATCTTATCCCCTTTGGCTATAGCCTGTACCAGGCACAAGGATATTTCAGGAGAATCTTCTTTTATAGATATTTCCTTTATTTGACCTAATAAACCATATTTTTTGTCTTCTATCAGCAGAGCCTGATATTCTTGCCCACTGCCATCAAACAAGGTGATCTTATCACCTTCTTTAAGGCGAAGCACCTTTTTTATATGATGTGCTTCCTGTTTATCTATAAAAGCGGTATTATCTCGGATATTGTCCGCGGACACAAAAAAACGGTGCATTGCTAACACCCTTTCTATCCAGATAGCCTGGCCGGGTCTTGTGAAAAAGACCTACCATAATTACTTAGAAAATAATTTCATGGGGATGAAGGCTTAAGGCTAGTGCAGGGGGAGGCGATTAGACCCCTTACCCCTGCTTCACTGCAGATACTCCCATCCAGTCGGTATCAGTTAAGACCTTTTCTATTAAGAATCCACATTTTTCCAACTGCTGTTTAACCCCAGGCCACCGACTGTCTACTATACCAGAGCCAAAAAAATAACCTCCGGGCGGGAGTATTTCAGCTGCTCTAGGAATCAGCATTTCCACTACCTCAGCGGTTATGTTGGCTAGTATCACATCCGCTTCCATCTTTAGTATTTCCTCAACAATATTACCATAAGAGATATCTATTTTATAATCCAGGTGGTTCAAGGCTATATTATCCTTGGCAACTTGTACTGCTATTTCATCAATATCCATGGCTTTTATAGACCTGGCACCCAATTTTGCAGCAGCTATCGACAGTATTCCTGACCCACATCCCGCATCGACTACTTGTTCCCCGCCTTGAATGTATTCATCTAAAAAAACCAAACAGAAGCGGGTAGATGCATGTATCCCGGTCCCAAAAGCCATACCGGGATCGATTTCTATTACTATTTCATGGTTTTCCGGCCGGTATTCCTCCCAGGAGGGCTTGATTACCAGCCGTTTCCCTACCTTGAAGGTATGATAATACTTCTTCCAGGAGGTTTCCCAGTCTTCATCTTTAACTTCATCTATATAAACTTTGCATTCAATACCGAAATTAGACTTAACCGCATCCAATCTTAACATTAAGTCGTCCATAATGTTGCGTTCGTCCAGAAAGTAACCTTTTACCACTACAAACTCATGGTTTAGAAAATCAGGAGAAACGGCTTGGGAATCCCAGGCATCTTTTTTAACATACTTTCTGGCTGCCTGAGGATCTTCAATAATAACACCACCTGAGCCCAGGTGGTGAAAAATGCCTGCTACTGCTTCAACACATATTCCTTCGGTCAGCACGCTAACTTCTTTCCAGTTCATTTACACACCCCTATCCCATGGCATCTTTAAATTTATCGAATAAGCCTTTTTTAGCTGCTTTAGTATCTTCTTCCGGGTCAAAAAAAGATGTCAGGAGTTCTTTCTGTCTTTTATTCAGTTTTTTAGGTATGGTTACATCAATAATAATTTTTAAATCCCCAAAACGGTGTCCATTCAAATATGGTACCCCTTTACTCTTAACTGTTAGTACAGTGCCTGGCTGAGTTCCTTCAGGAATGTGTAGATTATGATTGGTTCCTCCCAACAAAGAAATTGTTATATCTGTACCGAGAGCTGCTTGCACAAAATTGATTTGTAGATTTTTTATCAATGTATACCCTTCCCGCTTAAAATCGGCATGGGGTTTTACCACAATCGTAATATATAAGTCCCCAGCAGGACCTCCTCGCTGTCCATGCTCTCCCTCACCCTGTATCCTTAACCTGGAACCGGTATCAATACCTGCTGGTATGCGTAAATTTATTTTGCGAGGCTTTCGAACCTGCCCATTTCCCTTGCAAGCTGAACAAGGTTTTTCCAACACTCGCCCTTCACCCCGACAACGGCTGCAGTTTTTAACTGTCTCAAAGCGCCCAAACGGAGTACTTTGTACACTTCTGACCTGTCCGCTGCCATTACATTCTGGACAGTCTTTGATTTTAGTACCTGGTTCTGCACCATTTCCATTGCATTTATCACATTTTTCAATTCGATTTATTTCAATTTCTTTCTCCAGCCCAAATACTGCATCTTCGAAGTCTATATCCAGACGAATTTCTTTATCGGCACCCCGCCTCGGTCCGTTCCTGTTCCCACGCCCAGCACCACTGCTGCCAAAAAACATATCAAAAATATCTCCGAAACCGCCCAGATCATTGGGGTCGAAGCCCCCAAATCCTCCTGTGCCTGCATTTTTGGTGGGATCAAAAGCGTCGTGACCGAAGCGATCATAAGTGGCTCTTTTCTGGGGGTCACTTAATATTTCGTAGGCATCGCTGATTTCCTTAAATTTCTCCGTTGCATTTTCTTCCCGATTCACATCAGGATGGTATTTTCTGGCCATTTTCCTGTATGCCCTCTTGATATCTTCCGCAGAAGCATCCTTGGATAATTGCAGTATCTCATATAGATCACGTTTAGAAGACATTGCACTCCACCTTCCTAAGCCGGGTAAACCCGGAAGCAACAATTGCTTCCGGGTTTATATAACTCTCCTGTTTTATATCTTCACAGTTACAGCTTAGCATAGCCATATCCTTACTGTATCAAATACTAAAACTGAACCCAGATTAACATACTTATTTTAATATTATACTCTGTACACCAGGTATTTTACATGCCAAAATTTATTTTTCCTCATCAGCTATATCGTAATCGGCATCAAAAACATCTCCGTCAGAAGCTGGCCCGGCCTCTCCCCCTTGAGGATTGGCCTGTTCGTATAATTTTGCACTTATTTTGTAAAATACCTGAGTCATTGCTTCGGTAGCCGCCTTGATGCTTTCAATATCATTCCCCTCCAGGGCCTTGTTCAGTTCATCTCGGGCCGCTTCTAACTCATTCTTTAATTCCTCATCAATTTTATCTGCATTTTCTTTTAATACCTTCTCACTTTGGTATATCATACTATCTGCAGCATTCCTGGCCTCGATCTCTTCCAAGCGTTTTTCGTCTTCTTCTGCAAATTTCTCCGCATCTTGAACCATACGGTTTATATCTTCATCGCTTAGGCCGCTGGATGAAGTAATGGTTATAGTCTGTTCTTTGTTGGTAGCCATATCTTTGGCGGTAACATTTACGATGCCATTTACATCGATATCAAACTTCACTTCTATCTGAGGTAAGCCTCGGGGAGCAGGAGGTATGCCGCTTAATTGGAATCTACCCATGGTAACATTTCCGGAGGCCATCTTTCTTTCCCCCTGAAGAACATGAACATCTACTGAGGGTTGATTATCAGCAGCAGTGGTAAAAATTTGGCTTTTGGAAGTTGGAATGGTAGTATTTCTCTCAATAATCCTGGTAAATACCCCGCCCAGGGTTTCTATGCCTAATGATAATGGAGTTACATCAAGCAATACTACATCTGTTACTTCACCGGACAAAACCCCGGCCTGTATAGCAGCCCCTACCGCTACCACTTCATCTGGGTTTATCCCTTTAAATGGTTCTTTACCTATAAAATTCTTTACTGCATCCTGTACCGCCGGTATTCTGGTTGAACCCCCTACCAGAATAATTTTATCAATTTGCTGTGGTTTCAATCCCGAATCTTTCATAGCCTGACGGGTAGGTCCCATAGTCTTTTCTACCAAGTCGGCAGTCATCTCGTCAAATCTGGCTCTGGTCAAAGTACGTTCCAGGTGCAGAGGTCCCTCCTGAGTAGCAGTAATATAAGGTATATTGATATCCGTGCTCATGACTCCGGAAAGTTCATGTTTTGCTTTTTCGGCGGCTTCTTTTAATCTATGCATGGCCATTTTATCGTTTTTCAAGTCAACGCCATTATCTTTTTTAAATTCTTCCACCAGCCATTTAATAATTTTATCATCAAAGTCATCTCCACCCAGGCGATTATTTCCGCTGGTGGCTTTAACCTCAAAAACTCCATCTCCTATTTCCAGAATCGATACATCAAAGGTACCACCACCCAGGTCAAAAACAAGTATAGTCTGCATATCCTCTCTATCTAAACCATAAGCTAGCGCAGCTGCAGTAGGTTCGTTTATTATTCTTAAAACTTCCAACCCGGCTATCTTACCTGCATCTTTGGTGGCCTGGCGCTGCGAATCAGTAAAATATGCTGGTACCGTTATTACTGCCTGGGTTATCTTTTCTCCCAGATATGCCTCAGCGTCAGCCTTTAGTTTCTGAAGTATCATAGCTGAAATTTCAGGAGGCGAATATTTTTTCTGATCTATTTGAACACTATAGTCAGTACCCATTTTCCTTTTAATAGAAACAATAGTTCTTTCCGGGTTGGTTATGGCCTGCCGTTTGGCGACTCTGCCTACCAGTCTTTCACCGGTTTTAGAAAACCCTACTACTGAAGGAGTAGTACGTTCTCCCTCTGCATTAGTGATAACATTGGCTTCTTTACCTTCCATAATAGCAATACAAGAATTAGTTGTTCCCAGATCTATTCCTACAACCCTGCTCATTATCAACACCTCCAAAATCTATATAAATGAATTTTTTTACCTATAGCTAATTACTAACCTTAACCAGAGTAGGCCGTATAACCCGACCATGCATTATATAGCCCTTTTGCAATTCTTCGATAACCGTATTTTGCGGATAGTTGCTGTTTTGTTCTATGGCTAACGGTTGGTGATACTGAGGATCAAATGGTTCACCAACTGCACTCAAAACCTCAGCTCCTTCTTGTTCAACAATTTCTTTTAGTCGGGTATTAATCATTTCAACACCTTTCACCAGCATTTCCGGGTCCTGTTTAGGGTCATACATACTAATGGCTCTTTCTAAATCATCAATCACTGTAAGAATTTTTTTGACCAAAGGCAATGCTGCAAACTTTATATATTCTTCTCGTTCTCGAATGTTTCTTTTTCTGATATTGTCCACTTCGGCTAGAGCCCGTAGGTACAAATCATTACTGGTCTTTAGGTCTTTCTTCAGTTTACTAATCTCCTCTTGCAACTGTTGTTCTGAATTTTCCAAAACTTCTTCTTGCATATCTTCTGTGCTCTCGCCACTATTCACTTCACCTTGAACACTATCAAATTTATTATCATCCACCACAATCACCTCAATAAAAAAAGTATTTTCTGAATTTGCTTGATTCCTACGGGTCGATACTATTTGCACTGGTGCTATATCAGAACGGCTGAAGATTTTTTCAACCATACGTCAATGCTGCATTAACTATAACTATTCTAACCCTGGCATAATTAATTTAAAAATACTTCTTGCTTAATACCTGGTCCAGAATGTTACGGAGGGATTCCACAGTTCCCGCTGCCTTCCAGTATTCCATCCTAATTGGGCCAATAACCCCTATTTTCCCCATCTCACTGAAGTTATTATACCCGGCTATTACCAAGCTCATCTCCTGTAGATCTTCAGATTTGTTTTCTTTTCCTATAGTGATATTAACCTCTTCACTGATAGTATCGGGAATAATCTGTTTCAATAAAACATCTTCTTCCAGGATGGTTAATATCCGCTTTAACTTATCCAAATCCTTAAACTCCGGTTCATTCAATATATTCAAAGCACCGCTTATCACTACACTTTCATCCTTGGAACCTTGCATCATAACATCAATTGCTTCCAGTACTTTATCGATAACTTTCCTACGATTTTTCAAATCTTCGCGCAGGGCTTTTAATTCATTACGTCTCATCTCATCCAGCCTGGTTCCTGATAACACCCTGGTAAATGCCTTTCCTATCAGTTGCAATTCTTCACTGGCAATAGAGGAAGGAATGTCTATTTGACGGTGCATTAATACACCAACATCGGTTACTACCAATAGCATTGCTTTACCATCAGTAATCGGAATAATTTGAATATTCTTAAACTCGCTCAATTTTATGGACGGAACTATGACGAAAGAGGCATAATTAGTAACCTGAGATAGGAAACTACCAACTTTACCAACCACATCGCTCCATTCGCCTATATTTTCGTTTAATATCTTCTGTAATAGTTCCAGTTCAGTATTATCCAGAGTCTCTTTTTGCATCATACAGTCCACATAATACCTAAAACCCATTTCTGAAGGTATTCTGCCCGCAGAAGTATGTGGCTGCTCCAAATATCCCATATCCTCCAAATCAGCCATTTCATTACGAACTGTAGCCGCACTTATCCTGAGATTATGTTTTCTTACTACCGAACGTGAACCTACCGGTTCGGCACTTTCTACATAGTCGCGAATAATGGATTCTAATATTTTGCTTTTACGATTATCCAGGGTCATAATTATCACCTAGCTGTTAGCACTCTCATCGATTGAGTGCTAACCAGTATTTATTAAAAAATAGCACCTGTAGTACGTATTGTCAAGACTCTAAATCAAGCAACAAAGTGGCAAAGCACCTCATTGGATATAAAATATGCTTTCTGGCTAAACCTGAGCCGGCCGTTGTTGATATATAATAAACCTCTGTCTATATACTCTTCTATTACTTCTTTATAGTAATCGAGAATATTTATGCCATACCTCACTTGGAGCTGTTGAAGATCAATACCATTACACATTCTGAGGCCCAGGATAATCGCATCGGCAACTAACTCATGCCCTTTCATGTATTCAAGTTCTTCTACTTCACACTGTGTGCCATTCTCCATAGCCGATAAGTAATGGATTAAATCCCGCTTGTTAATATAGCGTCGTTGGTCAGTAAAACTAACTGCACCAGCACCTATTCCTATATATTCCATAGCTTTCCAGTATCCTAAATTGTGTTGGCATTCATACTCCGGGCGAGAAAAGTTTGATATTTCGTACTGCATAAGACCCCGGGTATTAATCATTTCCATTCCCAATTCATACATCTGCGCTTCACATTCTTCCCTCAGCAATGTGAACCTACCTTTTCTGATATCAACTGCTAGAGGGGTACTCTCATCCAACTGCAGCAGATACATGGATAAATGCGCCGGTTCAGCCTCTAGTGCAATTTCCAAGGTTTTCTCCCAACTGCTCATAGTTTGCCCCGGTATACCATATATTAAATCCAGATTATAATTGCTTAT
>CAZXIR010000008.1:26172-28361 GCA_964640845.1 uncultured Syntrophomonas sp.
TTTGATTTCCAATTCCTTTTTCAATGCCTTTGTATATCGTTTTAACATGGCTGAAGAACCAGCTGGCAAAGAATAGAAATCACAATAACGGCATTTCTTTAGACAAAAGGGTATGTGTACATATAAGCTTCTGCCATCTTTTGCATCTGCTGCCGAAATCACATACCAACCTCATTTCTCGATATATTTGACCAAACTGCCATTCCCTTGAAATAACTTAAAATTGGTATTTAATCCATTCTATTCTTTTTCGATATCCATTACGCTCATAAAGGCATCTTTTGGTACTTCGATACGACCGATCTGCTTCATCCTTTTCTTGCCTTCCTTCTGTTTCTCCAGCAGTTTCTTTTTTCGGGTGATATCTCCACCGTAACACTTGGCCAGAACATCTTTTCTCATCGCCTTTATATTCTCTCGAGCAATTACCTTGCTGCCAATAGCTGCCTGAATAATGACTTCATACATCTGTCGGGGAATGATTTTTCTCAGTCGCTGGGCAATTGATCTTCCTCTCTGATAGGAGTTATCCTTATGAGTTATGAAACTTAAGGCATCTATAACTTCCCCATTGAGCATAACATCCAGTTTAACCAGATCAGAAATCTCATAACCGCTCAACTCGTAGTCCAAAGATGCATAACCTTTAGTTCTTGATTTCATTAAATCGAAGAAATCATAAAGAATTTCAGATAGAGGTAGTTTATAAGTAATTATAACTCGCTGTGCAGTCAGGTACTCCATGTTAATGTAAGTGCCCCGTTTTTCCTGGCATAGTTCCATGATAGTACCTACATAGTCCTGAGGCACCATGATGGTGGCCTTATAATAAGGTTCCAGCACTGCCTGTATTTTTTGCGATGGAGGCCAGTGAGTGGGGTTTTGCACATCTATTTCACTTCCATCGGTTAGCTGGATTCGATACACTACTACCGGGGCTGTAGCCATAAGGCTTAAATCATACTCGCGCTCCAGTCGTTCCCTGACAATCTCCAGATGTAATAGCCCTAGAAAACCACAGCGGAACCCAAAGCCTAAGGCATCTGAACTTTCTGGTTCATAAAATAAGGACGCATCATTAAGCTTCAGTTTATCTAAAGCATCCCTTAATTTTTCGAAATCATTGTTTTCCAACGGATAAAGTCCACAGTAAACCATAGGTTTAACTTCCTGATAACCTGGCAAAGCCATAGAAGCCGATACTTTTGCTCCGGTTATGGTATCACCTACCCGGGTATCGATAACATTTTTTATACCCGCTACCAGGTATCCTACCTCACCCGCCTGCAAGCTTTGCACTTCGGTCATATAAGGGTTTATAACGCCAATTTCACTAACTTCAAACTGCTTACCAGTGGCCATCATCTTAATCATATCACCTTTTTTAACCTCACCGGCAACTACCCGTATATATGATATAGCACCTTTATAAGAATCGAAATAGGAATCAAAAATCAATGCTTGTAAAGGACCCTCCCCGTCGCCAACCGGGGCCGGAATTTTATTCACTATAGCTTCCAGTACCTCTTCAATACCTAAGCCCATTTTCGCTGATATGGGAATGATTTCACTATGATCAATGCCCAGGACATCTTCCATCTCCTGTTTAACCATTTCTGGCTCAGCGCCAGGCAGATCTATCTTGTTAACTACTCCAATAACTTCCAGATTTAAGTCCATGGCCATATAGACATTGGCTAGTGTTTGGGCTTCAATCCCCTGGGAGGCATCTACAATCAGCAGGGCTCCTTCACAAGCTGCCAGGCTGCGGGAAACTTCATAAGAGAAATCAACATGGCCCGGTGTATCAATCAAGTTCAGTATGTATTCCTTTCCATCCCGGGCCTGGTACTTCAATCTAACCGGCTGCAATTTGATAGTAATTCCTTTTTCTCTTTCCAGATCCATCTTATCCAGATACTGCTCTCGCATTTCTCTTGCAGTAATCGCACCCGTAACCTGCAATAAGCGATCTGCCAGAGTAGACTTGCCATGGTCTATGTGAGCAATGATGCTAAAATTTCTGATTCTATCCTGCAATTTTATTAACCTCCAGACTTAAATCTAGAACAAAAGTTTCTAACCCCCCATGGCCGGGGGCCACTACCACTAATAAGAATTGGCTAAGGTGGGGATGAAGGCTTAAGAACGCTTGGGGCCGGTCTTAGCTCTTAAGTATAAGTTTGCTG
>CAZXIR010000008.1:28371-31840 GCA_964640845.1 uncultured Syntrophomonas sp.
GTAGTGCTTAAGATTGATTGGTTGGAATAGTTATGTTTCCCCTCTACGAATCTCCTTTCCCCCTGCGCTAACCTTAAGCCTTCATCCCCATGAGTTTATTTTTTATTTAAACATTCTTAATCTTACAAGATTATATCCCATTAATACAGTCCTATCAATCAGACCCGGCCTGGTAGTTTCCTGCGCAGCATATTCAGGAGCAGTTCGGTCTCTTCTAGCTTAAAAGGATATATTATAATAGAATAAATTGCGGCACCGATTAACACTGCTATACTAGTTCCTAACAGCAAATTCAATTTGGCGCCGAAGCTCAATACCACCAGCAAATATGCTAAAGAATAGCGAACTGCAAAAAACATTACTAGAGATGCTGCAGTAGAGATTAGCAGGCTGGATAAAATAAGGCTCCCTCCTATTTTACCAATTTTTACCCTCAAAATACCTATTAATAATACAAAATTCACCACCCCAGCCAAAGCATAGGCCAAGGCCAAACCCTGATGTTTATATGGACCGGCAAGCTGCAAGGAAAGAAATATATTAACTACTATGGTGATGGCAGCAGCTATCATGGGGGTCCTGGTATCTTTTAGAGCATAGAAACTTCGGTTTAGCACCTGTATGGCTGAGTAAGCAAACAAGCCCAGGCTGTAGTAGATCAGGGCCTGACTGGTGGTTATGGTCATTAAGGGAGTAAACTGGCCCTGCTGAAAAAGCAGTCTAATAAGGGCCTCTCCCACTGCTATCAGCCCTAACGAAGCCGGTATACTGACTAAAATTATGGCCCTCAAACCCAATGCCGTGCTCTGCTTGAACTGCTCCATTCTTCCCCGCGCTGCCAGGGTAGTAAGGGTGGGAAATATCGCTATAGCAATAGACACGGCAAAAATTCCAATAGGCAGATTCATAATCTTCTGGGCCAAATTTAATGCGCTTATGGTCCCTGAACCTAGAGTAGATGAAATGTTCTGAGTCACAAATAGATTTAATTGTATTACCCCCAGTCCAACCAAAACCGGCAGCATCAGAATTATTATCTGTCTGAATCCATCATCTTTGTAATCCAGAGAATAATGATATTTAATGCCTACCTTGCGCAAAGCAGGTATCTGAACGGCAAAATTAAGTGCCGCCCCTATGACCACACCATAAGAAAATGCTGCAACTCCCAGACGATCCATAAATAGTACCCCGACCACGATGATAACCAGATTATAAACCAGGCTTCCCAATGCCGGGGCAGTAAAATTATTATAGGAGTTTAAAATTCCCATAGCAAAACCATTAAAACTCATAAAGATGGTCTGCAAAAACATAATGTGGGTCAAGCTGACTGCCAGAGCCAGATATTGATTAGGAAGTCCTGGTGCCAAAAGATTAATCAGAGGCCTGGTATAGATATAGGCAGCAATAACTAAAATAATTAGGCCGATCATGGAATAATTGAATACTATACTGGCCGACTTCCAACCTTGGGCTTCTTTATTTGTGGCTAAACACGATGAAAATACCGGAATAAAAGCAGAACTTAATGCACCTCCGACCAAAAGCATATACAGAAAATCGGGAACTGAAAATGCTGCTCGGTATGCATCGGTAACATAGTTTTGCCCTAACAATGTATAAAGAGCCACTTCCCGGCCGTATCCAAGAATCCTGGATACAGCTACAGTGATCATCAAAAGCAGGGCTGCTTTGGCAACCCGCTGACCCGTTTCACTCAAGACCTCAACTCCAGTCTCTTGCTCTAATAACCAATTTGATGAAATTTATGCCTCAGATGAATATGGATACTATTATACTCGATATACTACATATCTCAATTATGCAAATCAATAGCTAACTTAAACATCACTATTGTCCTGGTTAATTAAGGCAACACCCACAGTCCAGATATTATCTGATTTTTTTAAACTCACTTATTACAGCAATCGATGGCAAACCTAATATGGCATCTATTTTAATCTAAAAAATTATGCAGACACAAAAAAGCCTGGGTTTTTTAACCCTCAGCCTGGCTTGCAGTCTTATTTATTTATTAAATCATTATTGAACAATAACGGCGTTAATATAATCCATATATTAAGCAGGAAATTCCGAATCGAGGAGCTGCAGTGTTCAAATAATTGTGATGACTTTTCTACTGGCTGGGAAAATTGATATTCTTCCCCTAGCAGCTGTAAATTTATATTTCTATTATCTAAATTTATAGCTATTACTGCAAGACGTTCTTCTCCGGTTAGCTGGTTTATGCTATCATTACTGATGTTTAAAGCAGCTGCGATAAGTGTAATGATTAATATAAAAACTGTGCTTATGATAATATTTCGCACCTATTCCACTTCTTTCTCCAACACTTCCAGTAACACATTAGTAAATAATGCTCCCGCGTACTTTGCTTCCTCCAGACTGTTATAATCACTCCCCATTTCCAGCAACAAGGCATGGTTATGATACTCCTGATTATATGTTCCGGCTTTGGTTCTTACTCCCTTGATCAAGCCTGGGTACATCAGCTGCCCCTCTTTAAATAATTTTTGAGCAAAGGACAAATTTTCTTTCCAATGAGGATGCTCTTTCCGTTCATCGGTACCTACTACAATCAATATTACTGCACTCTTACGGCCATCTATGGTAACAGTGGCAGCCTGAGTGGTCCCCGGGATACTATCGCGATGCACATCAAACAAAGCCAGCAAATTGGAATCAGGGGAATCCATTATTTTCTTTACTGTATCTCTGGAATTAGTATAGCTCTCATTATATTCTGGCCAGTCGTGGATGGTATTTATGTAATCTGCTGTCAATCCTTTTTTAACCAAAATTTCTGCCATATACCTAGCAACATTATTAACCAGCCCCCTTTGCCCGTCTAACTTGGCCTGTCCAGAATCTGGGAGGTAGGTTTCGGCACTATGGGTACAATAAAATACTATGCGAGCATCCTGAGCCGATTTTATAAGTATTGGTGATACCAATTCTTCCGTCTCCATCCTAATAGCAGGAAGCTTAATATCTTCGATGGCAGAACTAGTATTTTCTGCTGGTTTAGCTTCTTCATTGCCATCCTTACTGTAAGCCAGAGCATTTATGCTGGTAGTAAACATATTTTCCGCAAATTGCCGACCTAAATAATTAGCTGAGAGGTGATCAATATCAGTATCCCCGGCCATAGCGCAATTCACACTGCCAACCAGTCTTTGCGCAACTTTTTCATTAATACTGGCGCACAAAAAAGAACCGTTTTGAACTGCATTACCCGGAATTAACCAGGGGTTCATATGATTATTACTAAAATCGAGGCTCAATCCGGCAAAAATAATAATCATAAATATTTGCAATAAAAAAATGCTTTTGAAAACATTCTGGATATTTCTGTTATGCATCCCTGTCCACCTCTCCTGCAATATGTTAAAATCTATGTTACATTATTACAATTAGAACAGCTTTTAGAATAGGCAAGAGAATA